>JAOZNA010000001.1:0-52100 GCA_029934005.1 Candidatus Bathyarchaeota archaeon
AGAACGTGTAAGTTCGCTCTTTATGGATGTAAACCAAGCTTCTGAGTACTTGAGAAAACACGAAGAGAAATTCTTAACCCACTAAGCTTTGCTATGGAAAAGGAAAGTGAAATCAGACGGAAAAAACTCGCTCAAATTTTATACACGCAACTTTCAAAGGTTGTTAAACGAGATGAGAAAGTTAGGAGAATGCTTAGTTCACAAGAAATTGAAAATGGGTTACAAATACTGATTAACAGAATTGTTGATGACGTTTTAGAGAAAGAAGCTAAACTAAAACGTAAACTTACAATTGAAGAGCTGAAAGAATGTATAATGAAGGTTTTAGATGAATTTTCGCCGGAAACTGGCTACATTATATAGTCAATAATTATTTGGACTTAACAAGTTTTTAATCAGACTTTTAAAGAATAGGGCTTATCGGTGCCTTGAATATGGGAAGCAAGAAAAGGAAACATGCTATTCAATTCGGTGAATTGGGTTTAAACTTTGAAGAACCAGCCGTTCTAATCGAGTCTGGACCGAAACCAATTGAGGTAGAGTCCGCATACTCCGTTTCAATAGACCAAGATGAAGAGGGAACTCCTTTAATTCGAGTTAAAACCTACGGCGACGTGAACATGAACGAACTTAAACAGACCATCAAAGAAAAGTTTCCAAAAGCCAGAATAAGGGAAATGGAAGTCGCACCAGTAGTAGAGATAATAAAAAAGCCTTCAAGGAAGAAAAGGAAGGTTAAAAGACCAGCACAGAAAAAACGGAAAAAGAAAAAATCTTCAAAGAAGACAAAGAAACTCTAAAAGTCTTGACCCAGAATTCAACATCAACATCCGAGATAGACAAAGAAGTAATATTTCTTATAAATAAATTTTTACTTACGTAAAGGTAGCCGCCTTCCATAAATCCTTCCAGATATAGGAATCACCCATCCGCAGTTTGGACATTTCCCTTCGTTGGTTACTTTACATTCAACTAGATAACTTCCATATCTTTTGATAACAGGAATTCCGCAACTTGGGCAGTAAGTATTTTCATACGGGTGACCAGGTACATTCCCGATGTAAGGATACATCACTCCCGCTTTTTTCGCCATTCTGTAAGCTTTTTCTAATGTTTCAATTCTTGTTGGCGGATTACTGAATTTGTAGGCTGGATAATACCGCGTAAAATGTAATGGTGTTTCTGGTCCTACATGTTTTAAGTGTTGTTCAATAATCCATCTTAAACACTCCTCATCATCATTAACGCCAGTTACTACAAGATTTACAATTTCAACATGAATGTCCATCTTCTTTGCGTATTCAGCATTTCTCCAAACCTTTCCTACATCTGCTCCCCCACAATACTTTTCATAAACTTCTTGATCGCCTTTAACGTCAATTTTTAAGCCGTCCATTCCAGCTCCTTTAAGAAGTTTTAAGGCTTTTAACGTCATATAACCATTCGAAACGTAACAACAATAAAGACCCATTTTACTACCGAGTTTAAAGACTTCTATGTTCCATTCCGTTAATAAAGTGGGTTCTTGAAAACTTGCGCATAATCCTTGGTTTCCGTTGCGAATAGCCATATTAACAACTTTTTCTGGAGAAACGAAACGTGCTTTTTCGGGTTTAGGTTCAACCTTTGAAAGGTGGAAATTTTGGCACCAAATGCAATTGAAATTGCATGACCAAGTTGAAAAGGTCAAGGCGGTTGAACCCGGCCAGTAATGGAAGAAAGGTTTAATTTCTATTGGGCGGCTTTCGAGGGCGCTTAAGTCTCCGTAAACAAGCGTGTAAAGTTTTCCGTTAATGTTCATCCTTGTCTTACAGTAACCTCTTAAACCGTCCTCTATGGTGCATCTCCTTTCACAAAGCCCGCACCTAACCTTTCCATTAGCCAACTTATCATAAAGAATGGCTTCACGAACAACTTCATAATCCAAAATTTTCTCCTTATCCAATTTCCCTACAATCTAACTTTTCTTTTGAATATACTATTTTTCCTCCAACAATAGTCATAGCAACTTCAATGTCTTTTATTTTTTCCGGCTCAATTTTAAATGGATCTTCTGATAAAACTGTTAAATCTGCCAATTTTCCTTCTTTTATTGTTCCTTTTATTTTTTCCTCGTTACTTGCGTAGGCTGCGTTTACTGTGTAGAGTCTTATTGCTTCGTCCACGGTTAGGCGTTGCCTTGGATGCAGAAACTTTGCTGTGCAAGCCCATATTCCCAGTAAAGGCGAAATTGGTTCGACTGGACAGTCTGAGCCTCCGCAAACAACTGTTCCGGCTTCTAATAAGCTTTTAAGTGGATAAGTCCATTTTGCTCTTTCCTCACCTAAGCGGTCTTTAATCCAAAAATCCGAAACAATAAAATGTGGTTGCGCCGAAACTATGATATTTAACTTTTTTATTCGTTCAATAAGCTTCTCATTTAAGACAGAAGCGTGTTCTATACGATGCCTATTTTGAGTATGTGTATCTATTTTTAAGGCATTTTCAAAAGCATCCAATACGGAGTTTACTGCACGGTCTCCAATTGCGTGAGCTGCAACTTGTAAACCAGCTTTATGCGCTTTCAAAACAAGCTCATTTAATTCAGTTTGCGAATAAATGAGCATTCCATTATTTTCTTGGTTATCTTCATACGGTTTAAACAAGGCTGCGGTTCTTGCACCTAGCGAACCATCAGCAAAAAGCTTTAATCCACCAATTTTTAGCATGGAATTGCCGAAGCCAGAAGTTAATCCTAAATTTAAGATGTGATCAAGCATTTTTTCTGAGAAAAGAATGTAAACTCTAAGCGGAAGCTTTCCCTTTCTATACATAAATTGTATAGCTTTCAGTTCTTCACTTGATTCAATAATCCAGTGGACGCTGGTTAAGCCAGCTTCAACAGCTTTTCTGCATGCAAGAAGACAAGTGTTAACTCTTTCTTCAAAGCTTGGTTTATCCAAGGCTCCCTTTATGATTTTTAAAGCTTTTTCAAATAAGATTCCAGTTGGTTCTCCATTTTCTGGTTTTCTGTCAATTTGTTTGCCAAAGTTATGGAAAGTCTTGCTTGTTATTCCGCAAATTTCTAAAGCTTTAGAATTAACCACGCATACATGCCCGCAAACTCTAAAGATTACTACTGGATGTTTGGTTGTAGCCTGATCTAAATCATATCTTGTCGGTAAACGTTTTTCAGCAAATTTTTCATGATCCCATCCGTACCCAACTATCCACTCCCCAAGACTTGTTTTTTCAGCTTTCTCCTTTATCTTCTCTTGAATTTCCTCTATAGATGTAGCATTTCTAAAGTCTAATTCCTTCAATTTTTTGCCAAATGTTGTAAGGTGGATATGACAGTCCGTGAAACCTGGTAAAACTGCTTTTCCATCTAAATCAATGATCTTGGTTTGTGGACCTATGAAATTTTTCACTTCGCTATTTTTTCCTACATGGATTATTTTTTCTCCAAATATTGCTATTGCTTCTGCTTTTGGTTTTTTAGAACAAAAGGTGTGGATGTTTCCATTCAGCAAGACAAGTGTGGCGTACAGCATAGATAGAACATAGCTTGTAGAGCTTAATAAAGATAGATTCTAAACCCAGTTTTGTCCGGGTTTTCTTTGTAGAATTATGCGTTTTTCATAATTTCTTCTAGTTCTTATCCTTGGAATTTTCTTTTTCTTTGGAATAGGCTCTATTTTAGGTGTTTGGGAACGAACTTTTCCAGCTTTTGCCAACGAACCGTGGGTCGGCATATTTAATCACTCTTCCAAGGTTATACTGATGAAACCACAATTTTAAAGTTTTCTGAAACCTTAATCAATGAAATAGAATGTGAGGTTAGCTTTCTCCTTTAATGAAGATAAGCATGCCTACTACTGCTATTAATGCCGTTACAACGCTATAAAGAAAGGCTATTTCTCCGAACAAGTCTAATAGAAAGCCTATCAAAGTGTTTGCGACGAAAAAGCATGTTCCAACTGTTATGTAGTAGAGTCCGTAGGCGGTTGCTTTTAGTTCCGCTGGAACATATCTAGGAATCATTGCCCTCTGCACTACTTCAGCCACACCCATATAGACTCCGTAAATTGCCGCTATTAGAAAAGCGTAGAAAGGGCTTTCCTGAAGTATTACGCATAAAAATGCGCTGAATGTGAATGTTAAATAGCCGATTATAAGGGTTTTTTCGCCTCCAATCTTATCCGAAAGCATTCCAGCTGGAATTCCGATAATTGTGTGAGTTACGTTTATTATTGCGTAAACAAGTGGAACAACTGTTTCGGGTACTCCTAACGTTCTTGCTTTGGCGAGGATGAAGGAAAAGTTGAATGCTCCTATGGAAAAAATCGCCATTAAAGTTAAAAGTAACATGAAGTTTTTGTTGATGACTTTTTTGAGGTTAACCATTATGCTTGGTTTTTCTGCTTTTTTCTTTACTATTTCTTGTACGAATATTAGGAGTATGAGAACTGCTATTAGGGATGGGAGTAAAGAGAAGAGGAATATTCCTCTTATGCCAAATAACGGTATTAATATGGATGCTATGATTGGTCCGATTATTGCTCCGAGCTGGTCGAGGGTTCTGTGCAAACCAAATGCTTTTCCTAAATGTTTCTCAGTAACAGACTCGCTTAGCAAAGTATCTCTTGGAGCTTGCCTCACACCTTTTCCTATTCTATCACCAAGTCTCACCGCTAAAACATCAATCCAAGACCTTGCAAAAGCGAAAAAAGGCTTAATTGCTGTTGAAAGTGAATAACCAATGGAAACAAGAAGTTTTCTCTTTCCAATTTTGTCGGAGATTACGCCTGAAAACATGCGGAAACTATAGCTAAACCATTCGGCAAATCCCTCAATTAAGCCTAGAATAAACCTTGAAGCTTTAAGTTCGTCTAAAACAAATGTTGGTAGGACTCCAAAACACATTTCAGAAGAAACATCCGTGAAAAAACTAACAAAACTTAATGCAAAAATATTTCTTAGCCCACTTTTCTCAACTTGTTTGCCCATGCTCCCTTTTAATTACGCTTATAAATATTTTAATCTTAACCAAAAAATGGGGAAGTGAGAATTTTAAGCGAATACCGGTCTTAGTGAAATCCTCTTTTGGACGTAGGATTTTCTGAAAGGTTTTCCAGCACATTTTTTGAGAACAAAATTTGCCAGTTGTTTTGGAGACATTTCCTTGTTGATGTATTCTTTTTCGCCTCGTATGCTGACTGAAAGCTTGTTGCTTAAAATTTCTCGGTCTCCTATCACAGCATAGATTGGTATCCATTCTCTCCTCGCATGTCTTATTTTTCTCTGCAATGATATTTCCCTATCATCAATGTCCACTCGAATCCTTGAAGCTTCAAACTGGTCTGCTAGTTCTAAGGCTTTATTAATATGGCGACTAGCAATTGGTAAAAGTCTGATTTGGATTGGTGAGAGCCAAAGCGGAAGTGAGGGCAGTTTTCCAATTTTCTTCTGTTTTGCAGCGTTTTCCAAAATGTTGTTCAGCCATCTCTCAAGCGAACCCATTAAGGCAGCATGAATTATTATTGGATGCTTTTTCTTTCCGTTTTCGTCTATGTATTCTATGCCAAATCGTTTAGCATTTCCCAAATCAATCTGCATTCCAACAGACTCTACTGGGCGCCCTAAATTATCAATGAAGTCTAAATCAATGTTTATGACCCAATAATACTTCCCTTCTGGAACACCGAGATTTAGCAAGACTGGTTTGGCTGAGACCTTCGCCAGTTTAACTATAAAGTCTTTGTTATCTTCATAAAAACTTCTGCATAGGTTAAACATCGCAACGTAGTTCCAGCCGAATTCTCCAGCTATTTTGTAAGCTTTTGCATACAACCTTAAAAATTCTTGTTTTGCTGATTCCAAATCTCTGCAGAGTACGTGTAAATCGCCCATGTAGAACCTTCTTTGTCTAAAAAGTCCGCTGATTTCTCCGCTTTGCTCTAGGCGATAGCTGTCCGCCAATTCAAAAATTTTCAGTGGAAGGCAACGATAACTTATTATGGCGTCTTTAAGTATGGAAAACTGTCCGAAACAAGCAGCATACCTCAGAACATACCTCTTTTTATCAACCTTTAATTGGTACATGCGTTCTCCGAAAAGCTTCGCATGTTCCTTTACTGGTTTGGCTGACAAGGAGTACATAATCGAGCTTTTGACTGGACAAGCTCCTTCCTCCAAGACTTGGTCTAAAAGATAGTCTATAAGAAGGTCTAGCATTAACGCTCCTTTTGGATAATACCTCAAATGTCCATGGTCGCTTAAGTCTTCTATGCCTACAAGCTCCAGTTCCCTCATAATCCCCAGGTGAGGCGGCGCCTCAGCACTCCTCGCTTTCTTCTTAAACACTTCTTTATCTAAAAGACATTTGAAATCGTTGTCATCTCCAAAATATTCCCGCGGGTTTTTGCAGCTTCCGTTTGGATATAAAATTTTAAAGTCTTTATCAGCGCTGGGTTTCTACATCACCTTTCGGTTTTTGAATTCCTCCGCATCTTTTTCCCTCAAACAAAAGATTGTTGAAAATCTTTTAAGCCTTATGGTTGCTTAGAAAATATTTTGATAGATTTATTTATTGCCTTGTAAAACCATTCTCTTGAAAAACCGTGAACCAGAAAATCTCCAGAGAAATAATCGAGGAACTCATGCATATCCCTCAACCAACTAGCCATGACCTTAACCAAATCAAACTAAAAATTGCCAGAAAATATCAGTCTGCAAAAATCCCTTCCAACACAGAAATAATCCACCATCTTAAACCAGAAGAAAAACCTAAACTTTTACCATTACTCCGCAGAAAAGCTACAAGAACCATTTCAGGAGTAACCGTAATAGCCGTTATGACAAAACCTTGGCCCTGCCCCCAAAAAACTCCATGCGCCTACTGTCCAGGCGGCCCTCCCTACGGAGTTCCACAAAGCTATACTGGACATGAACCAGCGGCAATGCGTGGTCTACAAAACGAGTTTGACCCATATTTGCAGGTTAGGCATCGAATAAGCCAGCTTGAGGCTATAGGTCACCAAGTGGATAAGATAGAGCTTATCATTATGGGTGGAACGTTTCCCGCTACGCCCTTGGATTATCAAGAATGGTTTGTTAAGAAATGTTTGGATGCTATTACGGGTGTTGACTCCAAAAATCTCGATGAAGCTAAAAAGTTTGCTGAGACCAGTGATTTGAGAAATGTCGGTATCACCGTTGAGACTCGTCCTGACTGGGCTAAGGAAACGCATGTAAACCATATGTTGCAGATGGGTGTTACGAGGGTTGAGCTAGGTGTACAAAACATTTACGACGACATTTACAAGCTTGTAAACCGCGGTCACACAGTTCAAGACGTCGTTGAAGCCACGCGCATTTTGAAGGATGCTGGACTAAAAATTGTTTATCACATGATGCCTGGGCTTCCAGGCTCCAATTTTGAACGTGATGTAGAAGCTTTCAAAACAATTTTTACGGATTCACGGTTCAAACCTGACATGTTAAAGATATATCCATGCCTAGTTTTGAAAGGAACAAAAGCCTATGAATGGTGGAGAAAAGGCGAATATAAGCCTTATACAACCGAGGAAGCTGCAAATCTGATAGTAGAAGTTAAGAAAATGGTTCCGCCTTGGATTAGAATAATGCGGGTTCAGCGGGATATTCCAGCTTATTTGATTGAGGCTGGAGTTGACAAGAGTAATCTTCGTCAGCTTGTTCAGCAAAAACTGCGTGAGCAAGGGATTCGTTGTCGTTGCATTCGTTGCCGTGAAGTTGGACATAGATGGCTTAAGGAAAAAGTTGAACCAGACCCAGATAAAGTAGAAATCTGTGTATTAAAGGAAAACGCTTCAGAGGGAGAAGAAGTTTTCATTTCAGCCGAAGACCGAGTAAACGATGTTTTAATAGGATACCTACGACTAAGGATTCCTTCTGAAAAAGCGCATAGACCAGAAATAAACCGTGAACCTTCAGCCATAATTCGTGAACTCCATGTTTACGGTCCACTTGTCCCAGTTGGTAAACGTTTTGAGAAGGCTTGGCAACATAAAGGCTATGGCGCTATACTCTTGGCTGAAGCCGAAAGAATAGCCAAAGAAGAATATGATAGACGGAAGATTCTTGTCACAAGTGGTTTAGGAACAAAGATGTATTATATGCGGTTCAAATACAAATATGACGGTCCATACATGTCAAAGGAGTTGAAGAATTGAGCCAAGGAGAATTACAAGGGTACAAAGGCTTGGTTCTAAATGCCCTAAAAAAGGCAGGAGTAAAAATTGGTGATTTAATACGCATAACACGAAACGGAGAAACCTACGAAGGAATACTTATTCCACGCTCAGAACTCGGAGATGACGAGCATGTTGTTATAAAACTGAAAAGCGGATATAACATAGGTGTACGTGTAACTCCAAAAACAAAAATAGAACGAATCGGAGCCGGAGTAAAACCATCATTCGCAGCTCCTTCGCCACCATCTGAAAAACCAGGGCTTCCCAAAGTAACCATTGTGAGTACTGGCGGAACCATTGCCAGCAGAGTGGACTATCGGACTGGAGCTGTTCGTCCAGCCTTAACCGCAAGCGACCTTTACAGCGTCGTTCCAGAACTTTCCGAAGTAGCTGTAGTTGAAGCGGACATACTTTTCAGCGTTTTCAGCGAGAACATAACTCCTCAACATTGGAGCGAAATGGCTAAACATGTGGCAAGCTATATAAAGAAGGGAGTTGACGGCGTTGTTATTGCTCACGGAACCGACACTATGGGGTATTCAGCCGCAGCCCTAAGCTTCGCCCTACAAAACCTTCCAGCACCAGTAATTTTCGTTGGTTCCCAACGTTCAGCAGACCGACCAAGTTCTGATGCAGCCACAAATCTTATTGGAGCCGTCAGAGCTGCTGCTTATGCCCCATTTGCCGAAGTAGCCCTAGCTATGCATGAAACAATCTCCGACACAACAATTCTTTTGCATAGAGGAACAAAAGTGCGAAAATGCCACACAAGCCGAAGGGACACCTTCAAATCCATCAACGCCTCTCCATTAGCAAGAGTAGAAGGCGAAAAAATCACCATGCTAACCGAAAATTACATAAAAAGGGATAAAAACAGAAAACTCATTTTAAAACCAGAATTCGAAGAAAAAGTTGCTTTAATAAAATTTCATCCAGGCTTAAACCCAGCCATCATAGACTGGTATGTTGATAATGGTTATTACGGAATTGTTCTCGAAGGAACTGGATTAGGCCATGTGGGAAGATACTGCTTCAAATCTTTAGAACGAGCCATTAAAAAAGATGTTTTAGTTGCCATGACCTCCCAATGTATTTGGGGACGTATAAACATGAACGTTTACGACCAAGGCAGAGACCTTCTAGCGTTAGGCGTTATTCCACTCGAAGATATGCTTCCAGAAACGGCGTTGGTCAAAATGATGTGGGTCTTCGGTCAAACAAAGGATTTTCAAGAAGCTAAAAGACTGCTTAAAACAAACATTGCTCACGAGTTTTCAGACAGAACTCTATACGAAGAATTGCCTTAGCAAAGGAGGATGCATATTATGGATGTGGACTATGCGCAAGTCGGCTTGAAAGCTGGACTTGAAATACACCAACAATTAGATACTGCTTACAAACTCTTTTGCAAGTGCAAACCAACCCTTTTTAAAGAAGAACCAGAAATCACATTTCTACGCAGATTAAGACCTACACAAAGCGAGCTGGGACAAATAGACCCAGCAGCATATTTTGAATTTCAAAAAGGAACAAAAATACTTTATGAAGCAAACAATCAAACATCTTGCCTTGTTGAAATGGATGAGGAACCACCGCATGAACTAAATATGGAAGCAGTTGAGATAGCATTAACAGTTGCTTTAATGCTGAATTCTAAGCCCATTGACGAAATCCATGTTATGCGAAAAACCGTTATTGATGGCTCAAACACAACTGGCTTTCAAAGAACATGCATAATCGCCTTAGGCGGAGAAATCGAAATAAAGGGGAAGAAAATTCCAATTCAGCATGTGGCAGTAGAAGAAGACGCAGCTAGAAAAATGGGGCAAGAAGGCTCCATTATTCGTTACAGAATAGATAGATTAGGCATTCCATTAATTGAAATTGCGACAGCTCCTGTAATCTAC
Source organism: Candidatus Bathyarchaeota archaeon (assembly GCA_029934005.1). Taxonomy (GTDB): domain Archaea; phylum Thermoproteota; class Bathyarchaeia; order Bathyarchaeales; family WUQV01; genus JAOZNA01. The sequence continues at coordinate 10,124 of JAOZNA010000001.1, forward strand.
TCGCCAGAAGAAGCAAAGGAAACTGCCTTAGCTATAGGACGAATATTGAGAGCCACTGGAAAGGTTAAACGTGGACTAGGAACAATAAGACAAGACATAAACATTTCAATCCGCGAAGGAGCCTTAGTCGAAGTAAAAGGAGTTCAAGAACTAGAACTCGTCTCATTAGTAGTCAAAAATGAGGTTCTACGACAATTAAACCTCCTAAAAATCAGAGATGAACTTAAAAACAGAGGACTAACCGAAGAACAAATTAAAGAAGAATTCGTTAATGTGACAGAAATTTTCAAAGGAACAAAATGTAAAGTTCTAAGAAAAGCCATTGAGTCAGGAAAACTCGTTTTAGCTGTTAAATTGCCAAAATTTGCTGGATTGTTAAAAATGGAACTTGCACCAAACATGCGACTTGGAAAGGAAATGGCTGACCGAGCCAAGTTCTGGGGAAGAGTGCAAGGAATATTCCACACAGATGAACTTCCAGGCTATGGCATAACTCCTGAAGAGGTTGAGAGGTTAAGACGGCTGGTTAAGGCTCAAAAAGACGATGCTGTTGTTTTTGTTGCCGACACCGAAGAAAATGCTATCGATGCCTTAAAGGCTGTTGTTAAAAGAGCAAAAGAAGCCCTCAAGGGGGTTCCGGAAGAAACTCGTGCAGCGAATCCGGATGGTTCAACTCATTATATGCGACCAAGACCTGGAGCAGCTCGGATGTACCCCGAAACGGATGTTCCGCCAATACGTATAACAAATGAGTATATAGAAAAACTTAGGACTAGGCTTCCAGAGCTTCCAGAGCAGAAATTTAAACGTTTAATGGAACAATACAAGCTTAATCGAAAACTTGCAAACCAGCTGATGGATTCTGAATACTGCGAGTTGTTCGAGGAAATCGTTAGGGAAACAAATGTTTCTCCAACCCTTGTTGCCGCAACCCTAACTGAGACCTTGAAAGCTTTAAAACGAGATGGAGTCGAAGTTTGGCGCATTTCCGACAGCCAATTGGTAGATATTTTCCGTATGGTTGGAAACGGAACTATAGCAAAGGAGGCTATTCCAGACGTAATAGTTTGGCTTTCGAAAAATGAAAGTCGAACCGTTAAGGATGCCATCGAATCGTTGGGGCTTAGGATGCTTTCTGAAGAAGAAATTAAAGCTATAATCGAGAAAATTGTTCAAGAAAACAGCGAATTTATAAGAAAGCGTGGAGCTAAAGCTTCTTTTGGACCTTTAATGGGCATTATCATGCGTGACTACCGTGGCAAGGTGAATGCTGAAAGGGTTAGCGAAATGTTAAAGAAGGCTCTCGAAAGGTTCGCTTAGACTTCGTTTCCTAAATTTTAAATGCTAAATCCTAAGAATTCTATTTGTGATTAAAGTGTCAAGCGCTGTTGCAAAACAGAAACGGAGCACTAAGGAAAAAAGCGATGTCTCCACCTTTTCGTTTAAGGTTCGAATCGGAGAACATGAAATCGAAATTTCTGGATCACATGAAGAGGTGATGAAGACTATTGACCAACTTCCAAAAATTATGCCAAACGTTTCGAGTGCTTTCCAAGCCATACGTTTTGAAAAAGGAAAAGTAGAAGTTTCATCTGCAGTACAGAAAGTTAGAGGAAAGGGTATTCCTCTTCCATATCCCAAAATTCCTAAAACAAAATCATGTAAGGAAGCTGTTTTACACCTTTTGAGGTCCGATTGGGGGAGATGGCGTCCAAGAACATTAAATGAACTTTTAGAAGGTTTAAGGGCAAACGCCCTAAATTACCCAGTATCAACCCTTTCCAGCGTTCTAGTTAGGCTTGTTCGTAAAGGTGTTATTAGAAGATGGAAAACAGAAGAAGGTTACGTTTACATTCTGGCTGAAAAGGAGGAAGATTAATTGGGCAAAATTAAAACAAAGATTAAGGCTTCATTTGGAGAAATAGTAGTAGAAGGAGAAACTCCAAAAGAAATTTTGGAACTACTACGTTCCATGCCGCAGAACTTCATAGAAGAAGTTAACAGCATAGTTTCCACTAAACTTGTGCCTCCCGCAGAAGCTCAGCTTAAGGGAATAGTCGAATTCACAACCGAGGGACCAGTTATTACAACAAGACAGAAAATAACCCATTATGAAGCAATAGCATTAGTTTTATATGCCATGGAAAATAAAACTTCGACGGCAAGCCAAATTTCGCGACTGCTTGAATCAAGCGGAATAAAAGCCATGGTTCCTGCAAGATTAAATGAAATGACAAAAAGAGGCATGGTTTTCAAACCAGACCCTTCAAGACCAGAATTTAAGCTAACAATTCAAGGAGAAAAATGGGTAGAAGAAGAAGTAATCCCAAAACTAACAAGCCAATAAAATAGTTGTTGCATGAAAACTTTCAATGAACCTTCTCAACGTATAATTTTACTGTTTCTTTAACCTTCTGAATTATTTCCGGAGTTTCTTCCTCTTTTGCTATAAAAATGAGGTATTCTCCCTCTTTAACCTTTAAACCTACAGTTACCATGTTCCCGTGCTTAACCATTGCATATTCGAAAGCTCCATGAACTAGGGATAATTCCCTAAATATTCCTCCGAGGCTTATTGCAAAGGCGTCTCCAATTCTTAATGCCAAATCCTCTGGAATTTCATAATATCCCAAAGTTTTTAGGCACAAAAGATTTCCAAGTCCATCTATTGCCATGACAAACCTTATTTTCTCATCGGCTGCTAAAACCCATTCACAAACTTTTCTATTCACCGATTTGCCTTTAGATTTCATAAAAATTAGAGTTTTTATGTGGTTATTTAAGGTGAATTACGTGTTCAAAATCCAAATATGACTAAATGGTTGGTGGGGGTCTCTTCTGTGCATATTGATACCTTCGCGGTTTTCCCTCTCTTGTGAGCACGTTCTCTTTAACCAAATCCATTAGAGCATGCGCTACCGCGGTTCTATCATAATGGTATCCTCTTCTAGCCATTTCGCTGTGAACTTCTCCCAATGTCCTTTTTTCCGCAAACCATCCTTCTTCCCAAAGCTTCATTATTACTCCCTTGCATGTTTCTGCTCTCGCTAATGGCGGAGCTGGTTGAGTTATTGACGGAACAACAGCCGCCTGTTTTGTTACTGTTGCTAGTATTTGTTCTACAGCATTCTTAAGCTGGTCTTCTTGGCATTTTATTTCGAATTCTATGTTCCCTACCTTCATTTTGAGTTGTATTGGTGGTTTTTCTTCTTTTTCATTTTTTTCTCGCGTTTTTTCCTCTTGTTTTTCCATATTGCTCACTTATTGATTATTGAATTGTTCAAAATGAACATGCACAACATTTAAATACAACATCCTCATCCACTTTCCTATTGGTGAATCTTGGTGACCAAACAATTACATATTCAAACAACACCAAAATATAATTTTCCACTCCCAATAAAAATCCCACAAGAACTCCTCGAACTCAGCACCCAAACCCTAGAAAACCACCAATCAAAAAGAAACCTCAACCTAAATTCAACTCTAACAAATGTTGTTGAAAAATCAATTGAAAAAATCAACAACGGATACGCTATCGCCGGACTAAACCCAATAAAAGTGGAACCATCCAGCAATGAAACAATGGTAGTTGCCCTAGATGTTTCTAGCATAAAAATAGGAGAAACAATGATTGGTACAGTAATTGCCGTAAGAGGCACAATAGTTCTATGCAGAAAAAGGCGATACTACTCCGCAACTATTGGACCATTACCATTTCACATTACAGAAGAAAACAAGCACCAAATCTTGGGCATTTTAGACGCAAATATGAGAAAACAACAATTTTTTAAAGTAACAACCGCTCCAGACCCTTCAAACTTGCAAACGAAAATGGCAAGCATACTAGAAACATGGCTTAAATTGACAATTCTAACTAATATACAAGAAAGTTTAATTTTGTGGGACGGCTCACTTACAGCTGGAAACAGTGAAATTTCCATTTCCTTTTTACGAAAAATGCTTGAAATTGCAAGGAGAAACCGAAATACAATTTTAGCCTTTTCAAAAATGACAAGACTTAGGTTTTCTAGTTTTCACTTTAACGATTTACTTATAAAATATCCTTCACCATGTATAATTCCAATTGACGACTCTTTAATTGATAAAAATAGGCTAAAACTTTTGGGGAAAATTTACCTAGCAAAGTTAAATGGAACTTCAGTTTTTAGAATGGATGTTGACAGGAACTTATCCGTAGATGAGACTTTAAATGCAGTTTGTAAGCTTATTGGAAACGATCTTATAGTTAATGGTTACCCCGAAACTTTGCGTTTAGCACATGTTTTTTCCACATTCACAGCAAACGAAGTTATCGGTATTCAACGTTTTCTGAACACATGTTACGGATTAAAAATTATCAACCGACCAAGTGTGAGGCGGTTGCTGTTTGGTCCTTTTGGAAAAGAACATGAGAACTAAAGACACAAACGGAGAGGATAAAGAAAAAGTGAGGCTTTACAAGAAAGAAGGCGGAACAATTCAAATAATAAGCTTTCCAGACGAAAACATAGAGAAAGGCGACTACCTACTCATAGAAGACCGAAAACTAGGCAAGTCCCTAATAGTCCAAGTCGTTGAAATTCGTTTCGTCAATGTTCCAGGAATACTCGAAGAAATTTTACGTGAATGCACATACAACGACAACTTCTTAGACGGCGAAACTCTAGATCCCTTTGAAATAACATCCCATATAACTCTAATAAAGGATGCTAGAGTTCTCCATTGCAAAATAAGAGCTTCATTTGAAAACGGCAAACTAGTCAATGACATATCATGGATTCCATCAAGAATCCACTCAAAAATAGTGAAACTTCCAATTTCCAAGCTCTTTTCTATAGCAAAAATAAGCGGAAATTATCCAATTTATATAGGCGATACAAAAGAAAATTCACAGTTATTCATTGACGCAGAATCACTAGACGGTAGACTAAACATAATTACCGGGAAAAAAGAAACTGGGAAATCTCACCTCAGCAAACTTTTGGTCTTAAATCTAATACATTATGGAGCAACCGTTGTAGTTTTAGACTTAAATGGAGAATACGCTGGTTTAGGCTTAAACCTAGACGGAACACCAAATGAATACGCAAATAAAATCCACGTTTTAACACCGGGTCAAAACTTCAAAATAATGTTGAAACAGATTAATTTGCGAGTTATGCTCAACATTCTTTTAAATGCGTTAAGGCTTCCGGGAACAAGTGCCCGTGAGTTTAGGCGTATTTGGCGATTTCTTAGAGAACGTAACGAGCTAAGCCTAAAAGCATTGGGTGAAGCGATGAGAAACTGGAAATGCAATCAACATATTCGTGATGCACTTTTCAGCAGATACTACGCTCTACTAAATTCTGGTTTTTTCACAGACAATCCGGAAGAGGCTTCTCCTTTTGAAGAATATTTTGAAAAAATAAAGAGAAACGGCGGAGTGCTAATCATTAATATGCAAAACATTTCAACAATGGACCGTCAAATTGTTGTTGAATACATACTTGGAAAACTTGTTGAGCTCCTCTCAAACTGGTATTTACGTTCAGTCTTCCTTTTTGCTGAAGAGGCTCATTTATACCTACGCGAAACTTATTGGGACGACGTAGTAACTCGAATGCGTCATTATGGAATCTTCACCACATTTATCACAAATCAGCCAGATTCAATCAAAGAAAGCATTTACCGACAGGCAGACAACATATTTTTATTCAACTTCACAAATGAACGGGACCTCGAAACAGTTTCTAGAGCGTCAAGAGCAGACAGCGAAACAATAAAATCCATAGCACGTGAACTTCCTCCTCAACACTGCCTACTGCTTGGAAAAATAGTCAAAGACTTCCCAACAGTAGTTAAAGTCAGAACTCTAAACGTCCAAACAAAAGGCCAAACAAGATATTTCTTCAAGTTTTTATCTCAAAATTTAAAGACATAAAATTATTGCGTTTTTAGTTTGCTGAGGTTTCTCTTCATGAATTCTTTAAATGTATTCGTTAAATCATATTTTTCTACTTCGTCTATTGGAACCCATTTCGCCTCTATTATTTCACTGTTTGGCTTAAGTTTTCCGCCTCTAAGCTTTGCAAAAAAATCCAGTATTATAAAATGATATTTTATTCTGCCGTTTTTATCTCGAATTATGTCATCGACTATATCAATTAAATGGCTAGCTTCCACTTTTAGGTTACATTCTTCAAGAACTTCCCTTTCCACAGCTTCTTTCACAGTTTCTCCAAGCTCAACAAGTCCTCCTGGAACACTCCATTTTCCCTTTCCTGGGTCAGAGCCTCGTTTAACAATTAGCATTTTTCCATCATGAATTATTATTGCGCCTACTCCTACGATTGGTTGTTTAGGATATTCTTTCTTCAAAGTTGTTATACTCCTATGTTTTCAATGGATATAACAACATGCATTTAAGATATATTGTGTGGTTAAGAGCAGATGCATTTAGCTTAAATGTTTGCATATGATTAATTTGTTAAGAACGAGGGTAGTGTATGAGGTCTTTAAGTTTTGTTCATGCTGCTGATTTGCATCTTGGCTATGCGCAATATGGCTTAGATGTTAGGCGTGAAGATTTTTTGAGGGCGTTTGAAGAACTTGTGGACAAAACTTTGGAGCTTAAACCCGACTTCATAATAATTGCAGGCGACCTGTTCCATCATGCCCGTCCTACCAACGTTACACTTGAAAACGCAATAAAGAATTTTAGAAGATTGAAAGATGCTAAAATACCAGTTTTAACCGTTGATGGCTCCCATGATGCAGCTCCAAACATTATTACTGGAACCATTCTTAATCCATTACACACTGCAGGGCTCATCTATTATTTGCCAAGGCTTACGGGTGCATGTTGGGAAAATGAAAAATGTTATGTTTATGGGATTCCAAACTTTAGAACTAAACGAAAGACCGAAGCTGAGCTTCCAAAATTTTATGAAGAAAATGAACCTCGCCCTAATCCGTCTAAATTTAATATTTTTGTTTTTCATATGGCAATAGACTTCCCAAAGGTCGTTCCGCCTTATATGGAAGCTGAGGCTTCTCCAGAACTTCTTCCAGACGGCTTCAACTATTATGCTGGTGGGCATGTGCACAAAGCTGGGGTTACACAGTTTAAATCTGGCATTTTGGTTTATAGTGGCTGCACCGAAACTGTAAGTTACGAAGATGCTGAAGTTGAGAAGGGATTTTACTATGTAGAAGTGAACTCAAAAGACAAGCCAAGATTGGAGCGGATAAAACTTGAGAGCCCACGGACTTTTGTTAAGCTTGAATGTGATTTGGGAAATGTTACTCCAGCTATGGCTGTTGAAGAAACCATTAAAAGAATAGCTGAGGTGGATCATGAAGGAGCAGTTATTGTTCCGGTCTTAAAGGGAGTTTTAACAGCTGAATCGAGCAGAGCGGAAGTTGATGTTGCAAAAATTAGGGCAGCTGCAAAAAAGGCTTTAATTGTAAGACCAATAGTTCGTTTACGTGAGAGCCAAGTTCCAGAAGAAGTTGTTCGTTCAATATTTGAAGGCAAGCTAAAAGATTTAAAGACGAAATCTTTCGAATTTTTCCTTCAAATATTCGCTGAACGATATCCTCTTGAAAAGGCTGAAAAAATTGCTCGTTTAGCAGTTGATCTGCTTGATCCCTTAGCAAGAAAGGACGAGAAAAAGGCTAAGGAAATCTTGGAGGCGTTTGTTAAATGAGAATTTTAACAGTCATACTCGAAAATATACGCTCTCATATGAAGTCTAAAATTGATTTTACCTCTGGTTTCAACTGTTTAGTTGGCGGGTTAGGAACAGGAAAGTCCAGCATTCTTTACGCTATTGATTTTGCGTTATTCGGTGATCCTATCGGAAGAAGCTATAACTATCTATTACGTGAAGAAAGCGACATCGGAAAAGTAGCCTTAAAATTCCTTCATAACAATAAGGAATACACCATTATTCGTGCATTAAGGCGTAAAGACAAAGGAATAAGCCAAGACATGGAGCAGTTGAAATTTTTTGAAGGGGAAAAGCTTATTGCAAGTCATAGGAATGAAGCCGTAATCGAACAGTTGAAGGCAATAACTGGCTTAGATAAGGAGATTTTCCGCGAATTAATTTGGGTGCGTCAGGAACATTTGAAGGAACTTTTGGATGTTAGACCTAGAGAGCGTCAGCAGAGGCTAGACCAGCTTTTCGGGCTTTCAGACTACGAACAAGCATGGACGGTTTTAGGTGCTTTAAAACGTGATTATGAAACAAAAATGCGTACGTTAAAGCAGGATCCAGATGTTGTTTCTTTGAATCAGCTGGAGAAAGAATATAATGGTGCTGTTGAGGAATTAGCGAAAATTGATAGTGAGCTTCAAATTCTTAGGAAACGATTTGTAGAAGTTGAGGCTGCTTTGCAGCATGTGGAAAAACGTTTAAAAAGCTTAGAGGAGCTTCGTGCCAAAGCCGAGGATTCAATTAGACAACAAATGGAGCTTCAAGCGAAAATTGAAAACTTAAAAACACTATATGCTAGGATAAATGAGCAGATTCAGTCTAAGCAGTCCCTCGTAAATAATTTAGCGAACGAGCTGAAGTCTTTAGAGTTGAAAGAGAAGGAGATTAAAGGAAAGCTTGAAAATGCTGGTTTGAATCCAGATCAGCCAATGGAAAGTTTAAAAAATTATCTTTTAACGTTAGACGAGCAAATGACTCAAATTCGGGCTGAACATGAAAATGCGATGGCTCGTATAAGGGAAGTTCAACGGAAACAAAATACTTTGGCAGATCAAAATCTCTGTCCTTTGTGTTTACAACCGTTGACTGGTGAATATAAACAGAGTCTTATTCAGAGATTGAACAAAGAAAGGGAGGAAAATCAACAAACACTTGCAGCTTTGCAAAATGAAATGGAAGAGTTAAAGGCTTTGAGGAATTTGCTTGCTCAAGCTATTAGTGATTTGCAGATGGTTCAGATTCGGAAGGAAGGGATTCTGAATCAGCTTAAGAGAGAGAAAAAAGCTTTGGATGAGCTAAGTTTGGAGTTTAATGAAATGCAACGGCAAGAAGAGAGTCTTTATGCAAGACTCAACCAGTTGAAAAGCGAGGTTGTTGAATTTGATCTAAACATGCTTGAAAAAGTGAGGAAGGAAAGAGATGAAATCTTCAAACAGTATTCATCGGTTAAAGGTAAGCTGGAAACCTTTGAATCAAGAAAGGCTGAAGTTGGAAAACGCATTGACCTTTTAAAATCGAGGCTTGATAATGCTCAACGGAAACTTAATGAGATCAAACAAACAGAACAATTATTGGAACTTATTGACGTAATTCGTGGAGCATATAGAAATATTCAACCGAAATTAAGGACGGAATTCATCAATTTCCTCCAAAGTTTCGCTCAACAGATTCTAGACAGCCTAGCTGGAGATGAAGGAAGTCAGCTTACAATAAAAATAGACGAAACCTACACTCCTTTTGTTATTGGAGAGGAAGGTTATGAAAGAGAGGTTTCAATGATCTCTGGCGGGGAAAGAACATTGCTTGCTTTTGCTTATAGGCTTGGGCTCGGTCAGTTAATAATGCAGTCAAGAACTGGGCATGGTCTCCACATTCTAATATTAGACGAGCCTACGGAAAGCCTTGGAAGGGAAGATGGTTCCATAGACCGCCTAGCAGAGGCTATATCGAGACTTAAGGCAATAGAACAGATTATTGCTGTTACCCATAGCGAGGCTTTTGCTGAAAAGGCCGAACATGTTATTAGACTTGAAAAAGAGGCTGGTGTAAGCCAAGTTAGAGTAGAGGAAAAAACTAAGTTGTAACGTCGATTTCAAGAGAAACCATTAAGAATAAGCAAAACGAATTAAGTTTACATTACACAAATTAAACCGCTTCCTCCAAGGGAACAAAATGATTAAAAGGAAAATCAGCCCAACATTAAAATCAACAATAAGTTTCTTGGAAAAAGCAATTAAAGCAGTTATAGACAAAAATGAGAAAGAAATTGAATCTTCCATTTGGAAAGCTTCTTCAGAACTTGAATACGCCCTTTTTCTCTTCTCTCTCTTAAACCCACATACTGAAAGTTTCTCATTTCGAAAAACAGATTTGACATTAGCTAGGAAAGAGGATGAGCTTGGTCCAACGCTGGTTGTGATTCAAGACCTTGTTAGAGAAGCTGAAGGATTTTTTGAAAAAGGACAGTTTGAAAAAGCTTATGAAAAGGCTAGAATTGCTAGAAATCAATTGCTTAGGCTTCAAGGAAAACTTGGAAAGAAGAAATCGCCTAAGAAAGGAACTTAACTTATTCTTCTGGAGGCAGTCTAACCTTCCTTTCTTTAATCATTAACGTATCCTTGTCTTTGGATATTACACGGAAATCTTCTTTAAGTTCGTATTGATGCAAAAACTTACGAAGAATCACCCTTAAATAAGCCTTGGATAGTTTTTCTGAAACAACTTTTATTTCGTCTCCTACAGGCTTAACGTCCATTTTTAATTTTTCCTTGAGGAATTCTGTTAGCTCCTTGATGGTTTCTCCGTTGGCTTTACTTCTCAGTTCACTTGCATCTACGGTGATTTCAACCATTATTTACACCTTAACGTTACGTTATTATCGTCTTATCATTATTATTCTTACTTGGTCACAAGTATCCTCGCACCAGTCCGATATCATTTCTAAGGCTTCATATAATTCGTTGAGCATTACAGCAACTGAAGCTCTAATTTCCCTCTCATTCAAAAGTGCCTTCCTTGAATCTCTATGCAAATCGTCCACATTTTCTTCTTCTCTTTCAACTTCATCTGCTGCGTTCAAAGCTTCCTTCGGGTTTTCCATCATGCTGTTTATACATTTTCTAAGTGCATAAACGCATTTTTTCACGCCTTCCATCATTTTATTACATGCTTGCTTTATGGGTTCTGATATTTCATCCATTGGTATAACTGCTAGCAGTCTGGCTGATTCATGGCTCCAATCGGCAACCATATCCACTCCTTTCACAATTTTCATTAAGTCTTCTCTATCAATTGGGGATAGTTCTCCATGGGATAATTCATCCATTATTTTTCTTCTCAGCTTATCTGCGGCTTCCTCGTTTTTCGCTATTCTTGTGACCGCTTCCCTCATCTTATCCCTTTTTCCATCCATTACCGCTTGTATGGCTGTCTCCAAATCCTCAACTATGCTCACCACAAGTGCCAGATGCTGCCTTATCATTTTTATTGCTCTTTCCTCACGCCTTTTTTCAAACCATCTTAAGAGCTCACTCAACTGAAAGTTCCTCCCGTAACCCTTTGCTAGGATAAGGAAAAACATAAATCTTGTTCATTGGTAAATGCACCACCACCTTTTCTCCAACATCTAACCATTCCTCAGTCATTGATGGACGAATAGCCACAATTTCATCCTCATTTTCCAATCTTATTTCATATCGAACATTGGTTCCTTCAAACCTTAACCTTTCAATCTTTCCATTAATGTAATTATTTTCCCTAGCTTTTCCTATTTCAATAATAGTTGTTTCAGGTCTTACCGCCAAGACCACTCTTTCTCCTCTTTTAAACGTTTTATCAGCTATCTTTATTCTTATTCCCCCTCTAATTTCAACAATGGAATGATTTTTCTTAATTTCCTTTACGTAACCTTCTAGAAAGTTTGCTTCTCCAATAAAATTAGCGACAAAAATGTGTTTTGGCTTAATATAAAGTTCTTGAGGAGTTCCAACTTGTAGAATCTTTCCTTTTCTCATAACAGCTATTCTGTCGGAAATAGCCATAGCTTCAGCTTGGTCATGAGTTACATGTATAGCTGTTAATCCCAAATCCTTAGCCATTCTCCTAATCTCGTAGCGAAGCTGATTTCTAACCTTTGCATCAAGCTGACCTAGTGGTTCATCTAAGAGCAGAAGTTTTGCGCCAGCACATAGGGCTCTTGCCACAGCCACACGCTGCATCATTCCACCGCTCAACTCATTTGGATAAGCGTCTAATCGCTCATGGAGAAGAACCATTTCTAGAGCCTCATGGGCTATTCTCGCTGCTTTTTCTTCTCCCCAACCTTTAACGCGAGGCCCATAAGTTACATTGTCCCAAACATTCATATGGGGAAACAAAGCGAAGGTTTGAAACACAAAGCCTACGCCTCTATCTTCTGGAGGCACATCGTTTACCAGTTTTCCATCAATATATATTTCTCCTTCATCCGGTTTTATCAACCCAGCAATAAGCCTCAACAAAGTTGTTTTTCCACATCCACTAGGTCCCAATAAAGCGAAGTATTCTCTATCGTGAACGTGAAGGCTCACATTATCAACTGCAATTATATCGCCAAACCGTTTAGTAACATTCCGAATTTCGACTTCAGGCATTGCTCATCTCCCCAAATTTCAACCTTTCCTTTCCCCTCCAACTACAAGTCTCAAAATCAACAATATTACAAACGAGAGTACTATAAGGAATCCGCAGCCAAGAGCTACATCTAAAGAAGTTGCTGGCAGCTCTGGAGCACCATTCTTAGGAATCCATTTCACAAGCAGAACGGGAGCTGTTCTAAGCTGTTCTACAACAGCAACAGTTGCTCCTGTCTCACTTACACTTCTTGTAAAAATCATTATTGCACCTGCAAATAGCGAATACTTTGTTAAGGGGAAAATTATGGTTCTGAAAACTGTGAATGGTCTAGCGCCCAAAGTTCTTGCAGCTTCTTCATATTCTATGCTTATCCTTTGTATGGCTGCAGCCATGGACTTAACATAGTATGGATACGTGATTGCGAGATGGGCGAATATTAAAGGCCAGATTTCAGGGAGGAAGGCGAAGCTTTCCTTCCAGAATATGCTTAGAGAGGCACCTAAAGCCGTTGAAGGAATAATTATTGGAATATCCGTGAGAATGTCAAAAATATTTGCTGTTGATCTTCCAAGAGTTTTTCTCGCTATCAAAACTGCCATAGGCAATCCAATAATCACGTTTATAACCGTAGCCAATGCTCCAACTCCATACGAGAGTCCTATACTCTGCCAAAAATCCGCCCAAACCCGCCGGCCAGCAAAAGCATCCATTAATGTATCCGTGAATACAGCGCTTACAGCTGGAAAAGCCACAAAAATTGAAGGAATTATAACTAAGGAAAAGAAAATTATGATTGAGATAGTATTTCTAAAATTGGCTATTCCCTTACTGCTCAGTTTCCTCTCGGCATTCGGCCAAACTCTTCTTATGGGAAGTTTAAATTTTGTGCCTAGAATCCTTATAACTGCAAAAATTGTTGCTGAAATGGCTATTAAGACAAAGCTTACAAAAACCATAGGTCCATAATTATTTTGCAATTTCATGTTCTTGATGAAAATTGCTCCGTTTTCGAATGTTCCAGCAACCATCATGGTAGCTCCAGTCTCCGATATTGAACGGGCAAAAGCCAAGGTGAAAGCTGCAATAATGGAAGATTTTATTATCGGCAAAGTAACCGTTCTATCCGCTGTAAATGGTGCTGCACCCAACGTCCTTGCAGCCTCTTCATATTCCATTCTATAATCCATTAAAGCACCAACCAACACTCTAACTACGACTGGATATGAGAAAACAAAATGCAGAAGTATTACAAGCAACCAGCCAGGCGAAACTAAACTTTCAGTATTAAAAAGTTGGGATACGCCTTGTGGGGTACTCCAAAAAAGCATTAATGAATAACCAAGTGCGGTTGTTGGAACAATAAAGGGCATATCTGCTAAAGTGTCAAGTACTCCCAAAATTCTGTATTTCCCCCTTGTTATAAGCCATGCAAAGGGAAGTCCGGTAAGAACGTCTATTGTCGAAACCAGAAAGGCTACTCCAAAGGATGCGTAAACTGCGTTAAGCGCTCTATCTAACAGCTGAGGCTGCTCAAAAATTTGACCCATCAAGTTCCATTTTAAAATTATTCCAATGATTGGCGGCAAAAGAATGATTGCTATGAAAACAACTATCGAGCTAAGGTAAACAGCGTATTTTATAGATTTTTTTGAAGAAAGCTTGTCTAAAGTTTTGTAGATTTCATTTTTATCCAAATTTTCGCCCTAACCCTTAGGGTTTCACATAGTCGCTGAGGAGTTGGTCTTTTCAAAATTGGGTTTTCTACTCTTAAATTTTCCGTTCACAATACATTAGGACATAAAAGCGAAACCTTGTCAGTCCGCCCATCGGGTCTTATCACAGCAAATGCTCAAATGACTCTCCAACTCATCATCCAAGTAATTGTACACCGAAGAAAACTTAAGGATTTTGCACAACTGTAAACTCTATTCTCTCCACACCTTTTCCCTTTGAACTTCTCTTCAAAAGTTTTATTTCGCCAATTTCTCCGGTGGATTGAACGTGAGTTCCACCACAAGCACACGCATGCCAATCCTTTATTTCAACTACCCTAACCTCTTTAACTTTAGCTGGTAAAATCCTTAAGCTCTCATGATACCTCGCAACATACTCCTCGGCTTCATTTCTGGGCATTACTTTAACAATTACTGGTCTATTCTCATTTACAACTTCATTTGCAATCTCCTCAATCTTTGGGAAAAATTCACGAATGGATTTTTCATATCCAAAATCAATCCTAGCCTTATTCAAATCGATAGCTGAACCAACAATTTCCAAAGGTCTATTAACAGCTTTTCTAACCGCTTGTGAGAGCAAGTGTGCTGCAGTGTGGATACGCATTAAACAGTAACGTCTATCCCAATCAATCGCACCTTTTACCACATCACCCTCAACCAATTCGCCTTCAATCTTCCTTGCGAAATGAAATACTTGTCCACCCCTTCTTTCAACATGAAAAATTTTCGCCTTTCCTTTTTTGCCGAAAATCTCGCCAACATCAGAAGGTTGACCACCACCAACCGGATAAAATGCAGTACAATCCAAAATTATGCCAAAGTAATTCTCCATCCGTTCAACCTTTAGAATCCTCGCTTCAAATTCCCTCTCATAAGCATTTTCTAGATAAAGAAGCTTAGTTTGAACAGATTTCATTTTGACCCCCTCTATAATTCCTCAACGGATATTGCTGGCAACGCCTCTACCCTATAAACTCCCGGAATGGAAACCTTAACTATAAAGTCTTTGGCGGATGGCAAATCTTGAGCCTCAAAGATGATTGCTGCATCATATTGTCCAAATAGGAAGTAAACTTCATGAACTTTAACATTTGATGGCGGCGTAACCCCTTTTATCCTTTTAAGGAAAGATGGCAATTCTCCAGCCTTCGAAGCAGACATTTTTAACAAAGCTAAAAACTTCATTCAAGCTCACCAATTGAAATTTAGAGATGAAAGTTTAAACTTTTAAATGTTAGCAATAAATAATTGAACGGAATAAGCCCTCTGGAGAAGTAAATTATGGAAGTTTTTGAAGCTATAAAGAAGAGGAGAAGCATAAGAGCCTTCAAAAACATGGACGTTCCAGAAGAAACAGTTGAAAAATTAATCGAAGCTGCTAGATGGGCGCCTTCCGCAGGAAATATTCAACCATGGGAATTCATAATTATCAGAAACAAAGAGATAAAACATAGATTGGCTGCCGCGGCTCTAAACCAGACTTTTATTGAAGATGCTCCAGTTGTAATTGTGGTTTGTGCAAACGAACTTCGTTCAAGTTATGGATATGGAACAAGAGGCGCCACATTATATTGTATACAAGACACTGCCGCTGCAACCCAAAACATCCTATTAACTGCAACTGCCCTAGGCTTAGGAGCATGCTGGGTGGGCGCCTTCAACGAAGAACAAGTTAGAAAAGTTCTAAACATTCCGAACGGAATACGGCCAGTGGCAATAATTCCGATTGGGCATCCAGCTGAAAAACCGGCACCAAGACCGAGGCGTCCACTTAACGAGATAGTTCATTATGAAACCTTCTAAAATGGGGTTAACACCTAAAACATTGATTAACATTTTAATACTGATATGCTTACGTTAAATGCTGGAGACAGACATGCGATATTCACTTATTGCCGATGCCTACGAAAAAATTGAGGCTACAACAAAAAGATTGGAAATGACCGACTACCTAGTCGACTTACTCAAGAAAACTCCAAAAGAACTCATAGATAAAGTTGTTTATCTCACTCAAGGAAAACTTTACCCAGATTTCATGGGAATAGAGATAGGTGTTGCTGAAAAACTTGCAATACGAGCCATAGCGAGGGCTTCTGGTCACAGCGAAACCGAAATTGAAGAAGACCTTAAAAGAACTGGAGACATAGGCGAAACAACCCAAAATTTTGTAGCGAAAAAGAAGCAAGTTACCCTTTTCCAGCAGCCCTTAACCGTTCAAAAAGTCTACGAAACCTTCGAAAAAATGGCGAAGGCAAGTGGAGAAGGAGCAATGGACCTAAAAACTTCATTGCTTGCCGGACTGTTGGCAAATGCGACACCAAAAGAGGCCAAGTATATAACGAGGACGGTGACTGGAAAACTTAGGCTTGGAATAGCCGATATGACCGTGCTGGACGCATTAGCAATAGCTTATGGAGGCGGAAAAGAAGCCAGAGAATTCCTTGAAAGAGCATACAATATCTCCTCAGACCTAGGAAGAGTAGCCAAAGTTCTGGTTGAAGAAGGTCTAGAAGGGATAAAAAAATTCAAAGTAATGATAGGAGAACCAATAAGACCCATGCTTGCCGAAAGACTGTCCTCTCCACAAGAAATACTTGAAAAACTCGGCGGAAAATGCGTCGCAGAATTCAAATACGACGGAGAAAGAATTCAAGCCCACATAGACAATGAAAAAATAACATTGTTTTCAAGACGCCTCGAAAACATCACCTCACAATACCCAGACGCTGCAGAACTACTCAAAAAACACGTCAAGGCAAAACAAGCCATATTAGAAGCTGAATGTGTAGCCATAGACCCAGAAACCGGAGAAATGAGACCTTTCCAAGAACTAATGCATAGGAGAAGAAAATACGGCATACAAAAAGCAATCGAAGAATATCCCGTTTCCCTATTCATGTTTGATGCTCTCTACATCGACGGAAAAGATTTAACAGTTGAACCCTATCCAATCCGCAGAGAATTCCTTGAAAAAACCATAATTGAAGGAGAAAGAGTAAGAATAGCCGAATACATAATCACCGACAATCCAGAAGAACTCGAAAGATTCTTCTTGCTTGCAATAGAAAATGGATGCGAAGGATTAATATGCAAATCGATAGGAAAAGACTCAATTTATAGAGCTGGAGCAAGAGGCTGGCTATGGATAAAATATAAGCGAGACTATAAAGGTGAAATGACAGACACAGTAGACCTAGTAATAGTAGGAGCCTTCCACGGAAAAGGAAGAAGAGCTGGCACTTATGGCGCACTCCTACTCGCAGCATACGATCCAGAAACAGATACTTTCAAAACAGTATGCAAATGCGGCTCAGGATTCACAGACGAAGACCTAGCTAATCTACCAAAAATGCTAGAACCACACCGTATACCACATAAACATCCAAGAGTAATATCCAATCTAGAAGCCGACGTATGGTTTGAACCCAAAAAAGTAATCGAAGTAATAGGAGCAGAGATAACAATAAGTCCAATTCACACATGCGCCAAAGACAAAATACGCAAAGGAGCAGGACTCGCAATACGATTCCCAAGATTCACGGGAAACTACCGACCCGACAAAGCAGCAGAAGACGCAACAACAGAAAAAGAAATAATAGAAATGTATAGAAGTCAATTAAAGGTTTCGACAGAGTAGTTTGGGCCGAGCTTTTCATTAAGGCTTAAATATTCCTCTACTCAAGTAAATAATGGATTGCAATGGCTAAGGAAGTTCTAAAGGAAAAATGGTTTTGGACAATAGTGTTCTCTTTAATTCTAATAATATGCGTACCGTTAGTAGTTGTTTGGGTAATTCTTATTTTACCTTACCCACTCAACTTTATTCTTACAGTGATGATCTTTATCGCATGGGGAGTTGCCGCAGGCTACAAAGATTGGATAATGTCCAAGAAAGAGGAAAAGAAAAAAGGATAAATCAGTTTGAATTTGTTATCCACGCCTAGTGAAGGTTCCAAGTACGTAAGCAATCAAAATTGCTAACGATGACAAACCAAAAATCAGTTCCTTAGGATTCACTACAAAATAAATTCCTACAATTTCTCCACTCGAACTAAAAAGAAACGGCAATAAAATCTCATATACTAATAACCAGTAAATAGCGCATGAAACCAAGACTAGTCCTAGAGCACGAGATAACGAAATGTCAAAAACTTTTCCGGTAGCAACAATAAGCACTAAAACCGCCCATATATTTGTAATGAACCATACGATAAGTGGCCACTGTACTGTTAAATATGGCTGATTTGGGAAAACTATTGGCATGAAAAACTGTAACATTAAAGGAACCATTGCAAAGGCAGTGGCTCTTGCTGTTGCATCGTAATCTGCGGCTAATTTTAAGAGTTTGCCACCGATGATATATATTATAGCCGAGAGCACAAGCCATTTGATAAATGTTAGGCTAATCCATATGCTTGGCAGTCTTAATGAGTGAATGTCAAAATATAAATTACCCAGCAGAAGAATGTCTATTGGAGAGTTTCCTATTGATTCAGTAATCCTATTCATGTTCTGGATGTATAAGCCACATCCAATAGCACTCAGCACTCCTACAAGAATTACAACTGAAACTGCGTCCCTAATTAATCTCGGCTCAGCTTTTAAAATCTCAAAAAGTTTAGAATCAAATCTCGCTGCCCTTAAAATTTTTCCAACAAAAGTTTCTGAAGGAGCAACTCTTTTTTGAATCCCCATGAGCCCTCCTATCGCCGCTAATACAAAGCCAATAATGAACCCTCCTCCAGAGAATAAACTTAAAACCGAGAAAATTATTACAAATAAGCTCGCAGTAGTCACTTTTTCAGGCGAAAAAAGCATATATGCCGCACAGAACAGATTCAGGATGGATATGGTAAGCCATATTGCTATCCAAATTCCTTGACAAAAACTTGGAATTCCGAGGGATATTCGGTACCACAATGAAGTATCTCCCTGAAGTAATTCATCTATTGAAGAAATGGAATGTGAATAAATTACAATACTTGAACCGTTAAAACTTACTATTAGACAGTTTATAAGTATGAGTAATGTACCAAATAGAGCCAATATCGCTGCGATATTCATTTTCTTCATTTTGTTCACTTCCATATTGCTTTTATCTAAATTTTCTAAACACTATTTAAGGCTTTGCGCAAGTGAGTATTTTTTAGTTTTTAGTAGGAAATATAATGATATATCAAGAAAGAATATTCCAAATGCAAGATACCAACCTGCCGCAGGTCCATATACTACTTCAAGATTCAGATTTGAAACATTAACTACTGTCGTTCCGAAAAATCCTCCAATGTTTTTTCCAGGGACTTTGGCTATTTGGTTTGGCACAACATTTTCAAGATTAGAGATAAAAGCGTTAAATTCGAGACCGAAGTATAATGCTGAAATTAAACATACTAATCCACCTATTAGCAACGGATATCTGAGATATTTTTGTGTTAAGCTATGTATTTTCTTTTCCTTGAAAAATATAGATATCAGAAACAATATAACTGCTAAAATGTTAAGCGCTGACCCTATCATGGCTAGGATCCATACATAATTGAAGAAGGATATTACAGCATCTTTGTTCTCTGGAGGGCCGTCTAATTCGTTTAATGAAAAATTTGTATAGATTGATTGATTTTCGTTTTCTTTGTTAATTTGACTTGCAGATGCAAAGTTAGGTAATTTATATTCAGCTTCTATTCTAATAGTACTATTAATGTCACTTATTTTAGATGTCCATATCCTCCACCATGGAAGCAGCACTAAACTAACTGAAAAGAATAAAATTAAGCAGACAAACAATATCTGAACTATTTTCTTGTTATCAATCATAATTTTTTCCACTCATTTTTCCCTCCTACTTGAATAAAGATGACATGCTACGAAGTGTTTGTTCCCCACATCAACAAGTTTCGGTTCCCTTGTTTTACATACGTTTCCTATAAATTCTGGACATCGTGTATGGAATCTACATCCAGACGGTGGGTTAATTGGGCTTGGAACTTCGCCTTTCAGTACGACCTCTATTCGCTTAGCAGCTGGGTCGGGACTTGGGACAGCTGCTATCAACGCTTTCGTATAAGGATGAAGTGGTTCATATACGATTTGATCTACAGTTCCCATCTCCATTATCTTTCCAAGATACATTACTGCGATTCTGTCGCAAATATGCCTGGCTAATGCTAAATCATGTGTAATGTACATGAATGAAACATTATATTTTCTCATTAACTCAAACATAACATTGAGCACTTCTGCTCTAATGGAGGCATCTAACATTGAAACTGGTTCGTCAGCAACTATGAACTCTGGATTCAAAACTAATGCCCTTGCTGTTGCCACTCTCTGTCTTTGACCACCACTTAATTCATGTGGATACCTATAGATAAATTCTTCCGGAGGAACTAGCTGGACATCTTCTAAAGCTTTAAAAACCTTTTCTTCTACTTCATGTTCTTCCTCTGCTACACCTTGAACTCTGATAGGCTCAGCAATAATATCAAAAATGGTCATTCTCGGATTTAATGATTCATATGGGTCTTGAAATATTATTTGCATCTTTCGTCTGTAAACCTTGAAATCTTTTTCGGGTAAGCCTGTTATATCCTTTCCTTCAAACAATATCTTACCTGAGGTTGGTTCTATTAACTTTAATATCAGCCTTCCAGTAGTTGTTTTACCACTGCCACTTTCACCAACAAGTCCAAAGATTTCTCCCTTTTTGATGTCAAAGTCTATTCCATCAACCGCTCGAACAAAAAGTTCTTTTCTACTAATTATACTTTCAAAAAATCCTAAACGTACAGGAAACCATTTTTTAAGGTTAATCACTTTAATTATTTCTTCCGCCATTTTTAATCACCCATGCTATGCTGGATGAATCAGATGACAAGCTACAAAATGCCCTTTTTCTACTTCTACAAGTTCAGGGTCTTTCTTTCGGCATATAGGCATTGCATACTTGCATCTAGGATGGAATCTACATCCTGGAGGTGGATCTAAGAGATCTGGTGGTAGTCCTGGAATGGAAACCATTCTTTGTTTGGGTGCTTTTATGTCTGGGAATGCTCCAATCAAGCCTTGGGTGTATGGATGTAATGGTTCTTTAAATATTTTGTAGACATCTGCATTTTCGACAAGGCGTCCAGCATACATTATAGCTGCTTTTTCGCATGTTTCTGAGATTAATGAAAGGTCATGGGTAATCATAATCATTGCTAATCCTAATTGTTCGCTAAGTGTCTTAAGGAGTTTTAGTATTTGGGCTTGAACGATAACATCTAATGCAGTTCCAGGCTCATCAGCGATAAGCAACTTAGGATTACAGGCTAGTGCCATAGCAATCATGGCACGTTGCCTCATCCCACCGCTAAATTCATGGGGATAGTTAACTACTCTTGAAGGTTCAATTCCGACAAGCTCAAAAAGCTTTCTTGCTCTCTCTTTGGCTTCATTTTTAGTTACTTCTGGTTCATGGGTCTGAATAGCCTCAACTATTTGATCTTCGATTGTGTAGACGGGATTCAGTGCATTCATTGCCCCCTGAAATATTATTGAAATTTCCTTCCATCGAATCCGTTCTCTCATTGTTGAGTCATCTAGTTTTGTGAGGTCTATTCCTTCATAGAGGATTTGACCACCAACTATTTGTCCGCCCGGCGGTAAAATTCTTAGAATTGAAAGTGCAATAGTTGTTTTTCCACATCCAGATTCGCCTGCAAGTCCAAGTTTTTCTCCCTTTTCTAGTGAAAATGACACATTTTCAACAGCTTTGACGTACCCTCTTAGGATCCTGTAATAGGTTGTTAAGTTTTTTAATTCTAGGAGCGTCATCTTTCCACCGACAACTTTGATTATGAGTAACAAATTTCTCTATAAAAGTTTTTAGTAATACGCATTTTCGGTAAATTTATAATTGAGAATTTGTCTTTCTTTCGTTATGTGGTGTCATGCAAACTCGTTGGATAGGAAAAAACGTAAACTTAGATCGTTTAACCGACTTTATTATAGAATTTTTTCATTTAAGGAACTTTAAGACCTCCGTTAGTACTGTAGAAGGTAAAATAATGATTTCTGCAGTTAAAATTGAGAAAGGTTCTCCTTTTGTTGTCAAAGTTGTGGTGAACGGTACTCCAGAAGACTTTGTGGTTGATTTTAACGCTAAAACAAAATTGGATACCATGAAATTTTTTGTTCCCTTTCTTTCTCTGATCGGATTTGGGTGGTTGTTTCAAAAAGAGGTCAAAAAGTTAGATGTTTATGGTCCTCTGGAGCGAGATTTTTGGACTTTTTTGGAGATGAGAATAAACGAATTGTCTGGGAAAAAGGATTTTTAGTGAGGTTTGATTGGGAATTATATTCTCTTACTTGTCATAACATTAATATGGGTCTAAGGTTTATTTATTTTGGAGAAGGGAATGAGAAAGCAGTGGTTGTTAGTAGGTGTAATTGTTCTTATATTTGGAGTTATTATTGCGCTACAATCATTTACTTATTCGGTTTCTTCCGGGGAAAAAGTGGTTAATTATGCCGAGAATTCGTGGGAAGTCTCAGCGAATTTAACAAGGGGAGAAGATATTAGAATAAGGCTTAGATTTCCACAGGAGTGGTGGACTGTAGCCGAACAAGCGGAAGAAGGTAATATTAAGCTTAAGATATTTAAATTGGAAGTAATTGATGCAAAAAACAGAACAACAACTTTCTTGGTTTTTCTGGGAAGAGTAGATTCCAAGTCCTACGGAACCGCAGTCGGTTATTATAATTTGTCGGTGCAAGAAAATGAAGGAGCTTTAATAGTGAATTCTACGCCAAAGGAAATCGGAGGAATTACAACAATTACTGGAACTTACACGGTAAGGTTCAAAAAGCAAAATGGTTACCCTATTGTTTATCCTCCTGTTATTGAACCTCCGCTTTATTTTGGTATAGTAAGAAGATATAGGGAAGAATCTGTTTCTTTTAGCTACTTCTTTCCTGTAGGACTCGCAATATGTTTTTCTGGAGTTTTTATGGTGACATATTCTTGTACTCCTTTTAAGGGTAAGAATAAAGAGCGGAATATACCTAAGAAATTGGCAAAAATGAAAAGGAAAAGGTTAATAAAAAATTCCAGCTAGGGCTCTCCTAATCAATATTAAACTTGTGAAAATAATAGAATATCCCAAAAATCTTTTTTGTTTTCTCCACTTTATCCATTCATTTTTCTTATGCATTGTTACTATTGGCGTAAGTAATAGTAAAAAGTAGAGATATACCACGAAGAACAAGAGCAAGGCAGACGCTATGTAATAGGCGGGAGTTGTTCCTAAACTATTGAATTTCCAATTTATCATTCCTAAAATATTCCCTTCTGGATCATTGATAGCAAGCAGAAAAAGGAAAGTTAAAGGTGTTAAACTGAGTGCTGAGAATATTCCGTCTGATAATCGAGTCCATTTAATAGAGATTCCTCCCCATTGAGTAATTTGTGGATATGGAATTCCACAAAAAATTAATAGGAGAATCGGAAATATTCCGAATAAAAGTAGCTTTATTGAGATTTCTACAAAGTTTATTAGATTTTCCTTCTTTGTTGGAAGTGAAGTTCCACAATTGGGGCAATATTCACTTATCTTAAATAATGGATAAGTTGATTCTGGCTCTATAAATTTTCCACATTTTGGGCAAAAATATTGAGCAGTCCATTTTAGTCCCTCTTTTATTTCTGAAACTAGCTTCTCAGCATTTTTAAATGACGGACTAATCTTTGTAGTAATTGTCAACATTAAAAGTGCTCCTTCGTAGTCTCCTTTCCTTAATGCATCCAATCCTTTTTTATAGAATTCCTCTGCTTTTTCAGATTTATTCTTAACGGGTTCCAATTTAAACACCCAAAAATAGGAGGGGAAGTTTAACGTCTTATTCTAAGTTTTGGGTTCAGAACTTCGTCGAGTGCAAATCCTAGGAGGATGAATGAAAATGCTAGTGCTGCAATACATAATCCTGGAGGTATCACCCACCACCATGCGTATGTCGAAAGTCCATATTGCTGGGCATCATGCAACATTCTTCCCCACGACATTCTCCATGGATCAAAGAATCCTAACCAACTTAGAGCGGCTTCTGCAACAATGGCTCCCGGAACCGATGTGGCTAATGTTACATAAACAAGTCCCATTACATTGGGTAGTATGTGCCTCATGAGAATATGACTTCTACCAGCTCCAGCTGCCTTCGCTGCTTCAACGAAAGGTCTTTCTCTTAAGCTAAGAACTTGCGACCTTACTTGTCGGGCGAATCCCATCCATCCTAACAGCCCCATAAGAATTATGAGATTTTCGATTTTTGCGCCTAATACTGCCATTAATACTATTAGTAGAGGGAGGAAGGGTATTACAAGTAACATATCTGCAAATCTCATTAGTATCTCGTCTACTGCTCTTCCCGAGTAGCCAGCTACTAATCCAACTACCAATCCTATTACTACGCTACAGACGGATGATAGAGTGCCGACATATAGCGATACCCATGTTCCGTAAATGAGCTGGGAGAAAAGATCTCTTCCGTATTGGTCTGTCCCTAGCAGGCCCCAGCATGTGCCAAAGAATCGTAAGGATAGGTTATCAATGTAAACAATTGTTTCGATTGTTTCAGGTTCAATTACTTCCGTTTTTGCTTTTACATCTTTGAAAGATACTGACCCAGTTACTAATTCTTGAATTCCGTACTGATTTGGAATGGAAAAGGAGATTGGGAACACTATTGGGTCAGCGTGGTTTGGGACGTGTACTTTGAGTTTTCCTGAAATTTCGATTTCTTTTTTATAGACACGGAAACTTGATTCTTTAATTGATACGTCGTATTCTCCATCTTTTATGAGTGGTGGCAAACGGAGAATTTGGTGCGTGTTCAAGTTTACTGGCAATTCGTATATAGTTTCATTATTTTCTAACTTTATTATCCCCATTAAAGTTATTTTACCTGTTAAGGTTAGATTTGACGGATATATCTCTTCGTCCATGAAGACCATTTCCACACCGTAGGTATAATTCCCCTCTCCGGATACTATGGTTCTAAGGTCTAATCTCTTGTTTGGGAATCCGTAGAGTCCTTCTCTCTCTATGAAATTCCTTCCGCTTGAACTTATAGTTGATTGTTTTGTTGTTATCCAACCAGACGTATCTCCGTTGCGTGGTTTACTTATATAGACTTCACCTGAATATTCATCCGGAGGATTGCTATGTGGGTTGATAACCGTTTTGTTAACTTCATATCCTTTGGGCACTATGACGCCTTGTGTTCCTGATGGAACCCATTCGATGTTATGTCCGAATTCTCCTTTTAATTTGCTTGGTGGAGGCCAAAGATACCACTTTTTTCCATCAGATAATCTTTCGATGTAAACCCATGCTTCGACTGGCACGAATAAGTGAGTTGCTGAAGTTCCATTTACCAATAACGTTACTGATCCTGAGAGTTCTCCTGGGGGGCCCGAGTAGGGCCAGTAGAATTCAGATTCTACTTGGACTTTTACTCTGCCTTCCGGTTGGGTATTTGGGTTTCGTTTGTAAGTAACCGCTATGCACCCCTCTGGGCTGTTTGGATAATTTACGTAATAGTTTGGTTCAACTTTAAGCTGTCCATTGGTGAGGTCTGATAAAATTTTGTATCTCCATCCTTGCTCTAGAGGATTTTTTACTGCTATCATGTTTTCAGAAAGTTCGGGACCGCCACCTAGCCATGTCGGTAAATATCTTGCCCATGAAGGTTTTGCCCAAGGGCTTGAAACACCTTGGTGTATAGGTGCATTATGTGGGACACCTAATTGGTTATAGGGAGTAAGGAGTGGAGCGCATATGGCTATTAATAAGAATGCTAATATTATCACTACTCCTACTACGCCTTGTTTTTTACGGAAGAATACTTTAGTGAAGTTAAGTAATCTTTTTATGTTGAATTTTAGCTTTTTTTTGGATATCATTTTTGTTCACCCATACTTTATTCGTGGGTCAATGATTCCGTAAAGTAGATCCGCTACAAAGTTTGCCACTATTACGCATATGGCTATGACATAGAAGATTGGCATTAGAATTGCGTAATTTCTTTGTGCAATTGCTCCCCAAACCCATCGTCCCAGACCTGGGTATGTGAATACTGCTTCAGTTATTATTGCACCTGTTAGTATGAAACCGAAACTTAGGGCTGCGCTTGTTATAAGTGGGAGCGAAGCGTTTTTAAGTGCATGTTTAAAGAGTACTGTTCTTTCGGGTACTCCTTTTGCTCGTGCTGTTATTATGTAGTCTTCAGTTAGGCTTTCAAGCATAACTGCTCGTGTGAGGAGTATCCATCCTCCGTAAGAGAAGAGTATTAATGTTAGCATTGGCAGGAAAGAGTGTCGTAGGAATCCTTGTATTACAACTATTGTGTCGGAAGTTAGTAGTAAATTAATGCTGAGGCCACTTGAGGCTTGTGATACTTCTATTGAGTATGGGTGGGGTGGGTTAATTGCCCAGCCAGTTGGAAGCCCGTGGGCTGATGGGAACCACCCTAGGTGTATGGAGAATATAAGTATGAAGACCATTCCTATCCAAAATGTTGGTAGTGAATAGGTTACTATGGATGTTAATACCATTATGTTATCAAATTTTCCCCCTCTTTTAAAGGCTACTAGTACTCCGAGAGCTACTCCTATTATTATCGAAATTATTGTTGATGTTCCTATTAGGTAAAGTGTCCATGGAAGTTTTTCAAGCATTTCGGCGGCGACTGGTCTCCATGTTACTAGTGATTTTCCGAAGTTCCATGTGAGAAGTCTTATCAATGTTTTGTAAAATCTTATATGTATTGGTTCATGCAGCCCATAAAGTTCTTCTATTTCATGACGCCATTTTTCGTATTCTTCTTTTGGCATATTTCCTGGGGGTGGCATGAAGAGTGATGATGGATCGCCTGGCATTAACATGAAAATTATGAAGTTTAATGTTATTACGAAGAACAATAGTATGATTGAGTAGATTACTCGCTTGACTATATACATCCTTAGCCCCATTGCTATTTCCTCCATCTTTCACTTTTGGTTTGCTCTATAAAAGCTTTTGTGAATTGGTGTGAGAAATTTGAAACTATAACTATCTTCCATAAAACTTTTAAATGTTGATTAGATTTCTTATATTGCTATAAGAAAGAGGAGAAGGGAGAATGAAAAAGGAAGCTTTTAATGCGATAGTGATAGCATTAATTATTGTGGTTCTTTGCATATCTATTGCTCCAGTGATGGCTTGGACTTATGACGATTGCACTTCAGACGAAAAATATGAGAAGTTTGGGCCTAGGACTGACAACTTGCTGTTTGTTATGTATTCTGATGCTCCCGGTGAGTATACTGGTTTGGAGGCCGGCGAAATTGACATGCTTGAGTGGGCGATTACAAAGGATCTGGTGGACAAGTGGACTGCGCCTCCATGGAACGAAAAGATAAAGGTTGTCTCTTACGGTGCAGAGTTAGGATTTTTCCTCATAGACATTAACTGTTTGCCGACCTATCCAGGAGACTACGAGAGAGGAGCTCAAGGCGAGGATAACCCAACTAGGGTTCCGTGCATGAGGCATGCGCTTTGGCACGTGATGAACCGAACCCACGTGACTGAAGTAATTTATAAGGGTCTGGCTGTTCCAATTTATACGCCTGTTCCACCCTCACTCCCAGCATACCAGCATCCAGATATAATTCCAGGCGGCGCAAAGGAGGTTCTAACACACCCATACGACTGTGAATATGCTAAACAAATCTTGGACACTTGTGATGAAGACCCAGCTGATGGTATGCCAGACTTTCCAGTCAACCCTGACACGGGCTGGAGGTTCTGGGACAAGAACGGAAACGGCGTTGAAGATCCAGATGAGTATTTGGAGCTTTGGTTCTACATAAGAATCGACGACCCATTAAGAAATGCTATGGGAGACTACTTCGCAGATGAAATTGAAGACTGCCTACAAATCCGCGTAAACAGAAGATACAAGGACGTTTATGGCGCTTGGTTCAGCGTAATGCTAGAACACGAATTCAACCTCTACACGGGCGGATGGTCATTAGGCGCAGACCCAGACCATCTAGTGTTATGGCACAGCGACTACTACTGGTATCCAGGCTTCTGCTACAACTACGGCGGAATGAACTGCTCAACCTACGACTACTGGGTGGACAAGCTCCTGGAAGCCCCAACCTGGGA
Source organism: Candidatus Bathyarchaeota archaeon (assembly GCA_029934005.1). Taxonomy (GTDB): domain Archaea; phylum Thermoproteota; class Bathyarchaeia; order Bathyarchaeales; family WUQV01; genus JAOZNA01. The sequence goes on from JAOZNA010000001.1 coordinate 38,369, forward strand.
CGAACTAAAAGAAGCATGCTACCAAGCCCAATTAATCTTTAACTCACCATACACGCCAGAAGAAGGCTACACATGCGACTGCCCCGGCGGAGCCATGGGATCTATACCAGTCCTATCATTCCAAGGATTTAAGGCGTATAGAAGACGCTACACAGGCGGAACAGACGAGCAGCTAGTTTCACCAGACGACGGAGAAAACCAGTATAGAGGACTAACATGGAAGGGAATAGTAAACGTTCCGGCTATGGGTCCAGACCCAACCGGAATGGGCTACAGCATGCTAAACATGCATCCAGAATGCCACCCAATGGGCGACTGCTCTCACATGACAATAAGAGTAGGCTTCAAAGTAGACGAGTTAGAGAAGCCAGGCAACCCAGTTTATGCTGAGTGGCTTTGGGACAACGTAGTTTGGGGATTGTGTCATGAAAGCCTACTGGCAAGAGACCCATACACGTGGGAGTGGATGCCCTGGCTGGCAAAAGACTATGAACTGTTCACTTGGATAGATCCGGTAACAGGCGAAGAAAAAGTTGGTGTGAGGCTTCACTTAAGGCCAAACGTTTACTGGAGCGACGGAGAACCAGTAACAGCTGCAGACGTGATGTATTCGCTTGTTGAGATGGACGACGAACTAATGGCTATTGGATTGCCTCCGCCATGGTGGTATAGCAACGTAGTCTACATCAAAAGCATGTATATAATTGACCCACTAAACATTGAAATTCTGCTTGATACGAAAAGCGTTTTGGCAGTAGGATGGGTAGGCGGATCTGCAATCTTCCCCAAGCATATATGGAAACACCTAATTGAACTGGCTGCTCAAGGAAAAATCGACTTGACTATTCCTGCTCCAGACCCCAACATGATAGGAGCAGGCCCATTCAGGTTTGCAGAATACAACCCAGAAGGCTACTACTGCAAGCTAGTGGCGAACAAGCCAGGCTTAGAAATAGAGCCAGTATGGCCAACAGGTTTCTGGGATGAAGACTATCCGCCAAAACTAACAAAAAACCCATATGGATACTTCCGCTACAACCCAGTCTACGTAAACGTTCATGCAGTATCGCCAGAGTACTACTTGACAAGATTTAATCTGCCGCATGACCCAGGAAAACCGCCAACAGTCACAAGCCTACCAATCGAAATAGAAATAACCCTCAAAAACTTGTGGCTTAACCAGTGCAGCGGAGGCTACCTAATAGTAAACAAGTACGTGTACTACTCTGACCCATCAGTAAGCACATGGTGCGGACCAGGCGAACTAGAATTGCTACCAGGCTACCCAGAAGACGTAATACTAGAAACCCTACCAGACGGAACAATAATTCCGCATAAAGAGAACATAATTAAAGAAATTCCGGCTGGCAGCGCGGCATGCGGAAATCCAGCCTGGATCAAAGTCGCAATCCACATCAAAGGACCAGAAATGCTTGATTCGGAGCATCCTAACCCATGGATTTGCAGATGGATAAACTTCACCTTACCAATAGCAATAACAATCAGAGAAGACACAGCTGGACAATTCTACTGCGGAAACGATCAGATCCCCGCACCAGATTTCAAAGTAGACCTATACGACGTTTACAGAGCAGCAATGGCGTTCGCAAGCTATCCAGGACACCCAGCTTGGGATTCGGTACACGATATAACAGGCGACTACCAAGTGGACCTAGCAGACTACTACGCCATCTGCCAAATGTTCGGCTGGGAAGCACCAGCTCCTTAAGTTTCCAAAGGAAGCCCCTAACAATTCCCCTTTATTTTTGGTTTTTGAAGGAATAGCTGTTAAATATTGAGTATTTTTCTACTATAATGTTTCATGAGTTTACTTGTTTTTAAAGTTTAAAATATTGAGGGGTTTGGATAGAAGATAATTCCAGAATACTTAAATTTAGATTAGGTCATTGTTTATTTTGCTGAAAGGGAGAAGGAGAAAAGGCTATGAAAAAGTGGTTTATGAAATCGTTAGTGATAGCAGTAGCTGCGATATTCCTTTTGAGTGTTTTTGGCGCAATAAACATTAAGCCAGCAAAAGCTGCGAGCATTCATATATGGACGGTTCCGTCAACAATAAGCTACACAACTGAAACGATGCCTGCTTCGGGTAGATTTAATGTTTCATTCTGGATAGAGACTGACATAGGGATTGGCGGAGTTCAGGTTGTTCCAATATATGAGCATGGTGTTATTAATGTTACAAGATGGTTCGAGCCGACCTGGGACACCAACTATATATTCTGGGGACAAGGAACTTCTGCCAGTCCAGTTCCACCAAAAACTGGTTACATTTACATAAATACAACTCATTCAAAGGCTAAACAAGCGGTCAACTTGTTCCCGACGCCACCTGCCCAGCCAGCTTTCAAGGGGACGGGCTTGGTATACATTTTGGAGTTCGAGATTGTCGGGGTTCCTGATAAGTATGAAACTTTGGATTCGTTGATTTACATTGATACCGCTGAGACCTACGTCATGGACGAGACTGGTGCAAAGATTGATGTTTTCCAGAAGGATGGTGCTTATTACTCGCTTGAATGGGCTATGCCTCCAGCGCCCTATATGGGTGTTGAACCCACACTCGTAGAATACGACCAGTTCACGGATGCTGTCGGCCAAGTTTTCCAAGTTGACCTCTACATTAAGAACTTGGCTGAAGCTTGGCACCTATCTAATGCAAGCTTTAAGCTTGTTTATAACGCGACAATAATCGACGTTATTGGCGACATGGGTAATGTTAGCATAGCACCAATTTGGGGTACTTACACAGTTACTTTCCACCGAGACCCAGATCCAGCGGTCCTTGATTACATTGAGTTTGTGGTTAAGGATCCAACTGAAACTCCTGGTGGTACAACTCCGGCTGACGAGCTGGTTGCGTCAATTAACTTCACTGTACAATTACAGATGCCTGGTCCGCCAGTAGGATATATTGAGTCGCCGTTGGACTTCACGGATGTTTCATTCTATGATACGGTTGGGCCGATTACGCCTGATGCTCCAATAAATGGTATAGTGAGAATCTGGAACAGACTACCACTACCACTACCATGGTTTGAGGTACAACCAGACCTAGTAGAATTCGGGCCAGCCTATGAAGTTGGAACTACATTTAGCATTGATGTAGTTCTAACTGGTCCAGACCCAACTGGCCTACACTACGCATGGTACGCAATCGGATGGCAATTAAGACTACTCTACGACGCAGACCTCCTCGATGTAGTTAATGTAGAAGAAGGACCATTCCTAAAGGATGGACCATGGAACCTACACGGAACATTCTTCACAAGCAGAGTAGAATCAGACGGTGTGTACGGACCACATGTAGTAATGGCTGAAATGCTCTTACCTAACGCCAGCACTGGAGAATGGGACATGACAGTATGGCCCAACGGAACAGGCGTAATAGCAACAATAACATTTGAAATAATAAAGCAGGACATCAGTTGCGACCTAAGTCATTACTACGAATCCGAGTTTGGTCTCGCACCAGTATTCAATAACTGGATAATCAGCAAGGATGGAACATGGATACCAGTAAATGAAACCCAAAATGTAAATGGTACATATAGAATTTATGATTCTCCAATATTGGGAAGACAAATTGACCTTTACGGTGGAGCAAACAACGCTGGCTATGGTGCATCTGTATTCCCAGAACCATACGGCGGACAAGGACCAAACAACCCAATGGACCTAGTAATTCCACAGTCAGAAGTATACCTCTACGCCCTAGTAACCTATAACTGCTGGCCAGTACAATCAAAGATTGTAAGCTTCGAAATACAATATCCAAACGGCACAGCATTCGCCAAATTCACAGCAATAACAAACGCTTCAGGTGTTGCGTCCATAACGTTCAGAATGCCATGGCCATGTGATAATCCAGAAGACTTGTTCGGAGTATGGAAAGTAATCGCAACTGTTGATATAGCAGATGTAGTCGTTAACGACACCATGGAATTCCACTACGACTACATGATACACATATGGAAAGTAACAACAGACAAATACTACTATGCACACGGAGAATATGTGCAGATAACAGTTGAATACGGCACGCATGCACAACAATCCTATCCAGGACTATTCACTGTAGTGATTACAGATGACCTTGGTGTTCCAATAGGCTTAGATGCAAGCTTCATACTAAACATTACTGGAGCAGTATTCTGTCAATACTACAATGATAGCTTCACAGTGTCAATCTTCATACCGAAGTGGGCTTATGCGGGCTATGCATACGTGCACGTTAACTGCTATGACAAGGAGCCTGCCGAAGGCGGCTTCGCATGGTGTCCAGAATACACGCCTGCACCAGAGATATTCATCAAACCAGAGTAGGAAAAATAATCACCCCCTTGTATCCCCCTTTTTCTTTGAAAAATTTTCAAAAAAGAGCTTTTTGAGAGTTCGGTGAAGTAAAATACAAATGGATATATTTTCCAGAATACTTATTAGAACATTTTTGAAAATATCTCGTGATTGGTGAAGCATTTATGCAAAATCAAAAAAGAATAGAAAAACATCTACTAGGCATATTTTCAATAACGTTCATAATTATCGCATTCTTAGCTAACCTTTCCCTTCTAACAATGGAAGAAAACACAGAACCCCTAACACCCCCCCTCACCATAACAGCCCAAACAAACAAACAATCCTACCTCCTAAGACAAAAAATCTACATCCAAGGAAACATAACCCTAGACGGCACACCAGTATCAGACGCCTACATAATACTCCAAATAAACAACCCACAAGACCAACCAACAACCTTCAGAACAATCCAAATAGGAAACCCAACCCAACACATGCCAATCAAAATACTAGACATCTCCATAACAGACCACGAAAACAACCCACTAGATACAATTCAAATCGGAACAAGCATACGAGTAATAGTAAAAGTCAACAACCCAGAACTAACCTCACAAAACATATTCATAACAGCAACAGTCTTCGACGCCAACATGGTTCCAATCCAAACAGGCTTCTTAGAAACAACAATTCTACCAGAACAAACAATATCACCAAAATTCACAATATATATACCAAAATGGGCAATCTCAGGTAAAGCCCTAATATGCGCAAACGTATACAACAAAGAACCAAAACAAGGCGGAATAGCCTACGCAAAAGAAAGAGCAGAATACTTCTACATAAGCAAAATCCAAAAAGGATACCTAGAACTCCCAGAAATCCAATTCCAAGACATACAAAACACGCCCGGAAAATACCAAACCTACATAACCCTACCACCAGACCCAAAAGCAGGAGAATACACCGCATACATCACAGGACAAGTAGACCCAATAACAATAAACCAAGAAACAATCACATTCCAAGTGCAACAATCATCAGGCTACCCACCACAAGCATCATTCGCATACTGGCCAACCCCCTCCTACGAAAACATGACCCTAACCTTCGACGCCTCATCATCAACAGCAGAAGGATTCAACGACACAATAATAAAGTATGAATGGGATTTCGGAGACGGAACACCAAAAATAATCAAAGAAGGAAACTACACAAACCCACCAGACCCAACCATAACCCACGCATACACAACACCAGGCAACTACACAATAACCCTAAACGTAACAGACAACGAAGGACTATGGAGCACAACCACAAAACCAATAGAAATACTGCCAGAATTCGGCCCAACAGCAGACTTCGAATGGTCACCATACCAACCATGGGTAAACCAAACAATAACCTTCAACGCCTCAAAAACCACAGTTGGCTGGTGCGCAAAAACAGCAAGATTCAGCCCAATAGCTAACTACGAATGGGATTTCGGAGACGGAACATCACCAATAACAACAACAAACCCAATAATAACCTACAACTACACCCAACCAGGCAACTACTCAGTAACCCTAACAGTAACCGACGAAGATGGAAGAATAGACTCAGTAACTTACACGATTGAAGTCTTAAATGTAACAACCAAATACTGCGACATAGACGGCGACGGAATGATTGACCTAGTAGACGTATATACAGTAGCAATGCATTTTGCCGCAGAAGAAGGAGACCCCAACTACGATCCAAGATGCGACATAGACGGCGACGGAGTAATTGACCTATTCGACTACTACACAGTATGCATGCACTACGGAGAAGACCCCTAAACTCTCATCTACATTTTTACAAATAGTAAACTAAACATAGAAAAAGATTCCAAAACATTTAAGACTTCTCTCACACACACAAATGATGAGAAACCAGAGGGAAACATAAATGAGAAAAACCATAACTTTTATATTAATAATTTTCCTCTCAATAGCAACACTCAGCATTCTAACAATTAACCCATCCCAAGCCCAAGAAGGAACAAGAATCTACACAATCCCCTCAACAATCATCAGATACTACAACGACACCTACGTAGGTTATCGCTTTAATGTTAGTTTCTGGATTGAAACAGACCAGGAAGTCGGCGGAGTCCAAATCACTACCATCTTCAAACACAACATCATAAACGTAACCCAATGGTGGGAACCAAAATGGGACCCCAACTACATATTCTACGGAGAAACAACCTCAGCCCTACCATACCCACCAAACCCAGGCTACACCCAGATAAACTCAACCCACTCCAGATCAAAAATAGCAGTAAACCTATTCCCACCACCACCCACCCAAACACCATTCACAGGAACAGGCCTAATAGCCATACTAGAATTCGAAGTTAAAGTAATACCTCCAGAAAATGAAACCTACAAATCCCCAATCTCAATAGACAACCCAGGCACATATATAATGCTTGCCGACGGGACTCAACTCAAAGAATTCACAAAAGAAAACGGATATTATGAAATACATGGTCCACCACCTCCACCAACTGGAACAAGAATTTTCATTGATCCACCAGAAATAATCGATCCAACAATGACTCCATCATCAATCTTTGACATAAACATAACAATAGACGACTTCTTAGACATGAAAGTATGCATATTCAATCTGAGTTACGACCCCAACGTAATTGGCTATGTAACATTTGAAATCTTTCGAATCAACGGAGAATTTCCAACATCGAAAATAATAGCTGACGACGAGGCAGGCTACGTTTGGGTAAAACTAAACTATTCAACACCAGTCACAACCTACGATCCACTAGCAATAATCCAAATAACATTCCACGTCGAAACATACGGATCAACCCCCCTCGACCTCCACGACACAAACATAACAGATCCAACTGGAACCCCAATAGAACATGACGTCTACGACGGCTTCTTCGCCACACTAATACGCGACGTAGCAGTAACCGACATAATTCCATCAAGAACATGGACCTATGAAGGAACACCAATAAACATCACAGTAACCGTCAAAAACAAAGGAAATGTAAGCGAAACCTTCGACTTAACTCTATACTACGACTCCAACATAATAGAAACCAAAACAGTAACAGACTTACCTTCAGGTGAGGAAAGAAATGTAACGTTCACATGGGATACCACAGGAATTCCGGAAGGAAACTACACAATATCCGCTGAAGCCTCATATGTCCCCTACGAATTCGACCCAACCGACAACTCCTTGACAGATGGCACAATATGGATAATGGAAAGAATTCACGATGTAGCAATAATAGACGTAGTAGTACCACGTTCATGGGTTTACCAAGGCTGGCAAATCAACATCACAGTAACAGCCAAAAACCAAGGAAACTTCACAGAAACCTTTGATGTCACCCTATACTTCAACCAAACCCAAATAAAAACATGGAACATAATCGACTTGCCAGCTGGAGAAAAAATAGAACTGCAAATAACCTTAAACACTTCCCAATTCCAACCCTGCAGCAACTTCTCAATATGGGCGGAAGCCTCCCAAGTCCCCTACGAATACAACCTAACAAACAACATATTTTACGATGGTTACCTAAAAATCCGCCTCTACGGTGACATAAACGGCGACGGAGTGATCGACTTAGTAGACGTATACGTAGTCTCCATGACATTCGGAACTTACGAAGGACATCCAAACTGGAATCCAGATGCAGACCTAAACCAAGATGGTCAAATAGACCTATTCGACATTTACATGGTATCTAAAAACTTCGCAAAAGAATGTTAAAATTCCTAACTCCCTCCATTTTTTATAGCACCAAAAGCTTATAACTAAGATAAAACTCAAATATGCAGATACTACAACGGAGGAAAAAACTTGAATAGAAAAAAGGCAATATGCATCTCATTAATGCTCGCTTTATTCCTCACATCAACAATAGCAATTTTAGCAACAGCCAAACAACCAAACCAGGTGGAACCACAACAAGCCACAACAAGAATATGGATACAACCATCCCAAATAAAATGTTATTCAGGAGATGTCTACGTAGGTTATCGCTTTAACGTTACTTTTTGGATTGAAACAGACCAGGAAGTCGGCGGAGTCCAAATCACTACCATCTTCAAACACAACATCATAAACGTAACCCAATGGTGGGAACCCACATGGAACTCCAGCTACATATTCTACGGAAAAACAACATCAGCCCCACCATTCCCACCAAACCCAGGCTACTATCAAATAAACGCAACCCACTCCAGATCAAAAATAGCAGTAAACCTATTCCCACCACCACCCGCTCAAACACCATTCACAGGGACGGGCTTAATAGCCATATTACAATTTGAAATTGTGAGTATGCCTAACGAAACGGTTACAAAACTGTCTTCACCACTTAGTATTAACAATGATGGTACATATCTGTTTCTGGCTGATGGCAATCCGCTGAGAGAATTTACGAAGGAAGATGGCTCTTACGAAATCGAATTTACAACAATACCACCAATGTCCTTGGATGTGAATCCTCAAAAAATAGAGTTCACTCCCTACTCTTCAGCAATAGGGCAAAAATTCGACATCAGCCTAAGTGCAGTAGGAGTCGGAACATTCCATGATTTACACAAGATAACATTCCTATTCACATACAACAGCACTTTACTATCAACAAACGAAACCAACATACACATCAATGCCTTCTGGGGAACATCCAGTAAAAGTGTCACCGACGGAACAATAAACATAACCATTTCGAATCCAACCTCAACTCCAGAAGGAACAATTCTAATAGCAAACATAACATTTGAAATAACATATCAAAATGAAGTCCCACCAGGCTCTCTAAAAGACTATAGCTCATCCTCCCTTACATTCCAAAACTACCACGCTTACAACAGTACGGGTGGAGAAATAAACATAGCAGATCCTGGAGCATGCACGGTAATAGTATATCCAAGGTTCACTGGAACAGTCCAAATAGGAATTTCCGATCCCATGCCAATAAATGTAACAACAGGACAAATTATCGAAGGAATCAACTACGTTGACATCGCATATATCAAGAAACAAGGAGCATACGACGCTGACCACTACGTGATAAATATAACAACATCAGAAATATACAATGTAACAGAAATTAACATCAAATTGAAATACGACCCAGAAAGGACCAATTATCGTTATCATGCAAAATTCCACGGCAATCTCTTCACAAAGTATGGCATTGACTACAACATTACCGATGATGAAAAAGGAAATGTTTCAATCACCATCCTAGCAAAGCGTGTGCCAATCTTCAGCGGAACAATAATTCAATTAGCATTCTACGTACCAGAAGGTTCAGATTGTTATGACATCGTCAAAAGTGTTGGACAATGCACCACACTAATAAACATAACAGAGGTTTCAATGAAAGACGGAAAAGGAAACGTCATACCAACATCAATACAAACCCCAAGCACCACAATCCTAATGACTCCCGAATTCCCATCATCAATATCAATTCTAATAATGCTAACAATATTAACTGGTACCATAATAATAGCCAAAACCAGAAATCAAAGAAATAGGAAAAAGCAATAACTTCCCCTCTTTTTTAAAACAACAGAACCTTATTCAAATTATGGAACCTCACTCTCCATTTAACGGATAAACCTGACTCCAATCCATCAAAATTTCCACAGTCAACAAACAAAGCCTTAAAATAGAAAAACTTTTATAATTTCATTAAAAACTCAGGTGACCAAATCATGAAAAAATCGTTAATTCTAATCCTCACAACCTCAATTCTAATCATCAGCACATTCACCACAATAACTCCATCAACAACATTAAAATCTCCAATAAAACCAGCTGCAGCCAACGGCACAAAAATCTGGACAACACCCTCAAACATCACATTATATACAAACGAAACCATTGCAGGTCAAAAATTCAATGTTAGCTTCTGGCTAACAACCGATAAGGAAGTTGGCGGGGTTCAAATAACAACCTTTTTCAAACATGATGTTATCAATATAACAAGATGGTTTGAACCCTCATGGAACTCCAGCTACCTATTCTACAATAAAACAACGTCTGCTCTTCCACTTCCACCAAACCCAGGATACCGCCAAGTAAACTCAACCCATTCTAAATCAAAAATAGCAGTAAGCTTATTCCCACCACCAGATCAAGAGCCATTCACAGGAACAGGTCTAATAGCCATACTAGAATTCGAAGTTAATGCAATTCCAGAAGAAGGAAACAATCTAACCTCACTCATTTACATAAATAATTCGGAGACTTACTTAATGTTGGCAGACGGCAGCCAATTTCGGAATTTCACTAAAATGAATGGATACTATAAACTTTGCTGGAATTCACCACCTCAATCCATTGCAATAGAAGTCTATCCCAACCTAATCAAGTTTACACCTTACGAATCAGCTGTCGGACAGAAATTCAATGTCACTGTAAGACTCAAAGGGGTTATTTCGGCATATGATCTACAAAGTGTTAATTTCTCACTAATTTATGATAATGCTTTATTATCAACGAAACAATCAGATGTTAAAATCTGTGAACCATGGCAAAACTCTAAAGTAGAGACTGCTGAAAACTCAGTAAACGTAACGGTTTCAAATCCTACTTCAACACCAAATGGGACAGTTCTACTTGCAAATGTTACATTCACCGTAAAATACCAAGATTCTGCTCCTCCACGTCATCTAAGCGATTATGATTCATCAAAATTAAATTTTGAAGAATCTTACGCATACAGTAACGTCGTAGGAAGCTTAAACTTAACCTCCGTTGCCGGAGAAGTTAGAATTTATGCACGTTACAACGGTACAGTTAAATTGAGTCTCTCTGAGCCAATACCACTAGACACAATAATTCACTATTTAGACTCACCAAGTTTTCTAATCAACGTTAGCATAAGCGAAGTATTCGACATTAAAGAACTAAATTTCACCGTGAAATTTGACCCAAACATAGTTACTACACCTAACCAAACTTATTACCAGATCATCCTTCCAGAAGACTCGCTCTTTAACATCTACTCCGGACTTGCATTTGACTCATCCAGTGCTATCGAAAAGGGATTAATACACCTCAGAGTAACCCCACTTCCAGGTGCAGAATTTCCACACGCGTCAGGACTTTTATTCCAAATAAACTTCACATCTCTCAACAAGGGTACAACATATGTAAATGTAACTGATTTAACGCTTAGGGACACTAAAGGAAACTCCGTTCCAATAGAGGGTTCAAGTTCTCAAGTTGAAATAATTCCAGAGTTCCCAAACATTTCAATTATAGCAGTGTTAATTACATTGTCAAGTATGGTCGCAATAATGACGAAAACAAAGAATAAAATGAAAGACAAAATTAAGTAATTTTCCCCTCTTTTATTGAGTTAAACTACATTTTCAGAATATAAATCCAGAAAAATATTCTAGAGTAAAACTATACGAACAGTAAATTTCATATATAATATCAATTGTAACTATTGGTTTAGGTGAAAATTGGAATGAGAAAAACAGCGATTTCAATATTTATCTTAATCCTATTGCTAATAATGAATACAGAATACGCGTTTCAAATTCAAGATGCCAAGATAAATAAATCTATAAGACCAATGTCTCCAACAACAATTTGGGTGCAACCTTCAAATATCACGTTATTCAGTAATGAAGCATATGTGGGCTACCGCTTTAATGTTACTTTTTGGATTGAAACAGACCAAGAAGTCGGCGGAGTCCAAATCAACACCATCTTCAAACACACCATCATAAACGTAACCCAATGGTGGGAACCCTCATGGAACTCCAGCTACATATTCCACGGAGAAATGACTTCCGCCTTGCCAACTCCACCAAACCCTGGCTACGCCCAGATAAACTCAACCCACTCCAGATCAAAAATAGCAGTAAACCTATTCCCACCACCACCCACCCAAACACCATTCACAGGAACAGGCCTAATAGCCATACTAGAATTCGAAGTTAAGTCGCTTCCAAACGAAACTACTCCATTATTGACTTCTTCTATTCACATAAACAACACACAAACATACATAATGCTGGCTGATGGTTCTCAGATGATAGAATTCCCAAAGACAGATGGATGGTACGAAATTCACCATTATGTTCCTCCCCCATCCGAAGCTTGGCTTGAAGCCTCTCCAAGTCAACTTGAAATGTCCGAACCAAGACCATTCAATGTATCTATTCTAATAAAGAACGTAAGCGAGACGAACGAACTCATTGGCGTTCAATTCATGCTAAAATTTAACATGAGCAACCTAGAAGTTTTAAACATAATCGAAGGAGACTTTCTGAAACAATTTGCAAACCATGGTACACTTGTAAGCTACCGCGTAGACGAGGTATGGGAAGCCGTGGTATACAGTGAAATGATACTACCAAACGATACTGGACAATGGGATCTACCAGTCTTTCCTAACGGCGAAGGAGAAATGGCTAAAATAACATTCCTACCAAAATACCACGAACAAGTATCCTTTAATCTCACAATTGAACCTGTCTTTGGCAATTTCTTCATGGACGTAAACGGCACATGGCTACCCTACTCCGAACCCAGAAATTGCTCATACACCTACACTCCACTGCCTTTACCATTGCTAAAAACTGAACCAAGCCCGTGTGTAGCATCCAATGTTGGAGAAATCTTCGAACTAAACATCACAATAAGCAACCTTTCAGCCGAATGGAATCTGGTCTATTTCGAGCTTACACTTGACTTTAACGGATCCTATCTAAAAGCCTTGGATGTTATTGAAGGACCTTTCATGAGCCAGTTTGGAACCACAGAATTCAACTATGAAATCTTTAATAATTCAGTAACTCTAAACCTAACATTGCTTCCACCATACACCTTCCCCTACGGTGACGGAACATTAGTTCAAATAATTTTCAATGCAACATCAAGACCTCCGGCAACATGCGACCTCGAAATAAACAACATTATTCTAAAAGATCCTCTGGACTACGATGTACTATATGATGTGATTCATGGACGCTATACCATGGAAGAGCACATTATACATGAAATTGTTTGGAGTGGAATGACATTCCATGTTGAAACTTTAAGCAATGCTTCAGTGAGTAGCGTAATCTTCGATCAGCTGCATAGGCTTATACACTTCAATGTTACTGGATGGAGTGGAGTCTTAGGCTTCGTTAACGTGACTATTCCAAAGTCTCTTCTGTATGCTGATCTTGAAGACTGGCTTGTAATAGTTGGAGGCGTCGAGGTAGTTCCAGTCGTAACTGAGCTTGATGACAGTGTTTTAATTTCATTTATGTGGAATTTCAGCAGCACTGTACCAGTTTATATTGTTGGTACTTCAGCGGCAACTCTAACTTACACTTTGATTATTGACTCCACTGTTGGCGGAACAACCCACCCATCACCC
>JAOZNA010000001.1:52200-56555 GCA_029934005.1 Candidatus Bathyarchaeota archaeon
AACCCAATCAACATAACAATGACATCAAACTACAACCTAACAGCAATCTTCACGCCAATTCCAACTTACACTTTGATTATTGACTCCACTGTTGGCGGAACAACCCACCCATCACCCGGAACCTACACATATGAAAACGGAACAGTTGTGTCCGTAATTGCAATTCCAGAAGAAGGCTACCAGTTCAGCCACTGGCTCCTCAACGGCACAACCCTAACCGACAACCCAATCAACATAACAATGACATCAAACTACAACCTAACAGCAATCTTCACGCTTCCTCCACCACCTCCATCAGTGCCATTTTCAACTAAACTGTATAATGTTACAGCAGCCGGACAAACCTTCCAAGTTGAGCTTACTTCAAACAGCACCCTGCCTGATGATATAATATTCGATGTTGACCACCGGCTATTAAACTTCACTTTAGAAGGTAATTCTACAGCAGTATGCTTTGTTAATATAACTATTCCAAAGGGAATGCTTAGAGGCAATAATAACTGGTTAGTACTCGCAAACGGAATACCAATGGATATAGAAAAATCAGAGAATGCAACTCATACTTCAATATGGTTCTACTTTACATTTGAAAGCAAGGAGACAATCCAAGTAATTGGCACATGGGCAATTCCAGAAATGTCCTCACTAACTCTTCTAGCACTACTAGTCATCCTCGCAGCAGCTGTAATAATGCTTCGGAGAAAAATCACCTTCAAAGCATAAATCCCCCCTTTTTATTCTTTATCCAAACGGTAACCTTTTAATTTGAAGTTCTCTCTTAATTGCAAATATGTGACTTAAAACGGAGTTTAGTGCTAAAATGAAAAGTCTGGTTGAAAAATTTAAACCTCTCCTTGAAAAAAGGATTTTCTCCAAAATGCTAGTTTTGTTGCTGCTAGTACCAGTAATCCTACTTTTAATTCTGGATTATTTGAACCTAGAATCTCCTCTTTTTGCTTTTAATGATAAATTCTATTTTGAACTTACTTGGAAAGGGAGGTTATTTTACCTCATAGCTTCATGGTTAATACTGGTTGAATCTATTTTTAGAACTGAAAAGAAAGGGGAGAGAATAGAATGGAAAACGTTTGCGTTTTCAATAGCCTTTGCATTAATTCCACTGTTTTATGTTATTTCAGTGAATTTTTGGGGATTTGACAAGTTTATTTATGATCTAGGAAAAAGTTTAGGGTCAAGTTTTCTCGGGGATGGCTGGCCTCTAGCTGTTGAATACTTCATTTTCGGAATATGCTACGCAATTTCTCTAGCTGTTGTTTATCGGCGTCAAACATTAAGCACTTATGGAATTCCATTAACAATAATTCTAGGTTGGGGAACATTCTACATGTTGGACAATTTTTATCCTTATCAAGCTTTTAAGCCGTTTCAGTTTTTAACTGTTCCAACAGCCGGATTCGCCGTTAGTTTCCTTTATCTTATAGGATTAACTCCCAAAATGGAATTTAATCCATATCATCCTATTCCATATTATCGTGATGCGCCTGTTGTAACTTTGATGGAGCTCAACCCTTATGGTAAGAATCCCACCGCACTTATTATGTGGCCTTGTGCTGGTATTCACAGTTTGTTTCTTTATACAGTGATTATGTTGTTTTTCTTGAAGGATTTGGCTATGTCTCGTGTTAAGAAGTTTTCTTATTTTTTGGTTGGTTTTATAGTGACTTATTTTGTTAATGTTTTTAGGATTGTTTCTTGGTTTCTCGTTCACCTTTATTATGGTGGAGAAGCAGCTGAGTTCTTTCATAATAATATTGGTGAACTTTACTTTTTTGGGTGGATGCTTTTATATTTAGCCATAATCGTTTTGATAGAATCTGGTAGATTTAGAAATTTAATTTGTTTTATTCGAAGAAAGCTTACGAGATAATAGAGCTGGAGAAACTGGTTTATTTTAATAGAAGTTTCTTCCAGAAATTTTAAATTTGTAGGAAACGATTTTTATGTGAGGAGTTGGAGAGGGGCTTTCTTGAAAGTCGTTCGGAACAAGTCTCTATGTTTCCTATTAATGGTTATCATTGTTGCTGGCTTATCTTCTGTTTTTCTGTCTCCTTTAAAAGCTGAATCTTCTGCGGTGGTTTGGACTGATAAAAAGGAGTATTATCCAGACGAGATTGCTAAAGTTTTTGGTTATGGTTTCAACCCGTTTTCTGAAGTTACTGTTAATGTTACGAGGCCTGACGATGTAGTAGACACCGTTTATGCTTTTACTGATGAGTTTGGCTATTTTGTGTGCGAGTATCAGCTTGATGGGATTCATGGTATATTTAATGTTACTGCAACGGATGGAACTAATTTTGCAGAAACTAGCTTTGGGAACTGTCTTCACTTAAAAGTTAGATGGAACAGCCACTGTTGCTGGTACATAGTGGCTAAGGCGATTGCTCTTAAGCCGTGGAAAAGCTATTATGTCAAGTATTTTGACCCGAATGGGATTATGAGGCGAGAAAGTCCAACATTCACTGGTGTGAGGTCTTTTGAGGACTCTTACACTATAACTCCGAATCTTACAGATGTTATCGGCTGGTGGACTGTTAAGCTCTATGAGAATGATGTAGTAAGGAGAGTTAAGAGAGTCTATGTTTACGCTATTGTTTGGACAACTGATTCAACATACCAAAACCTTGTAACTTCCTATTATCAAGGAGATACTCTCTACTACAAAGTGGTTGGACTAGACTCTTGCAAGTATTATAGGCTTATGTTAGAGTCTCCCTCCAATGTTAAAACTTACATTACCGATTGGCAAACTGGAATAACAAGTTTAACTGGAAGCTACAGCATTCCAGCTGATGCTGAGACAGGCTCATGGAAACTTCATGTGAGGGAGGCGTTGGATGCTTCTGGAACATGTGAACATCATTATGTAGATACATGCTATTTTGAAATTAAATCTGCTCCTCCACCGCCCCAATATTACTTGACTGTTCAGACCGATCCGCTTGGAATTGTTACGATTCCCGGTGAAGGTTGGTATTCTGCGGGTACTTATGTGAATCTTTCTGCTCCTGATTTCGTTAATGGTCCAACGAATGATACGAGGTATAGGTTTGAGTATTGGGATGTTGATGGTGTTTCTCAAGGTGTGGGTGTTAATCCGATTACTGTTTTTATGGATGCAAATCATACAGCTACCGCCCACTACGTACTTCAATATTATTTGAATGTTACGAGCAATCCTCCAAGCGTTACCACTCCGGCTGGTTCTGGATGGTACGACGAGGGTGCTAATGCTTCAATTTTTGCACCCACCTACGTGAGTATTGTTGCTGGCGCTTCTCGTTATAGGTTTGTTAATTGGACAACAGCTGACATGAGTGAGATTGAGAATTATACTTCTCCATCAACTACGGTTTACATGGATAAGCCGAAAACTGTTGTGGCAAATTATGTTGTTCAATATAAAGTTACTTTTAATCAAACTGGTGTTGGAGCCGACTTTACTGGAGCTGTTGTTAACATTGATGGCGACGACTATGGAGTTTCAGATCTACCTGTTTCCTTCTGGTGGGATGAAGGATCCACCCACAATTTCATGTTCTATTCACCTCTAACAGTGACTCCTAACGCTAAACGATATGTTTGGACATCAACCACTGGGCTTTCTGACCAGCAGAGCGGCACAATAACTGTTACAACGAATGGTAACATAACTGGAAACTACAAGACACAGTTCTATTTAGATTTGGAGACAAATCCATCGGGAGTTACCACTCCAACTGGTGAGGGCTGGTATGATGAAGGAACATTTGCTTCTATATCGACTGATCAATATGTAGATATAATTCCGGATTCTTCACGTTACAGATTCGTGAACTGGACTACGGCTGATATGTCGGAAATTTCCGATCCGAACTCTCCTTCAACTACCGTTCTGATGGATAAGGCTAAAACGGTAACAGCCAACTATGTTGTGCAGTATAAAGTTTCATTCGACCAGACTGGACTAGACAATACTGCCATTGGAACAATAGTAACAGTTGACGGTAATTCTAAAACATTCACTGAGTTACCGTTTATCTTTTGGGCTGATGAGGGTACCGTGATAAGCTATAGCTATGAAAGCATCATTTCAAGCAGTATTGCAGATAAACGGTTTGTTCTTGTAGATGTCTCTGGTCCAGCATCACCATTCACAGTTACTTCTTCAATTAGTGTAGTTGGCAATTATAAGACGCAGTTCCGAATTACTTTTGATCAGACAGGAATTGGCGGAGACTATGCTGGAACTGTTATAAATATTGACGGAACAGACTACGGAGTGGGCGACTTACCAGTTTCTTTCTGGTGGGATGAAAATTCAATTCACAACTTCGAATTTTACTCTCCATTGGTTG
>JAOZNA010000001.1:56655-62461 GCA_029934005.1 Candidatus Bathyarchaeota archaeon
TTCTGGTGGGATGAAAATTCAATTCACAACTTCGAATTTTACTCTCCATTGGTTGTTTCAACCGATAAACGCTACATATGGATTTCTACATCGGGCTTATCAACTCAGCAGAGCGGAACGCTAACCGTGACCAGTTCAGGAGACATTGTAGGAAATTATGCAACTCAGTATAAGGTTATTTTTGACCACACTGGATTAGACAGCACTGCAACAGGAACTGTTGTAACTGTCAACGGTTCTCCAAAAACCTTCAGCGATTTGCCTTTCGAGATATGGGTAAACGAAAGCACCACAATAACCTATTCTTACGAAAACCTAGTTTCAAGCACTACACCAGACAAAAGATTTTACTTAACGAGCATAACTGGACCAGCTTCACCATTCACTGTAACCGCTTCAGTTACAATAACTGGAAATTACATTATTCAATACAAGATCACCTTTAACCAGTCTGGTGTCGGAATCGATTTCGCCAATACCATAGTTAACATCGATGGCAACAATTACACACTTGCCGATCTACCTGTTTCCTTCTGGTGGAATGAGAGTTCAACTCACAACTTTTCCTTCTACTCTCCACTAACGGTGACTCCAAATGCCAAACGTTATGTTTGGGTGTCAACTACTGGACTTTCCAATCAACAGAGCGACACAATAACCATTACAACAAGTGGTGATATAACTGGAAACTACAAGACTCAGTATTATCTTACTGTTAATTCCCCATATGGAGACCCAACTCCCACAAGCGGATGGTTTGACGCAAACTCAACAATAACCGCGTCGGTAACTTCTCCGTGGGCTGGTCCACCAGGAACAAGATATGTTTGCACTGGCTGGTCTGGAACAGGAAGTGTACCAGCATCCGGAACAACCACTTCGGTAACATTCACGATAAATGAACCTTCAAGCATAACTTGGAACTGGATAACTCAATATTACTTGACTGTTGAGACCGATCCGCCTGGAATTGTTACTATTCCTGGCGAAGGCTGGTATAACGAATCTGAAGATGTGACCCTTAATGCTCCAGCTGTACCAGATTACACCTTTGATTATTGGGATGTTGATGGTGTATCCCAAGGAGCCGGAGTTAACCCAATTACTGTTCACATGGATGCTCCACACACAGCGACAGCCCATTATTCGCCAGTTCAATATTATACATTAACAATTACCACTACGACTGGCGGAACAACAGACCCTGCACCTGGAACTTATAGTTATGCCAACTGCTCTTACGTGACGGTTGAGGCTCTACCAGATGCAAACTACATATTTGATCATTGGGAGCTTGACGGCGTAGATGTGGGAGATGCTAACCCAATTACTATTCACATGGATTCAAACCACACATTACATGCAGTTTTCACTTATGTGCCCCCACTAACCGTTTCAATAAGCCCATCTTCAGCTACAATTGAACCTTACGAATCCGTAACGTTTACTTCAGATGTTAGTGGAGGGACTCCACCCTACTCCTATCAATGGTATCTTGACGGAAATCCGGTTCCAGGAGCAAATGAACCAACATGGACATTCACTCCAACAAGTCCCGGAGTCTACTATGTTTATCTGGTTGTGACCGATCAGAATATGGTTCAAGCGCAGTCTAGTACTGCGAGAATTGATGTTCCGCCTCCTGTTGTAGGTGGCAAGGTTGAACCAATAATCATTCACGATCAACCCTCTCCCGACTCCTCTCTGTTGGTTTTCACTTTGATAATTGCAGCAGTAGTCACAAGTCTAGGTTCAATGATAATTAGGAAAAAGGTTAGGAAGAAAAGCTAAACTCTAAAAGAACCAGCTTTCTATATCATTTTGGGTTTCAAATTATGAAGAGGTTGGGCATAGTAATAATATTGATACTTATTTTTTCATCATTAACGATTTTTTATACATTATTTTTTATGGGAGGTGAAACTTCTAGGGGGCTAAGCGCCGTAATAATAGATAACGTTTCTCTAGACCCAAGATTCAACAATGAAACCTTTAGAAATCAGGTGAAAACCATTTTGGAGCAAGCTAACTTTTCCAGAGTTGATTATTACGGTCCTAATGACGTGACTATTGACCTTTATCGAAAGCTTCCTTCACTCGGCTACAACCTAATTTTATTAAGAATTCATTCCTCTACCCTAAACCAGACAGACGTTTGCTTCTTTTCTTCTGAAGATTTTTCTCTAAATGTTTTATACAGTAAGTATAAGGATATAAGGCAGTACCTAGTTAAGGCTTCAACAACCATTGCTGGAGAAAACCGAAGTTTCTTCGGTGTAAAACCAAGCTTTTTTAGAGAATATGCAAATGGCGAATTTAACGGGAAGACGATAATTATTGCCATGGGTTGTGACTCCTTGCTAACTTCGTCTATGGCTGAAGCCTTTATCTCGAAAAAAGCTCTACTTTATCTTGGATGGGATGGAAAAGTTTATCCTCCGGAAACCGACTCAAACACCATAATCTTTCTAAGAAGATTCTTCTTGGAAAATAAAACAATTGGAGAATCCATTTCGGGATTATCTGACAAAATCACCTATGCAGAACTGGACTATTTTCCCTTAGAGCTTTCAAATTTAAAATTTAATGAGTGGTTGGGTAGCTGAGAATCTAAACTGTTCCAGAATATTTTAGAATGGTTTCATGAAGTTCTTTTCTTAAAGAGTCTCCTTTGATATCGGATTTTCTAAGCAGACTTATTTGTTCTGCTAGTTCTTTCTGACCTAAAACATCCCTAAACCATTTCTCAAAGTCTCCACGATGTAAATGAAACTCTATCGATTTCAACTCTATTTTCTCTATTTTTTCCAGAAATTCTTTCAGAGAACAGGCTTTTTCTCCCGTGTAGTTTCCTATCGATGTAAAGAAGTAGAATGCTTTTTCTCTAGGAACCTTTTTGTCAAATTCGAAGGACATTTTTTTCAATTACTTCTCCATCCTTATGTTCATTTTTCTGATATAAATTTTTCATTCAAATGTGGGATAGGCAGTTTTTCTTCTTTAAATCTCTTAGTTATTATGGAAGTTCTGATCCTTAAAACGCCTGGTAATGGCGCAACTGACTCTGCGATGAAAGAGTGGAGTTTTTCTTGGTTTTCAGCAATGACTTTTGCGATTATTTGTAGTTCTTCTGAGAGTGATGTTGAAACTTCAAGTATTTTGTCTGATTCTGTAAGTTTTCTTGCTACATTTTCGCTTTCTTTTGGATCGGTGTAAATGGTCATTATTGCTGTTATGTATTTTGCTCCCAATTTTTCTTCATTAACTATGATTGTGTATTTCTCTATTACGCCGTATTTTTCTAGTTTTCTGATTCTATCATATGCTGTTGAATGGGAAATCCCAAGTTTCCTTCCAATATCAGTGTAACTTATCTTCGCATTTTCCTCAAGTATCCTTAATATTTCCCAGTCAATTTCATCCAGGATTATTCTGTTCTTTTTGATCTTCATCTTCTCGCCTGAAGTTCTAGCTATTATTAGCGTTTTCCAGTTATATGATTTGTCGTCGGAAAAATGTAGAATTTTCTAAAATTTTTCCTTCATTTTTATGGAATTTAATACATCATGAATATTTCTCATGACCGTAAAATTGTCGGGGTAGAAAACCATTTGCCTTCATTTTTTCATTTTATAATTTTTAAATTAACATTTTTGCATTTTTTATGTCCGTTAACCTTAAATCTTAAATCAATAGATTATTTTTCTAGAAGAAATTAACAGAGGTAAAAACGTTTGAAGATTTGGGAATTAATTGATTTGTTTAAGGCTCGATGCAATTCGAGGGGTTGGAAGATTTCCGATAATAATGACTTAATTTTTGCCGACGGAGAATATCACAACATTATTTGGACCAACAGAGTTTACCCCTCAACCTTTTTACGCATAGTATTAAACAGCCGCTGTGTAGTTAAGGAAGGGCTTTCATACAGAATGGTAAATACCTCATATTTTGCATGGGTTCTTCCACGTTCTCCGCCTAAATCCATTCTTGAAACAGTTATTTCAAACCCGACCCTTCTCAGAAAAACAGCTATCTACGATTTAAGTCCACTCTCTAAAGGAGAAAGAATCTGCTTTAAGGTTAATGAGACTGGAAGTTCCGTTTTTAATGAATTTGAAAAGTTTTTGGAGCAAGAATTGAAGATAAAACTTGTAAAAGTCAACTCCAAAGAGTTTTCAAATGTCCATAGTGAAGTTGCTATCTTCAATAAAGCATAAGGTTTACATTTCACACAAAATTGATTAATGCCTTTCCACACTTTAACTTGGGAATACCAAGTTGAGCGAAGACTCAAAGAAACAAAGATTAAAAAAGTTAGCGGAATTCAGAAGTTTTCTTCAAAAAAGGCTTGAAGAAACCAAATTTGAACTCGAAAATCTTCAAAATTTAATAGATGTAATAGATATAGTATTAGTTCAGGAAGGATTTAAACATCCCGAGGTTCCAAAAGAGGCTTTTTCTCGTGAAATCGAAGCAGTTCCTTCCATGGCATACGAGTCGGTTATTCCCGTCAAAACGGTAACTGGCGAATTGCTTGCCAATATATATGTAGGTAAAGATGTTCTACACGTAATTACTGCTAAGGATAAGGATTTCAATGTGAACACTCCACCCTTTAATTCATTTCTTATTGAGCGTGTGCTTAAGAAAATGCAGGAGAAAGATCAGAACTTAGCTAGAGACGGAAAAATAACTCCAGATAAAATCTTGTCCTTCAATATTATTCGAGAGGGCGACATCATTCGTGAAATAGTTGTTAGAAATGTAAGTGATGAACGTGTTAGGGAATTGAAGTCAAGTATTCGATGGACTCTTGAAAAAATGTACGAGAAAATGGTAAAAGAATAAATTCTAAGCTGTTACCTTAAATCCGATCATTATCACATAAAAAAGAGTCATTTGATTTTCATCAATTTTGTATAATTCTTTCTCTTTCTCTGTTGATTCTGTGATTAAATGAAAAAGTTTTTCACTTTTTATGTTAAAGTATTTTGCTTTGTCTTCAATTAATGAGGCGTATGATTTTCTGTAAGAGATAATTTTAGTTTTAGCTACACGAATTCCACTTTTCTCTATAAGTCTACGCATTTCTGACGGTTTATAATATTTGGCATGAGCAGGAGATATAGTTCTTTCCAATCTATCCATAAAACTTGTTACATCTTCTTCATGCATGCACACGTCTCCATAAATAAAAACTCCATTTTTCTTCAGCACTCTTGAAATTTCTTCGAGAGCACATTTAGGAGAGGCGAGATAATGAAGTGTGCTCATACATATGACTAAATTAAATGTGTTATCTTGGAATGGTATATATTCTGCGTCTGCCAACAATAGGTTAGATTTTTTACGATAAGAAGTCAGCTTTCTTTTTGCTAGTTTTAACATCTCCTTTGATAAGTCGATACCTGCAAAACAATGTTCTGTCTCTTTAATAAGATAAAAACAAACTCTACCACTTCCAATGCCGATTTCAAGGACTGTACCTTTCTCTGCATTTAGTGCAGCTTTAGTTATTTCATTAAATATTTGTGCATCAAATCCAGTTCTAGATTTCCAAGTTCTAGCCTTTTGCGCATCATAATCAAACGCTCTCTTTGAATAGTACTTCTGAACTATCCTTTTATGACTAACTTTGCTCATCTTGCTATTTTAGGACGACTGACACTTCATTAAGTTTTTCTTTTCTCTATTTTTGGAATATGTTAGGTAACATTTAATATTACTTATGATGCATTTTACGTGATGATAATCGATTGCCATCAACATTTGCCTTCTATAAAGAAAACGAAGACTCTTGAAA
>JAOZNA010000071.1 GCA_029934005.1 Candidatus Bathyarchaeota archaeon
CCAATTATTTAACTGTACGCCTTCCATCTCCTCCCATTCCTCCGCTTTGAGGATTACCTTTCCCTCCAATGGAAATTGTTCCATTCTCAACGGTATGTGGAATCGGATCACCGTATGAATCCCAAGAATGGCGTCTTAGGTTTAAGGCGTAAAAATTCTAGTTTTCCATTTTAATTTTCGGGGCGTTGTGTCCCACGTAACCAACACCCAACCTCACAGCGGAGCCACTCGCTCCCCTAAGCTGGGCTCTCTCTTACGTGGGAACTTACGCCCCGCCCCGCCGTGTCCCATGCCTGGGTAAACCCGCCTTCACAGGAAAGACGCATACGCATCCTTTCCTCAGTTAGGTCCGTCTGCATGGATGTACCGGCGGGAAAGGCTAAGCCCCATAGAAGGCTCATCGCCAAATAAAAATTTATACAAAATTTAAGATAAACCTTACCTCTATTTTTTAGTTTGTTCTTGATTAAGAGTGTTTCAGTGAGGTCTTTATGCTTGACTTCCGCAATCACGCTGCTGTTCTAGAGATGTTGCAGTTGTTTAAAGCTTCAAGATTTGGAAAAGTTAAAGATAAAAACGTTGGAGCAGAATTAATAGTGATGGATATGGAGCTTGAAGATATCAAGTGCAAGATGGTTCCGATATTGAAGCGTTACGATGTTAAGAGGGCTGCACTTTTCGGCTCTTTTGTTAGGGGAGAGCAGAGGGAAGAAAGCGATATAGATATTCTCGTCGAGTTTAAAGATGGGAAGAGTTTACTTGATCTTGCAGGCTTGAAGATAGAGCTTGAAGAAGCGTTAGGCAGAAAAGTTGACGTTCTAACTTATAATTCTCTCCATCCGCTGCTCAGGGACAAGATTTTGCAGGAGCAAAAAGTGATCTTATGAAAAAGGATCCTAAGATATTCATCGAGCACATTCTGGAGTGCATTGAAAAAATAGAAGAGTACACGAGAGGGATTTCTAAAGAACGATTCTTAAGTTCAACGCAGATTCAAGATGCTGTTATCAGAAGGATCGAAGTCATAGGTGAAACTGTCAAAAATATTTCAGAAGAGATTAAGCAAAGATACGCTGAGGTCCCGTGGAAGAAGATAGCTGGGATGAGAGACATCCTGATCCACGAATACTTCGGCGTTGATCTAGATCTCACGTGGAAGGTTGCGAAAGAAGATATTTTTGAATTGAAGAAGAAAATATTAAAGATAAAGGAAGACTTAGAAAAACTTTCCTCTTCTACTAACTTATGAAGATAGCATGTTCTGATGATTCTAAATTATTCGGGCATTCTATCAAGAACTTCTTTTTCGATGTTTTCGCTTAAAACTTTAATTATTTCAGGATTTCTGCGAACACAACAGCCTCAAATTATTCAAGAAGAGAAAGTGAAAGTGTCGAGGGGCTCATCCAAAACTATATAAATAGTGCCGGGGGCGGGCTTCGAACCCGCGACCTCCAGATTTCCTATCTCCTAGGCCCAATTCATCGAGATTATGAGTCTGGCGCCCTAACCAGGCTAGGCTACCCCGGCACGTTAAATATTCAGATTAACTAAGTTAAAGTTAAAATTTTTGAATTTAACGATTTTCAAGTTTAATGAAATACTCCTGAATTTTTCTATTTAAGCACTCTTTTTCTTTTTCATCCAGAAAACTTGATGTTACTGCGTTTAAAATTAGTTTTTTGAGTTCAAAATAGGAAAAGCTGAATTTTCTAATGAGAATTTCATATTCCTTGGTTGATGTGGTTTTACATAATGTTGGGTCGTCAGTGTTAATGGTGATTAATGCGCCTTGTTTCCATAGTTTTCTGATTGGATGTTCCTTCAGACTCTTTACAACTCCACTTTTAATGTTACTTGACACACAAATTTCAAGGGGTACTCTTTTTTCGACAATATACTTTAGAACTTTTGAATTCTCTGTAGACCTTATTCCATGACCTATTCTATCAGCTTCCAGATACTTGATTGCGTCCATAACACTTTGAGCATCGCTTATTTCTCCGGCATGAACTGTAAGGGACAAACCATGTTCCTTCACTTTACGAGCTAATGAAATATATTCCTGCCTTAGTTCTTTAGGCCAGCTTGAGAATGGCATTCCTTCCTTTGTTTCTGAGGAAAGCCCAAATCCTACCACTTTTTCTTTAAATTTTAAGGACATTTCCAAAACTTGCAAAGGTGAGTATGCCTTTCGTTCCTTCCACTTAAAAGTGGGACCAGCTATCAAGTTTACTTTAATACCATATCTCTCTTCAGCCTTCTTAATTCCTTCAACGATGCCCTTGAAGACTTCTTCAAGCGGTAAATTATAAAATGAAGCTTCAAAAGCGGGACCGATAATAAGCTCTAAATATTTCACATTTTCTTTGACTGCATCTTCAACAGCCTCATATGCAACTCTCGCTGTAGCCTTTTTATTGCAAAAACAAAGTCCGAGAATTTTTAGAGGGCTTAAAAATTGATGTAAATCTGAAGCAGGTTTATCGATCTCTATCAACTTTTTTAACTTCTTGAAGTCATTAGATGGTAAGTTTACACCATATTTAGTTGCGATGTCTAAAAGCGTTTTAATCCTAACTGACCCAACTAGATGACGATGTAGAAATTTTGGTAACGGTTCCGTCTACCTTCCCTATATAAGCCGTTTGAGCTAACTCAATGAATAAGCCAGTTTCAACTATCCCCGGAATTAGTTTTAATTTTAAATTTAGATTTTCCGGATTTTCTATTTTTCCGAAAGAAACATCCAGTATAAAGTTGCCATTGTCGGTTATTACTGGTCCAAGCTTTTTAATTCCTTCTCTTAATTGCGGAACTCCACCTAACTTCTTGATTTTCTGCATAACGGGAAAAAGCGAGAATGGAATTACTTCGACCGGAACTGGATGGTTGTTTTCACCTAAATGTTCTACAAGTTTTGTTTCGTCAACAATTATTACCAGTTTTTTAGATGCTGAAGCCACTATTTTCTCTCTTGTTAATGCAGCGCCCATGCCTTTAATCATATTTAAATTCTTGTCGATTTGGTCGGCTCCGTCTATTGTTAAGTCTAGGCTTGGATGCTCATTTAACGTTGTAACTGGTATCTTGTTTTCTATTGCTAAAAGATAGGCTTGAGTTGAAGTTGGAACTCCTAAAATTTTTATTCCTTCCTCTCTTACTCGTTTGCCTATTTCCTTTATTGCGTATGCCGCTGTGCTTCCGCTTCCAAGCCCTATGACAAAGCCGTCTCTCACTTCTTCAACTGCCTTTTTAGCCGCTGAAATTTTTGCTTTTTCACGCCAATTATTTTTTTCAAGCTTCAACTTCCATTTGCCCCAATCTAGCTAAAACCTTTTCTATTTCAGCTTTTATCTGTTCTATTCTTCTCTCAGCCTCGCTTTTCTTAGGTTCCTCACGTTTTCTACGAGGCCTTCTAACTTTTCCTTTAGTGGGTTTTGAAGGTGCTTTTTCGGCTTTCACCTTTGGAGCTGGAGGAGCTGGAATCGGTATCGGAGTTATCTCCTTTATAGGTTCGATTTGAAGTCTCGTCCTCAACTCCTCAATTTTTCTGTTTAGTTCGTCAAATCTCTCGTTAAAAAGTTTAATTAGGTCTTTTTGCAATGCTTCAAGTTCATGTAAGGCTACAATGGACTGGTTTTTCTCTATGGCTTCCTTAACATTGAACATTCTCTCTTTATAATGCGCTGCAAGACGATCTCTTTCTTCCTCGGTGATTTTTCCTTCAGCGTGAGCTTCATACAACCTTCGAATCGCATTACTTAATATTTCACGTTCAAGCTCAAGCATTCTAAGCTCTTCTCTAGCTTTATCAACTTCTTCACGGCTTACACTAAGCTCAACTTTAAAGGGCCACCTTTCAGAAACCTCATGAGAAGATGTTTCCTCAAAACCAGCCAGCTTCCTTTCCTTTTGTTCTTTAAACCTTAAAAACAGAAATATAAAAACAAAAATAGCAACCGCACTTACTAGAATCGTTGCGATCACCAGGTTTTCAACAAAACCCACCTGGGCCACCTATTCAACATCAAGGTTTCCAAAATGTAGTATATAAATGTGAGCAACGTTTTAAAATTAAATGAAATTAAGAAGGTTCCGGACGTTCACCTAGGACAAGCGATATTTCAATTGTTTGATCATCTCTAACCACGGTAAAAATCACCTCGTCGCCTGGGCTTTTGTATCTTTCCAAATAAACAAGTATATCGCTTATTCCAAGAACTGTTCTGTTGTCTACTTGCGTAATTATGTCTCCAACTTGGAATCCAGCCTGCTCCGCTGGGCTGGATTCATTAACTACTTCGACTAGAAATCCTGGAACATACTTTATGTTTCTGTCTTCTGCTAAGTCCATTGTCATGTCTAAACCAGCTAGTCCAACCCATGGATGGGAATAATGTCCCTTTTCAATAAGGGATGGAACAACTCTTTGCATGATTGCGGAAGAAATTGCAAATCCCATTCCCGAAAAATTTCCCGTTTTAGTCACTATTGCTGTTACTACCCCTACAACTTCACCTAGACTGTTTAGGAGCGGCCCTCCAGAATTCCCCGGATTAACTGCAGCGTCAAACTGTATTAGGTCTGCGATTGGGAAACCGTATCGTGAACCCATTGTTCTTCCCAGTTGGCTTACAACTCCTGCTGTTAGCGTCCAATAGTACTGGAATGGATGGCCAATGGCATAGACTGGTTCTCCTACCTTCAGCTCCGTCGAGTCCCCAATTAAAATTGGTGATATTCCATCTGGTATGTTAACTTTTAAAACAGCTAAGTCGCTGTATTTGTCTGCTGCTATCCATTCTGCCTCAGAGTAAGTTCCATCATAAAATCTTACCCAAATTTCGGTTCCAGCACTTTCGTAGCCTTCTACAACATGATAGTTTGTAACGATGTAGTTGGTGCTATAAACAAAGCCAGAGCCCTCTGCGATTTCTGTTCCAGCAAGTGTTTGTCTTCGATTTTCAACCAAAACAACGGAGCGAAATGTTCTGTTATAAATTTGAACTGGACTTAACCCCTCTATTCCTTTGGAGTTTATTAAGTCATGAATGAGCGATTGAAGACTCCTAATATAGGCTCTGTTATTCTCTTCCCTCTCAACTAAGCTAATGTATTTGGTTCTCACATCAATGTATATGAAAGCGAAGATTCCGCCTAAAACTAAACATGCAAGTACAAGGGCTAGCAAAAACTTTCTGTTGTCATGTTCTCTATGCCACTCGACATCCAACTTAAACACCGTTTCGTACTAACAACTAAGACACGAATAAATCTTAGCATTTTAGATATGCAGAAATACGTTGTAATAATAACAAAATTTTGAATCTTGGGCATCTAACCAAAATTTCAGATTTATACACTTTTCTGACCAAAAGGTTGGATATTCTATAGTAAACTTTCATAAATACATATGGCAGCTGCGTTGGTTGCTTATACCAAGCTTTTAAGAAAGTAAGAAGTTATTTTCAAATAGTAAATAAATTTGGAAACTATATGCGGATTAAATCATTTCGCTTGTTCTCTGAAATTCTGCTTAATTCTCTAGGAAAGATTTTGAAATGTCCTTAGGATGCTAAATATTAATTAAGTGATTAGACTAGCTAGCTTATAGAATTAAAAACTTTTAGGAAACTTGAGAAAATTTAATGTTACAGATGAGGTTGTGGAATTGGACCACGATGAAAGAATGAAACTGGCGCAATTTCTCGCCACAAGAATCGTTGAAACTTACAGTGGGGATGTTCTATTTGTTGGAGTTTACGGTTCTGTTGCAAGAAATGAGGATAAGGAATTTTCAGATCTCGAACTCATAGTTATTACAAAAAAGAAAATTCCAAATTGGTTGTTCATCTATAAACACATAGTCGTTCTGATTCACTCTATAACATATGAGGATGCTGTTAAATCGCTGAGCAATCCGGACGATCCATGGTGGTTCGGCTGGGTCGGCTCTATTCTTTACTGCGAGAAGTTGTACGGCTCAGACAACCTGTTAAAAAAGCTTAAGGAATGTGTAAACTCAATTTCCGGTGAGGATTATAGAGAGGCAGCTGCAAAACGTTTGATATGGATGTTAGAGTTCCTAAATCAGATAAGGAACGCATATTATGAAAGAGACCTTTACAGCGCAATTTCTTCTGCCTTATATTTCAGAAATGTTGCTGGTGAGTTTGTAGCCCTCCTTAATGAAACACACTACAGATCTCATGTGTTTCGAAGCCTAGAAGAAGCTAGGAATTTTAAAAAATTGCCAAAGCACTTTTTCCAATTAATGAGAGCCCTAGGTGTAAGTAACGATTTGGAAACTATACATAAAAGTGCGTTAGAATTGTGGAAAAATAGCGTTCAAATCGCCAAAGAAAACAATATCAACATAGAATGTTACTCATCTTTTAATGAAATAAAGTTGTGATGTATATCAAACCATAACATTATCCAATTTAGTCAGGATTCACTCAGGCTTTTTCTAGTTTTCAACTAAAATGAAAGCAATGGAAACCATAAGTTACCATCAAATAGAGCCCAGCTAGATTTAAGTGTCGGTTTAAATTTTCGGTTTCCATGGTGGTGGGGGCTCTTTGTATTTGGGCAATTGCATGGGGTTTACGATTTTTATTTCATGAGAACTTACCATTCTAACGAGTTTTTCGACGATGTTTAACAGTTGTATAGATGCTTCTCTGAATTTATCCCAAGGGTCTGCTATAGTGATGTTTAGTTGGATTGTCTCCTCTTGTGAGCTTCTGATACGTTGAAGAATCTCTTTTTCTTTATCGGGGCAAGGGTAGAAATTGTGTTTAAAATCTTTACCTCCGTATATTTGGATTGATGGAAAGTTTTTTATTAATTCCTTCAAGAATTCCTCAGAAATTGTTGTTGATTCTATAGCCATGACAAAGTTAAGTCCGTCAAGGGTGCACCCTATAACTCCGTAAGGAAACCCAAACTCGGGTGTGTGGTAATACGCGGGCTTAAGTTTTCCATTAATAGAAACATAATTT
The DNA here is from genome assembly GCA_029934005.1 of Candidatus Bathyarchaeota archaeon. Lineage (GTDB taxonomy): Archaea > Thermoproteota > Bathyarchaeia > Bathyarchaeales > WUQV01 > JAOZNA01. The sequence goes on from JAOZNA010000071.1 coordinate 7,008, forward strand.
CCCACTCCATACACTAAAGGTCCCACAGAGTATTTTCGATTTGCAAGCTGTTTTCGGATAAATTCCACATTTTCCCACATCAAATTGAGCAACCGATGAATATCTCGCTTATACTTATTCACAAACATAGCAAGCATTTGACACACCTCTTCTTAATTTCCAGCTTCAAATTTTAAGAATGCTTTGGAGCCCCCGCCGGGATTCGAACCCGGGATCTTCAGCTTACAAGGCTGACGC
>JAOZNA010000014.1 GCA_029934005.1 Candidatus Bathyarchaeota archaeon
TTGTTGGAAAAATTTTTAGAATGGCACTAAATGATGATGAGCTTCCTCAATATTACGAAGTAAGCGTTAAGGAAGTGCCAAGCCTTGAGGAAATCCCAAATATTGTGGCTCCATCAATTAACGGCCTAATTGAGATTGGGCGTGGATGCTGTAGGGGATGCAAATTCTGCAGTGTGACTTTAAGGCCTCTCCGTTGGTATCCCTACGAGAAGATAATGCAGGAGATAAGCGTAAACATAGAAAGCGGTTATACCAGAGGAGCTTGTCTTCACGCAGAAGACGTTATGCTTTATGGCTCAAAAAATACTATACCTAATGAAGACAAACTTGTTAAACTTCATGAACTTGTTCTTAAAAAATGCGATGGAGCAGGATGGAGCCATTGTTCCCTCGCAACCATAGCTGCTAAACCCAAAACTTTCGTAAAAATAGCTGAAATTATGAAACAGAAACAGGATTGGTGGGGAGCGGAAGTTGGAATTGAAACTGGTTCTCCAGAACTCGCTAAGAAAATAATGCCAGCTAAGGCCCATCCTTTTAAGCCTGAAGAATGGCCTGAAGTTGTTCGTACTGGTATGGGATTAATGCATGATAATGGTTTGGTTCCAGCATGTACGCTTATCGTTGGGGTTCCGGAAGAAACTGAAGATGATTTGATAAAAACTATTGAATTGATGGATGATTTGAAGGATATAAAGAGCCTTATTGTTCCCTTGTTTTTTGTTCCAATGGGAAAATTGAAAGATGAAGACTGGTTTAGAGAAGCCGAGATGAATGAACTTCATTATGAACTTCTCGTTAAATGTTTAAGGCATGATTTACGGTGGATTTATGAACTCATAGACATGTCCTTCCCTAATAGATGGTATAAGTTTTTCCTGCAGTCTTTGTATAAACTGTTCGTAAAACTTATAGAACGCAAGATTAAAGAAAAAAGGATTTAATTTTCAAGATTTTCAAAAAGCCCTTAAGACCAAATTATAAGGTCTAATCAAGGGTTGATTTAAGCCTCATGCCCAAAATATAGATTTCCGAGCTTTTGGCTCTGCTCGCGGGAGGCTTAATAACCCTAACCTTTCCAAAACGCCTTCTCATTTTCCGAATGAAATCTGGTAATAAGTCACCTTCAAAAGCTTTCACAAAAAAGTTTCCTCTAGGCTTCAAAATCATCTCCGCTATTTTAAGTGATTGCTCAGCCAAATCAATCTGCCTAGCATGGTCTACTTCCCAAATTCCAGATATTTTAGGCGAAACATCAGATATAACTGCGTCTGCTGGTCTTGGCAACAACTCCTCAATTATTTTAACGGTTTTATCCTTCGTTATGTCACCCACTATCGTAAGTACATTTTCCTCTTCAAAAGGTTCTATCTCTTTCAGGTCAACTCCTAAGATGAAACCTTTCTCGCCGACTATTTTCCTTGCCGCTTGAATCCAGCCGCCAGGAGCAGCACCTAAGTCAACTATTACGTCGCCTTCTTTTATGAACTTGTATTTTCTAACTGCTTGTAAAAGTTTGTAGGCTGCTCTTGAACGGTACTTTTCTTCCTTTGCTTTTCGATAATAATGCTCCCTTTTTCTCCTTTTTATCCAAGATTTTGGCAATTTTTAGGTTTCACCTGAATTTGCGGTAGGTTTAGCTCCCTCTTTTTCTTGAATAAGCCTTAGAATCCATTCTGTAAGTTTTTCGCAGGTGTTTGGAGATATTGCTCCCCACGGTTCACACCTTGCACTTTCTGGACAAGTAAAACATGGACAATCAGCAATCGAATCTATTGTTATTGGCTCCCTTTTCGGATAAAGCCTATAGGTCCAACGTCCACCAGAAAGTTCCTTTTCCCTACGAATCAAACCTTTATTTTCAAGTTTTATCGCAATTCTTGAACCTTCCCGACTGCTAGCCCCAAGTTTTCGCCAGAGTTCAGACTGCAATATTCCATTGCTACCAGTGTTTGTGATTAATTTTAAAGCCTTATACTCTAAGTCATTGCGTTTTGGCATGTTGGATCTGCCTTGAAACCTTCTCATTAAATATTATGTAAATTTAAAAATAAAAGCTATGTGCTTTCACCAATCTAGGTCGACTTTTAAAACCTACTCAACAATGTTGTAATTTGCATATTTTGAGAGCTAATTAAATATTAATTACATTTTACTATAGAATAATTAACGAATTACCCTATAAGAGAGAAAGCCCTTGGAATACTGTTTAGGCATTGAATCAACAGCCGACGATTTTAGCGTTGGAATAGCATCATTTGAGGGTGAAATCTTAGCCAACATTATAGACGCCTTTATCTCCGAAACGGGTGGAATTCACCCACGTGAAGCGGCACAACACCATTCACAAGTAGCGGGAAAGGTATTAGCAGAAGCATTCAAAAAAGCCAAAATAAAACCAAAAGAAATCAAAGTAGTAGCTTTCTCTCAAGGCCCAGGATTAGGTCCTTGCTTAAGAACAGGTGCAACGGTTGCCCGCGCTTTAGCTTCTTACTTGGGTGTTCCACTCGTTGGAGTCAACCATTGTGTTGCCCATATTGAAATTGGGAAACTTATCACTGGAGCAAAGGATCCAGTCACACTTTACGTTTCTGGTGGAAATACCATAGTATCGGCTTTTGATGCTGGCAGATACAGAGTTTTTGGTGAAACCCTAGATATAGCTGTTGGCAACTGTTTAGATGTTTTTGCTCGTACGGCTGGACTTAGACAAAGGGAAGGGATGCCTTTTGGAGCTATAATTGAAAAACTTGCCGAGAAAGGCAGTAGGTTTGTGCCTTTACCTTATAGCGTGAAAGGGATGGACTTATCCTTCAGCGGATTATTAACAGCAGCAATTGAGCTTTTGAAAAGAGAGGAATACAGCCTAGAAGATATTGCTTTTAGTCTGCAAGAAACCGTTTTTGCAATGCTTACTGAAGTCACGGAGCGAGCCTTGGCGCATACCGAAAAGAAAGAAGTTTTATTAACTGGAGGAGTTGCAGCCAACAAGAGGCTTCAGGAAATGCTCCGTAGAATAGCTGAAGAACATAATGCAAGGTTCTGTGTGGTTCCTAAACAGTATGCGCTTGACAATGGCGCTATGATAGCTTGGACTGGAGTATTAGCATACAAGCATGGTCAAACGGTTCCGATTGAAAGAAGCTTTGTTAAGCTTAGATGGAGACTTGATGAAGTTGACGTTCCATGGGTTAAAGAGTAAAGGACAATTGTTAATTAAGAAGGGAGCCGAAGCAAACCTATACCTTAAAGAATGGCATGGAAGAAAAGTCATTTTAAAACATAGAATCCCTAAAAAATACCGTTTAAAGATTATAGACGAACAAATACGCCAATACAGAACCCTACATGAACCACAACTTATGCATAAAGCAAAACAAGCTGGAGTGCCAACCCCAACAATCTTCATGGTTGATACAGCAAACACCACAATTATCATGGAATATATAGAGGGAAAACAAGTTAAGCTTATTCTAAACGAGTTAACGAAAAAAGAGCGTATTAGCTTATGTAAAAAAATTGGGAGATTAATTGGTAAGCTCCACAGAAATGGAATAATTCATGGAGACCTAACGACTTCCAATATGATTTTGACTCCGACTGGCAAAATTTTCTTTCTAGATTTTGGTTTAGGCGAGTTTTCAAAAGAACTTGAAGCAATGGGCGTAGATTTACATTTAATGAAAAGGGCTTTACAAAGCACCCATTTTAAATTTGCAGATGAATGTTTTAAGGCTGTTTTAAATGGTTACATGGAAACTTTCGGACAGGAAACGGAAAAGGTTTTAGAGAAAATACGTGAAATTGAACGTCGAGGACGATATATCGCCGAGAGGAAAGAAAAACCATGAAGTTTCCAAAAGGAAAAGTAGCATTTCTAGTGACAAGAAACATAAACAAATTCAACGAAGCCAAACTTGTTTTGGCTGAATTCGGAATCGCAACAGCTATGCTAAACATAGAAGCCATAGAAATACAAAATGACGACCTAGAAGAAATCGCAAAAACAAGCGCACTAGACGCTGCAAAAAAATGTAATTTACCAATAATCGTAGAAGATGCTGGACTATTCATAAAAGCCCTAAATGGTTTTCCAGGTCCATACTCAGCATACGTCAACAAAACCATAGGCTTTAACGGAATTTTAAAGCTGATGGAAGGAATTACAAACAGGGAAGCCTATTTTGAATCAGTTATAGCGTATTATGAGCCGGGGATGAATACTCCCATATGTTTTCATGGCAGAGTTGACGGTTCAATAGCATTAGAAGCTAGAGGGGAGAGCGGTTTTGGTTTCGACCCGATTTTTATTCCTTCAGAAGGAGATGGACGGACATTCGCTGAGATGGAAACTGAAAAAAAGAACGAGTTTTCCCATAGAGCCAAAGCCTTACGAAAGTTCGCAGAATGGTATAAGAAGCATTTTTAAATATGAGAGTTAACATGCTCTTATGAGTCTGTAGGGATAGAAATTGCCAAAGAAAGAGAAGGGCAAAAGTCATTCGATAAGACCCGTAACAAAGAGACCTCCAAGCTGGTGCAGGTATACACCAGAAGAAGTGGAAGCATTAGTTATTAAACTAGCCAAGGAAGGATACCCACCAAGCCAAATAGGCACAATTCTAAGAGACCAATATGCAATCCCGCTTGTAAAACCCATAACTGGAAAATCTATAACAGAAATCCTAAAAGAGGCAAATCTTGCTCCATCCATACCCGAAGATTTACAGAATCTACTGCGTAAGGCTGCTAGGTTGCATGCACATTTGGAAAAGCATAAAAAAGATTTGCATAATAAACGGGCTTTACAATTAATTGAGTCAAAAATTCATCGCTTGTCTGAATATTATAAAGAAAGAGGAGTTTTACCAGAAAACTGGAAGTATTCACCTAAAACAGCTTCCATCGTTTAATCTGGTGTTTTAATGGAAAATTTGGACGAAGCTTTTGAATCTTTAATGAAGGACGCTTCGAAAGCAGCTGAAAAAATCAGAGAAAAAGCTGTTAAAGGCGGCTTTATCAATTTAATTTCGCATCTAGACGCTGACGGCTTAGCTGCAGCTGGAATATTAGGTAAGGCTCTAGCAAGATTAGATGCTTACTTCCGCATCAGAATTAGACACTGGGTAGATGAGAAATTAATAAATGAAATTATCTCTGAAAAACCGGACTTAACAATTTTTACGGACCTTGGAAGCGGCTACTTAGATTTAATTTCTGAAGGATTAAGTGAACATGAAATAGTTATTCTGGACCATCACCAGCCAGTTGGTGAACCGTCACCTTCACATTTGCATGTGAACCCGCATCAATATGGAGTTGACGGTTCAATAGCTCTCAGCGGAGCAGGAGTCGCATACCTAACTGCAAAAGCAATAGATTCAGCTAATCAAGACCTTGCATATGTTGCAGTTGTAGGCGCACTTGGAGACATGCAAGACAAATATGGTCAACGCTCCCTTGGAGGATTAAACGAGTACATAGTAAAGGATGCGGTTGAAACAGGCTTCTTAGAAGTGATTGAGAAGGAAATAATATTTTTTGGAAGAGAAACAAGACCTATTCATAAGGCGCTTGCATGCACAACTTCTCCGTTTATTCCGGGCTTAAGCGGTGAAGAGGATAAATGTTTGGCTTTTCTCGCCAGTATTGGGATTAAACCGAAAATTGGGGATAAATGGAGAGCCTTAAGAGACTTAACAGAGGAAGAAAAAACTAAGCTTTGTTCGTCTTTGGCTGAATATTTAATTTCAAAAGGCGTTCCAAAGGAAACCTTGAATTTGGTTGGAACAGTTTATACGTTTGTTAGAGAGGAACCTTGGACTCCGCTTCGTGACGGTAGAGAATTTTCTGTTCTGTTGAATGCTACCGGACGCATGGAGAAGCCAAGCCTTGGAATCGCAATCTGCATGGGAGACCGGAGCTTAGCATTTGAAGAGGCAACCAAAATTCTTGAGGAATACAGAAGGCTGATTACCAAGCATTTAGGATGGCTAATTGAAAATGAACGCATAAAAGAGTTAGACCACATTTACGTGGTTCAAGGAGAAAACGATGTTGAGGAGAAGATAATTGGAACCATAGCATCCATACTTTCCACAAACATGCAGACCGACAAACCAATAATTGCCTACGCGATTGTTCCAGAAGAAGAAATAGTCAAAGTTTCAGCCAGAACCATAGATTCACTTGTGAAAAAGGGATTAGACCTCAGCGAAATAATGAGGGAAGCAGCTGAAAAATGCGAAGGAAGAGGAGGAGGACACAAAATAGCCGCTGGAGCCCAAATTCCAATAAAACAAATCGAGAACTTCATAAAAATTGTAGACAGGCTTGTAGCAAAACAATTAGGAAAGCAGCGTTAGACATTATTGCCGTAAGGAGCAGATAATAATTTTGAAGTTGGAAGCAAGAATTTCGCTTGAATACGACGATGAGAAAATAGCTGAAGCTATCGTAAAGGCTGTTTCGCCTGACAATGTGGAATACGGTGAAATGCTTTCTGTTAAGACATTTAAAAAAGAAAATAGGGTGATTAGCCTAGTGTTCTGCAAAGAAAAAATTGGAACTTTCATATCAACCATAGATGATTTGTTAAGGTGCATTTCCGTAGCTGAAAAAACCTTCAAGGTAATTAAGGAGTAACAGTTTAATGTTTAATTACTATTAGAGGCGGTTATCTTTGAAGATTGCCATCTGCGGATGCGGATGGAGCGGGGCGATTCTATCCAATATGCTCACTGAATACGGTAGGGTAGACGTATACGAGTTAAATAAACAGCCAATAACTGTCTGTGCATGTGGGGTTCCGTTAAGTTTCTTAAGACATCTAACCAAAAAGCTTGGTTTTAACCCAGAAGAATATGTTTTATGGAAATCTAACCGTATAATTCTAGATTTTGGCACAATAGATATAACAATTCCAGTTAGGAACCTCTGTACTTTCGACAAAGAAAAGCTAATGAAAGATTTGGTTCAAGCTTCTGACGCTAACTTCTCTTTCGGGAAAAAAGCTTCTACAGAATTAAAAAATAGGTATGATTTGGTTGTTGACGCAACTGGAAAAAGAGCCTTGCTTGGACCGCTTCCAAATGATAAAATTCTTCAAGCATTTCAAGTAAAAGCTAGATTCAAGGAACTTCCATACCCAGACTTCTACATGAACTTTTCAGATCCCTCTTCTGGTGGTTATCTCTGGATGTTCCCAATCTCAGATAAACTAGCCTATGTTGGATGCGGAGGCTACAGTGGCTCATACATTTTTCATCGGGTTCAAAGGTTCATTAAAAGGTTTAAGGGAAGAGTTCTTGAAAGAAGAGCTAAGTCTTCAAGGGTTAATTCTCCCATTGAAAGCATGCCGTTTTTCAAGGGCAACATTGTTGGTGTCGGTACTTCTATAGGAACTATTTCGAGACTTGGAGAGGGAAATGCGCTTTCAGCAAAAAGCGCTGAGTTCCTTGCGGAGCACTTGAATAATTTAAAGGAATATTCACGAAAAGTCCTTGCAGAGTTTAGATGGTTAAGTAACGATTACTCCTTTTTTGAAGCATATGAGAAAAAGTTGAAGTCGAAACTTATCTATTTTGGGACAAAAATTTGGAAAATTTATAAGCGACGATTTGACATTCGAGTTACCCTATCAGAATTTTTATCATTTATTTACGGAACCCTCAGATGGGCTTTCTATAGTTTCCGTTATGGTGCAGAACTTGGAGTAAAAAGTCGCAAATTTAAATAGTTGACTTAGTGTTTAGCATAAAGGGTTAGGCGAGGTAGTTGCTGGATATTAAACTCATCCGAGAAAAAACAGAATTCGTGAGAGAAAACCTAGAGAGAAGAAGAAATCCAGAACTACTTAAAATATTAGACCAACTAATTGAATTTGATAAAAAATGGAGAGAGAAACTAACCGAACTAAACGAGTTGAGACATGAAAGAAGAAAAATTACAATAGAAATTGCTGCTCTCAAGAAGAAGGGACAAGAAGCTACAGCAGAACTGGATAAAGCCAGAAAAATTGACGCTGAAATCAAAACTTTGGAAAAAGAAGTAAGAGAACTACGCACAAAAGTAGATTACTGCCTCATGAGGCTTCCAAACTTATTACATGAATCGGTTCCTTACGGCGTTGATGAAAATGATAATGTAACCGTTAGAACTTGGGGAGAAATACCCAAATTCGATTTTCCAGTTAGGCATCATATAGAACTTGGCTTATCACTAGACATAATGGACATTGAACGCGCAGCCAAAGTGTCTGGAGCCCGCTTTTATTACCTAAAAAATGAAGGAGTTCTCCTCGACATGGCACTAATGAACTTTGCCTTAAACGAGATGATAAAGAAAGGCTATAAACCAATTGAACCGCCCTACATGATGAATCGTAAAGCATACGAGGGCGCTACTCCACTTACAGATTTTGAAGACGCACTCTATAAAGTGGAAAATGAAGACCTTTACCTAATTGCAACATCGGAACACCCAATAGCAGCAATGTTCATGAATGAAGTTTTAAATGCGAAAGATTTACCCCTAAAGTTTGTAGGAGTAAGCGCGTGCTTCAGAAAAGAAGCTGGAGCACATGGAAAAGACACACGCGGAATATTCAGAACCCACCAGTTCAATAAGGTTGAACAGTTCATTTTCTGCCTTCCAGAACAATCTTGGCAAATGCATGAAGAACTCATAAGAAACGCTGAAGAACTAGTTCAAAAACTCGGAATCCCCTACCGCGTAGTAAACGTTTGCACAGGCGATATAGGAAGCTTTGCAGCCAAAAAATACGACATTGAAGCTTGGATGCCAGCTCAAAACCGTTACCGAGAAATAATTTCATGCAGCAACTGCACAGACTATCAAGCCAGAAGATTAAACATACGATATAGAGAGAAAGAAGGGGCTCCGCCAAAAGGAATAGTTCATACCTTAAACTCAACAGCAATAGCTACAGGCAGAACAATAGTAGCCATACTCGAAAACTACCAACAAAAAGACGGAACAGTCATAATCCCAGAAGTTTTGAGACCTTATATGGGTGGGATTGAGAAAATAGAACCGAAAAGAAAAATTTAATCAGTAGCAACCAGCAACTGAAAACATTTATCAATTAATTTTCGAACTAAAGCTTTTAATATAGGCTTTGCATTCTTTCTCAAAATTACCTATTGGAGGTTCAATGTGTCAAGGAGACGCGTCAGAGATAAATGGCGAGGAAAATCTTGGTACACTGTAGTCTCACCATCCTACTTCGGAAACGTTGAGTTAGGACTAGTTCCAGCAGACGAGCCAGAAAAGCTCATTGGAAGAGTTGTTGAAGCTACACTCTACGATATCACAAACGATTTTTCCCATATGTATCTCAAAATGTACTTTCAAATAACTGACGTAAACGGAAAAACCGCCAAAACCATTTTTAAAGGTCATGAATACTCCCGAGATTATTTAAGAAGTTTAGTTCGCAGAAGAACAACACGTGTAGATGGAATATTTAACATAACAACCAAGGATGGATACAGACTTCGAGTCTCGGTCTGCGCCTTCACCCTCACAAGAATAAAGACTTCACAGGAAATGGCAATTCGAAAAATCATGCAAAAAATCATCGAGGAAAAAGCTTCACAATTAACCTATGACGAGTTTGTGCAGGAAGCTGTACTCGGAAAAATAGCCTCAGACATTTATAACGAAGCTAAAAAAATAGCTCCACTACGCCATGTAGGAGTCAGAAAAACAAAGCTTCTTTCCAGACCAGACATAGCCGCATAATTTTGGGTTTTTAAGCTAAAATTAAAATTTCGATTCTCATAACACTTTTTCGGGAACAAAAATGGGAAAGGTAAAAGTAGTCATAATAATGTTACTACTTGTCCTGTCAGTAATTAGCAACTCAAGTTTGGTTGCAACTTTCAGGATACCAACTGCAAACGCAGAAATCTCACCCATAAAGCTCAATGGCATAGACGGCCCATTCTACAATGGAACAAACCCAGACTACACCGTACATTTCAAAAACACAGAGATTTCGACAAAGGACTTAGGCAACTACATCCTCATACAACTCAAACAAAACAACTACAAATTCATGTCCATTTCGAAAGAACCAATGCTCCCCTACATGACTTATCGACTAAAAATCCCGTACAAAGTGAAAGTCAAATCGATTGGTGTAAGCCACTATAACTTTACCACATTAAATCTTCCTAAAAAAATCCTTCCAGCACCAAACCCTATCTTCTATATGACTTACGGCATTCCGGAAATCATGTACGAGGAAGATGAAGCCACATACTCTAAGAACGAGTATTTTCCCGGTAAAATCTTGGACTATAACGTAGGAGAAGGCAGAGGGAAAACCATTATCGATTTACGCGTATTTCCGGTTCAATATAATCCAGTTTCCAATCAGCTGATTCTCCTCGAAAATATTAGCGTTTCAATAGACTACGAGGTAATTCAACCTTTCCAATTATCAAGAAAAGCAGTTATTATTACGACACCTTCGCTAAAAGATTCAGCTTTAATTCTTGGACAATTCTACAACGAAACAATAGGAATAACTACGTATGTTTTAACAACAGAGCAAATATTTCAAGAATACCATGATAAACTCGCTGAAAATTTAACGGAATACTCTGGTTTTTACAATCCAGTGAACATAGACCAGGTCTACGAAAAACTCAAAACGAGCTATAATTGGACCTTAGCCCTCGCAATAATTGCCTATCTCAGAAACAATACGGACATAACACACTTACTATTAATCGGAGGAGCAAGTGAAGTCCCACCAAGCTTTTACTACCAGTCAAGAATGTTAATGACAGATTGGTATTCCTGGATACCAACAGACTATTTCTATTCAAGTCCAGACTACGACCTCTACCCAAACATCTACGTTGGACGAATACCATTCAATTCACTCACCTATGTCCAAGCATTTATAGATAAAATAATTGGCTGGTATAATGAGACAGCTACAAAGCCGAGCTGGCAAAGAAAACTGGTAATTTCGGGTGGAGTTCCATTCGGTTATGCGTTCATGTTCGGAGAGGCTGCGGCTTCGGAAGCCACCATGAGAGGATTTACAAGTATGTTTAACACCACCCTTCTTACTCTAACTGATGAAACCTATAGCAAAGACTCAGTTCAAAATATTCTTAAAAATGGGCATGTAGGCTGGTACTTTGCCATCTGTCACGGTTCAGGAGACAGCCTAATAGACATGATTAACGGAAACTATGAGATTTTAGCCACAAATGAAGAGTTACTTGCTTACCCACAAAACCACGCACTTCCAGTCATCAGTAGCGTCTCTTGCATGAATGGTGCATGGGATGACGACCTACTAGACCCACCTTTCAGCAAACCACCATTCGGAAAAGCCGCATTAATGTCACCAGCCGGTGGAATTGCATATCTTGGATCTGCAAGACCTGCATATGAACTTGGAATAATGTTCACTTTATATGAGGGAATGCTTAACACGAGTTTTTACGGAGCAACGTGGCTGCATCTTTCAATAATTAAAGCCTACAACAGTTTTATTGGAACTTCCTCTAATGTCAGCCTTGGCGAAGTAATTGCAAAAGGTTTCGAAAGCTTCCTCAATGATGTAATTCCTATGTTTGAAAATTACACCGAGTATTACTTAACTAACTTGTTCATGGTAAATTTGCTCGGAGACCCCATTCTTCAGCTGCCAACCTACCCAACTAAATTTTCAAACTTTACATTAAACAAGGCGTCTGCATTAAATTACGATGCCTCTGTTAATATGTACGAACTCTTTCCATGTCTGGTTGTAAATGGTTCAGCTCCCTTCTATAAGCTACCAACAAATTTCACAATTCAAGTGAAAGCAAACGGCACAGAAGTTAGGGTTAAAGCAGTACAAATGTATTTATTCGTAATGGATCATATCTATAGATTCCCAGTCTATGATGGATTCAAGTCTGTTACAGAAAAAATTGAACCTTTAATTAACAAAGAGGCAAAAATATCATTTAGTGAAACTGAGGCTTTAGCCCTATCAGGATTAGGACTCCTAAAAATTAAACTTGAAGGATTGGAAGCCAGATTCTATGTGTTGTCTGCGGGACTTACTTTAACCCCAAAGGAAGGACTTCCTGGAACAATTATTAATGTAAAAGCTTATGGTCTAAACCTTGCAATAGAACAAGCCATCTTAACAATAGGCGGCTGGAACGTCTCAAGTCTCTCCGCCATACCTTCAAATGGAACAATCTCATACAGCTTCGTTCTTCCGACATTTCCAGCTGGAGAGTACAATGTCAGAATTTATCTGGATGTTCTACCTGCTATTGCAGAAGCTTTTCAAGATTACATTGTCATACTGCCGGGAAGTTTCAGCGTGATAATTGTAACTGGAGACTGTTACGAACCTGGCGAAAATGTTACTTTGCGAGTTGTTGTTCTTCTTGACGGAAACTTGACTGATCCAGAAACTCTCATAGTGAAATTAGATAACGAATCTTTAACACTATCGAGAGTGGGAATTGGGGAATATGTGGCCCATTTCCAAGCGCCGTTAAATGCGGGAACATATTTCATTAAAGCTGAAGCAACCATTTACTTTGAATTGGAAGCTTTCACGCTTAAAGCCTTTGACATCCATGCTTTCACAGTGACTGGAGCCCACCAGACGATTCAACAAGTTTTAAGCCAGATGAACATAACACTTAGGGCTCTTTCAGCGGATCATGTAGAGATATTGACATCTCTTGATAAATTGAATGGAACAATAGTGAGCGTGAATGGAACAGTTGCTAAAATCGCTACTGAGCTTGGCGTTATTAATGTAACTCTTGGCGAAATTATAAGGTTGATTAGCGATAGCTCAAACTCTATAATTGCTGAGGTACAAACAAAATATGGATTGATAGAGGTTTCGCTCCAGAAATTGAATGGGACAATAGTTAAAACTTCCGACAAAACAGTTGAAATAAGAACGGTTCTTGGAACAATTGAAGGGGAAATAGTAGACGTAAACGGAACGATAGTAACCATAAAAACACGTGTAGGAGAAATTCAAACATCACTTAGTAACATAAAGGATGAAGAAATACCTGCAACCATGAATTACGCCTATGTAGTAACTGGAATTTCCGCTGCAACCCTCGCAACAGTATTAATCATTGGAGCAGTTCTTTTAAGGAAGAAAACAAAATAACTTCCCTTTCTTTTTATGTTAAGTTTAGATAGTAATGAAGAAACAAAGTACATTGCGTAAGAAAATTGCAAGAGAAGCAGCTTTACTTATTTACTTCGGAGAAGAAAAAGAATACAAACAAGCTAAAATGAAGGCTGCTAAAAATTTAGGAAGTAGATTCCTTCCAACTAACCGTGAAATCGCTGAAGAGCTTGACCGCATAGCTTGGGAAAATGAAGGAGAAGAAAGAAATGAACGCTTAATTAAATTAAGGAAGAAAGCATTGGAATTAATGATGATATTGGAAGAATTCAAGCCAAAACTTATTGGAAGCATTTGGCGAGGAACAACTCACCGTAATAGCGACATAGATATAGCTGTTTACTGTCAAACTCCTGAAAAAGTTCTTAATGTATTAAAGAAAAATAATTTAAAGATCATTCGAAGCGAATGGCAATCTGTTGTAAAAAATGGAGAGAAAAGGAAGTCTTTCCATATTTTCTTAAACTTTAACTCCGACATTGAAACGGAAATAGTCGTTAAATCTCCAGAAGAGTACGAAAAAACTGAAAAATGTGAAATTTACGGCGACCTCATAACGGGTTTGAACATCCAGCAGCTTAAGGAAGTTTTGGATAAGAATCCTTTGCAGAGATTTCTTCCTAACAAATCTTAATTATATGAGCTGATTATCGATGCCTTCTCTAATTCCAGAACTCAACGTTGTTCGAAAGAATTGGAGAAAAGTAGATTTAAAAATAGCCCTTTGCTACCCGAACATTTACCGAGCCGGAATGACAGGCTTACCTATCCGCCTTCTCTATGCACTTTTTAACGCTCGTGAAGATGTAGTTTGTGAAAGATTTTTCATTCCAACAAAAAATGAGCCATTAACAAGTTTAGAGTCGAATCAACCGCTTAAGAAATTTGACGTAATAGCGTTTACGCTTCAATATGAAATAGACTATGTAAACGTTTTAAGAATGTTGTCTGAAGCTGGAGTACCGCTGAAAAGAAAAGAAAGAGGAAAAGATGATCCATTAGTAATCGCAGGGGGACCGTGTGCAACCGAAAATCCAGAACCGCTCGCGGATTACATAGATATGTTCATTATAGGTGAAGTGGAACCTATTCTGAATAAGCTAATTGATGGAATGAAGCAGATTAAGACTCCGAAAGAGGTAGTGGATTTAGCCAGTCTAGAAGGGGTTTATGTTCCGGAAGCCCGTAATTTAGTTAGAAAGGTTTGGATTAGACGGTTAGACGATGCCCCTCACCCTTTGGCTCAGCAAGTTCCACTTGTTGATTCAAAAAGTCCTTATATGACAATTTTTGGAAAAACTTTCAACTTGGAAGTTACTCGTGGATGTAGCAGAGGATGCCGTTTTTGTCTAATAGGATTTACCGCAAGACCTATGCGACCTAGAAGTCTGAAAAAGCTTGAAGGAATACTTGAAGAGGGAATGCGTTATACTCCAGTGGATAAGGTTTCGCTTATCGGCTCCGCACTTTCCGATTTTCCTAAACTTGAAGAATTATGCGAATATATAATATCGAATAACTGGAGAATAGCCATACCATCCATAAGACCAGACGCAGTCACTGAAAAATTAGCAAGAAACATTGTAAGAGGAAAACAGCGCAGAATAACCCTTGCACCAGATGGCACCTCACAAAGACTCCGCAACCTAATTCACAAGGGCATAGAAGAAGACCAAATAATACAAGCTGCAAAAATTTTACACCAAAATGGAATAAAACAGCTAAAACTTTACTACATAATTGGGTTTCCAACAGAAAAATCTGAAGATATAAAAGAAATGGTTCTTTTAACCAAAAAAATAGCTGAAATAGGATTTAATTCTATACATGTAAGTGTTAATCCACTAATTCCTAAACCTCACACCCCATTCCAATGGGAACCCTTTCCAGCCCCCACATATTTACGTAAACACCTAAAACTAATCAAAAAAGAATTGGAGAAACATGGAAATATAAGAGTTAGCGGATTGAATATTCGTCGAGCTCAAATTCAAGCATTTTTGTCTCTAGGCGATAGAAAAGTTGGCAGGGTAATAGAGCTTGCTGCTAGGTACGGAGCCAGTTTAGGTGCCTGGCGTAAAGCCTTCAAAGAAAACGGCATATCCCTTGGGCATTATTTAAGAAGAAAAAATCTTGATGAACAGTTACCATGGGATTTTATTCAAATTGATTTAAATAGGTGTTCTCTCATAAAAGAACTTGAGAAAGCCTACAGTGAGCCTTTAAACTGAAAAATTGAAGGTTAAAACAATGGAAATTGACAAGGAAACCTTCAGAAAATTGTTCCCGAACTTAGCAAGAGAAATGGAAAACAACGAATGCAAAGTTTCCATAACATCGGTTAGGTCAAACATAAACGTAGGTGAAAGAGCCGCGTCGCGAAAATTTCAGCACTACATGCCAGACGTAATAGACTTCATCAGAAGATGCGACACAGAAAAACAAGCAGAAGAAATCATTGATTACATGGAAAAAAGAGGAGAAATTACAAAGGAATATGCTAACAAGCTGAGAAAACAGCTTAAAGAACAAGGAGTCCGAAGCTTCGGACCGAAAAAAGAAGAAGGATATTACTTTAAGTATGGTGAACCATAATTTTATTAGGCGTAGGCTTTGGCTAAGACGATTCGAAAAAGGGACAAATGGTATTTTCTAACACTAGGAGCAAAATGGGACAGAGCTGTTGTCCCAATATATGAAGCAGCAGCAAGAGGAAAATGCGTACCGCTTTTAAAAACACTTCTAACAAGCTTCTGCAAAAACGACTGTAAATACTGCGCCTTTAGAGCTGAAAGAAAAGTTTTAAGAACAACATGGGAACCGAAAAAACTCGCTGAAATAACAATACATCTGTGGAAACAAGGAAAGATACGGGGATTATTCCTAAGTTCCTCAATAAGCAAAGACCCAGACTTCATTATGGAAAAACAACTCGAAGTAGTAGAACACCTCCGAAACATGGGATACAACGGATATATTCACTTACGAATAATGCCAGGTGCAAACCGTTCGTATATTAAACAAGCTGTTAGACTAGCAGACCGAGTTGGAGTAAACCTAGAAGCACCAAATAAAGAAACCTTTGGGGAAATATGTCCAGATAAAGGAGGATTTAAAGAGGCAATTTTAAAGCGATTATACTGGATTATAGATGAAGTAAAAAGCGTTAGGAAAGAGAGTAAAGATTTCAGGTTTGGTTTTGCTAAGGCTGGAATTGACACACAAATGATTGTTGGAGCCACTGAAGATGATGATTTTCAATTTATTCGAGCAACAGAATGGCTTTATAGAAAGCTAGGATTGAGGAGAGTTTACTACAGTGGATTCGAACCTATTCCCCAGACACCATTGGAGAAAAGAAAACCATGTCCACCATGGCGAGAATACCGCCTATACCAAGCATCATTCCTAATACGCGACTACGGCTTCAAAGCAGAACATTTTAAACAAATAGTAAACGATAAAGGTTTCCTTCCAAACTTCGACCCAAAATTGGTTTTCGCTCAACTACATCCAGAACTATTCCCAATAGACCTAAACACAGCTACATTCAATGAAATTTTAAGAGTCCCGCATATCGGACCAATAAATGCAAGAAAAATAATTAATTATAGAAAGATGAAGCCAATAAGATTCATAAGCGATTTAGAAAGGGCTTTAGGTCCCCTTTTAGCTAGGAGAATATTACCCTACGTGCAAGTAAGGGATAAACGCCTCTCAGACTTCAAAACGTATATTAACCAAAAAATTCTATAAACATGCCAAGAACTCAAAATTCAAGGGATGACAAAATGAAACATAAACTCCTACCACTACTCATAATAACAGCGCTTGCTTGTTTAGCCATCCTACAGTCATATCAATATAAGACCTATGCAACCAATGTAGAATGGAACCTAGAAGGAATAAAAATTGACAAAATCCACCAAACCATAGAAATTTTAGACGGAGGAACCATAATTGTAAACGAAACAGTATCTATTTCCGCGCAAAATGGAGAAAAAACTCTGAAAATGTTTCCAATAGGATTTCCATACAAGTATGCCACTTACCTTTTGCGATGCTTCGCGTATGATGAGGAAAGCGACAAGATCATTCCTGTAATAAGTAACACGGGACTGGGAAAAACTGGATTCTATGGTATAACAATTGACTTTACAAAAATAGGTGGATTTTACGTCAACGTTTCAAAAAGCTTTACGGTGACATTTGTGTTCTTTGGAATTTTTGAACCTCAACTTCTTGAACCAAATATCCTAAAGATGGAATTCCCGTTATACCCTAGCTTAACTAAACAAGCAGATACATGTAACACCACACTTATTGTGCCTGAATCTTTACTGCTAAATTACACCTCAGTTGAATTTGAGAAAAGATGGGAATGGAATAAGAGAAGTTACTTTTCTACCAAAAAGATTCCATTAGAAGCGTTTTCCCTTGAGGAATTTGAAGCAAAACTACGGATAATTGGAACTTACAACTTGGTGGAAATAGGAGAAATGAAAAGACAGATTTCCATAGGACAAAGGGAACTAGATATACGTGATCACTTTCTCATCAAAAACTTAGGTAGAAATACACTTTCATCAATTAAATTTTCCTTCCCAAACAGTTCAAGAGATTTTAGGATACAAAATGAGTTTGGAAGCATAGTTGAAGGAGCCGATGTTAGCAATAATGAAATAAGTTTTCCAGGTCTACGGTTTAATGAGAGCATAAAACTTGTCGTAATTTACAAAGTTCCATCAGATCAGTTGCTTAAGGAAAACAATGGAAAATTTACGGTAATTGTTGGAATACAAAGAATTTACACTTATGTAGTCAAGAAGTTAATTGTTGAAATTTCGCTTCCCCAAGGAGCAAAGTTACAAACAATTCAAAACTGCTCTTTTTCACCAAGCGAAATTGAAAGGAAAAGCCTAATTGAAACTGTAACCTTTACCCTTGAAAACTATACTCCTTACACTAGATTTTACGCAGAAATTGTTTATTCGGTTAATCCTCTATGGGCTTCCTATGGCCCAGTTCTTTGGGCTGGTGCAGCCGCTGCAGTAGTCTGTGCTGTGGCACTTTCTTGGAAAATAGCAACTAGGCCTACGGTAGCTCCTCCGCCAGCCAAAGTTTTGAAAGAGGTTGTTTCTCCTAGGATTTTTAGAAAGTTTGTTGAAAATTATGAAAAGAGAAGTAGAATGAGCGCTGAGCTTGAGAGGTTGGAGTCTCGTGTTAGAAGAGGTAAGATTCCGAGGCGGCAATACAAAATGAGGAAGAAAATGCTTGAGGGAAGGATTTCTTCGATTAACAAAGAATTAGTAGTGCTTAAGGAGAGAATTAGGAATGCTGGACCGAAGTATGCGGATATTATTAAGGAATTGGAAGTTGCCGAGGCAGAACTTGAAGAAGTTGAGATTGGAATTAAGAGGATAGAGAGTAGATACCGAAGAGGGGAGATTTCGAGGGCGGTTTATAAGAAGCTCTTAGAAGATCATGAACGCCGTAAAGAGAGAGCTCAGCTTGCTATTGAGGGAGCCTTGTTAAGGCTTAAGGAAGAAACTCACTGAAGAAACCCTTTTATTTCGCATCTTCTATTTCTCTAAAATCTCAGCTAGGGGAGAATGGAAGATGGTTGAAGTCAAAGTGGACCATGATAAATGCACTGGATGCGGAACATGCGTAGAAGTTTGTCCAGTAGGAGTTTTTGAGATACAAAATGAGAAATCTGTTCCAGTCAATGAAAGTGAATGCTTAGCATGTCGAGCATGTGAAGCTCAATGTCCAGAAGCCGCCATAGAAATAATTGAGTAATATTCCCCTTTTCTTTCTCTTTAATCTAGGTTCCAAAACGAAGAATGGTAATTTTTGACTTCTTTCAAGATTTTTTCAGCGTTTTTCTTAACTATTTCGTTTCCAACATACCTTTCTGGGACTTGATCATCGATTAGGTATTCGAAGCTAGCCATCTTAGAAACTGCTAAGGCAGCCAGTTTCCCAATGAAAGAGAAGCTATAACCTCCCTCAAGAACTGCAACAAGCTTTCCACCACAATACTTGTCGGCAAGCTTCACTATTTTCTCAAAAATCACTGAATAAGCATTAGCTGAAAGACAAAGGCTTGCAACTGGATCAGTATAATGACAATCAAACCCAGTAGAAACCAGAATAAACTGCGGAGCATATTGCTCAATCACTGGAACAACTATGCTGTTAAAAGCTTCAAGATATATTTCGTCGCTTGTTCTAAAGGGAAATGGAACGTTCAATGTGAAGCCTAATCCTTTTCCTTCGCCAATTTCATCTGGAAAGCCAGTTCCAGGAAAACCTCTCGGGTCTTGGTGTAAACTGATATAGAACACTTTATTCGTGTTGTAGAAGATTTCTTGAGTGCCATTTCCATGGTGGGCATCAATATCTAAGATTAGAACTTTTTCTAAGCCTAAGTTTTGAATTAAGTGCTGAGCAGCTATTGCTATATTGTTGAATATGCAGAAACCGCATGGATAGTAGGAGCCAGCATGGTGCCCCGGAGGTCTTACTAAGGTGAATGCATTTTTAAATTTGCCTTCTAAAACTTGTTCTACGGCTTTTAGGGCTCCTCCAGCAGCGTATTTGGCAACTTTGAAGCTTTCAGCTGAGGCTACTGTGTCTCCTAGGTCTAGTATTCCTCCGCCTTTTAGGCAAATCTTTTTCACTAACTCTATATAATCTGCTTTATGAACGAGTTGTAGTTCGGTTTCATTTGCTTCTCTTGGTTCTAAAAGCTTACAGTCTTCTTTTTCTAAAAATCTGCTTTTTTTCAGTTCATTAATCATTATTTCAAGACGTTTTGGGCTTTCGGGATGAGTTGGACCAGGATCATGTTTTAGGTATATTGGAGAATAGATTACTGCGGTTTTTGTCATGGAATCCCACGTTCAAAGTTTAATTCGTTGAATATTTCTGTGATGTAATCTCGAAGACTTAACCCTTTCTTTTTGGCGAGATGTCGCAAGAGTTGGGCGACACCAGTTGAATATTGAATAGCCTTTTTCTTTCTATAAGCTATTGACTTTGGTAATCCGAGTTTTTCTGCTGCTTTTCTCAAAACCATTTTTCTCAATTCATCTTTTTCAGATGAGATTTTCATGTTTAAAGGAAGTTTTAGGGCGTATTCAATTAGTTGGCTATCGGCAAACGGAAGTCTCAACTCAATTTTATGGAAAGAGCATAGTTTCTCGTCTCTTTCAAAATTGTTTAGGTAAGAGTTAACCACATCCAAATATAGTTTTTTCTGTAAAATTTCGGCTCCTTTTTCTTTTAAGATTCTGAGGTATCGCCAATAACCACCGAAAAGTTCGTCTCCACCCTGTCCAGCCAAAAGAACTTTATATCCGTCTTCTGAAGCTTTTTGAGCAGTTAGAAATATTGGAACTGCAATGCATGTTTTAACTGGGTCGGCTTCCTCAATTAACCACAAAATCTTTGGCAAAACTTCTTCAACATCTTCTTTGCAGATACAATAAGTGGTTAATGGGAGACCTAATTCTTCAGCTGCTAATTGGGCGTTTCTAAATTCGGGTTTATCTTTACAACCAACGCAAAACAATTGGACATCAACGTTGGCTTCTTTAGCTAATAAAGCGATTACTCCGCTGTCAACTCCTCCGGAAAAAGCAATGGCAATTTTTTTCACATCTTTAACTCTGTCAAAAACTGATTTTGAAAGAATTTCAGCAAGTTTTTCTGCAGCACGTTCTGTGTCTAAATTTTCTAGAGGTTTTTTCCTTTCAAAAACTCTTATGCATTCGAATCTGAATCCATTTTCATCTACAAAAGCTATATTTCCAGGCGGAAAAGAAGCAGTTTCACGTATTCCAATTTTCCATAAGGCTTTCTTTTCTGGAGCTACAGCACATAATTCATTATTTTCGCCATAATAAAGCGGGCGGACTCCTACCGGGTCTCTTCCAACAATTAAGTTGTTTTTTGTAGAAATTGCAAAGGTGTAAGAGCCGTTTACAGATTTAACTAGTTTCCTAGCTTTTTCCTCCGGATTTTCTTCTAAGAAATTGAGGATGAAACTAATTTTTGAGGAGGATTCCGTTTGATAGATTCGTCCTTCAAATGTTAAGGCGTAGTTTTTGGCTAGTATTGGTTGCGGTTTATCATCTGAGGTTATTGCTGCAAGTCCGTAGCCGATTATTCTTGGAGAAGAAAAATTCTTTATTGTCGTTCTTGTTGCTGCTTTCACCATGGAGATGGTTGTGGCGGATGCTATTCCATAGGAGCCATCGTATCTGTGACGTAAAGCTTCTAGCATAGCTAAGGCTTTTTCCGCAACATTCTCGCCTTTCTTACTTAATACCGCAACTAAAGCTCCCACTTACACTTCATCTCTAGTAAGCTTTCATGCTTTTATAATAGCTTAGCGAAATTGGTAAAAAGGTTGTTCACCAACTCATTTGTGGAGGAACAATTATTGCCCATCCTTCCAATAGATACTGGAAGATACGGTACCGCGGAAATGCGTAGAATATTTGAAGAAGAGAACAGGCTGCAGCGTTATTTAGACGTGGAAGCTGCTCTGGCTTGGGCACATGCTGAAGTTGGAAATATTCCAAGAGAAGATGCACAGAAGATTATGGAAATGGCCTCTACGCGTTATGTGAAGATTGAAAGAGTTAAGGAAATTGAGAAGGAGATTAGGCATGATGTTATGGCTATGGTTAAAGCCTTAGCCGAAGTTTGCGGAAAAAGCGGTGCATATGTGCATTTAGGAGCAACAAGCTATGATATTGTTGATACCGCCACAGCCCTACAATTAAAAGAGGCACTAAACCTTATTGAAAAGAAACTAACCGAGCTTGAAAAAATTTTGATGAAAAAAGCTGAGGAACACAAAGAAACAATTATGGTTGGCAGAACTCATGGTCAACACGCATTACCAATTACGCTTGGCTTCAAATTCGCAGTTTGGATGAAAGAGATAAGCCGTCATATCCAACGCTTACGTGAATGTAAAAAGAGAATTCTGGTTGGAAAAATGAGCGGGGCTGTTGGAACAATGGCTGGATTGGGACCTCATGCCATGAAGATTCAGGAGTTGGTGATGCAAAGGCTTGGTTTAAAGCCCGCTGAAATAACTACGCAGATTGTTCAGCGAGACCGCCATGCTGAGCTAGTATGCTTGCTCGCAATAATAGCTTCAACCCTAGATAAGTTTGCAACAGAGATACGTGAACTTCAGAGACCAGAAATAGCAGAAGTAGCCGAGCCCTTTCTTGAGAAACAGGTTGGAAGTTCCACTATGCCCCATAAACGTAATCCAGAACTATGTGAAAG
The DNA here is from genome assembly GCA_029934005.1 of Candidatus Bathyarchaeota archaeon. GTDB lineage: Archaea > Thermoproteota > Bathyarchaeia > Bathyarchaeales > WUQV01 > JAOZNA01. The sequence goes on from JAOZNA010000014.1 coordinate 22,523, forward strand.
AATTTGCGGCTTGGCAAAAATAATGCGTAGTTTGACCATTCCAGCCTTAGAAAACGTTGTGACTTGGCATGAAAGAGACCTAACACAGTCTTCAGCAGAGCGTTTCATAATCCCTCAAGCATGTATACTTGTGGATTATATGCTTCACTTAATGATTGGGATTGTTAGAAACCTTTACGTAGACAAAGAGAAGATGCGGAAAAACTTGGAAATGACCCAAGGCAGAATAATGTCGGAAGCAGTAATGATAAAACTTGTAGAGAAAGGAATGAACCGCCAAGAAGCCCATGAATTGTTGCGAAAACTTGCAATAAAAAGCCAAATAGAAAAAAGACACTTTAAACAAATTTTGTTGGAAAACGAAATAATTAGAAAGTTCTTAAATGAAAACGAGATAGAAGAGGCTTTGAAACCAGAGAATTATCTGGGAACAGCCATTCAACAAGTTGAACTCATACTCAGAGAAGCGAAGAAAGGGTAAGGTGAAATTATGGTTGAACTTTACTGGTCCCCTAATTACAATGAGATCATTAGAATTTTAAAAGAAAATAAGAGTAAAGTTGTTGTAGCTGGTGTTCGGGCTTTCTTCTACCGCGGTATTCCCGTTTTCCGTTTCACAAAGGATTTAGATATTGTTTGCACCTTGGTAATCGATGAACTACGTGAAAAGGTTACAAAGCAACTAAGAAGCTTGGGTTACAATGTTTCTTGGAGAGTTTGGGGTTTAACTGTAGAAAAGGACTTAGACCGCATAGACATCATGATTAAACCAATCATCATTGACAAAGAATTTTATGAAAGATGTAAAGTTCTAAATGTTGACGGTGAAGTTTTCGTTCCCAGCATTGAAGACACCATAATTCTGAAAATAATTGCCTCAAGAAAGCAAGATATTAAGGACGTTAAAATGGTTTTACACATTCTTAATCGGGAGTTTGAAGACCGTATAGATTTTGCTTACTTGTTTAAGCGTGCTGAACAAGCTGGAGTGAAGGTTAAGAAGAAGTTAATGAGATATTTAAGGATAGCTGGATTTGAGGTATAATGTTCTGAGACTAATACTCTGTTATTGCTTTTTGTTTCCAGCTTTCCTTATCTTCCTTCAGCCTTTCATACTGCTCCTTCT
>JAOZNA010000072.1 GCA_029934005.1 Candidatus Bathyarchaeota archaeon
TGGTTACAGCCAACACGCCAGCCTTTAGCTAATAGTTGATGAAGAAGTAAAGTTAAGAAGTTCTATAGTGTTTAACATAGCTATTTTTCGTTACTATGTTTTTGATCATGTCTAGGGTTTGTTGGTGTCTTTTTCGTCTTCTACTATCCATTCGAGGATTACTCTGTATGTTTTAGGTCTATGCCTTGCTCTTACGCTATGAGTTCAATTGCCTTCGCATGCAATTGTCAAGTACTACTCGCCTACTTTCCCGTATACTTTCAAAATTAATAATTAATTTGTAGTTAATATTCAAGTGGTAGTTATGAAGCGGAATCTGAAAGTTAAGGTTAGTAGATATATGAGTTATCTTTTGAGGCATAACCCTGAAAATTTGAAAATGGACAGCCAAGGCTTTGTGGATTTAGACCAACTCTTAAAGAAGCTTAAAGAAAGATTTGCGGTTGATAAAAATTTTATTTTGGAAATAGTTGAAAAAAGTGAAAGAAAAAGGTTCGAAGTTGTAGGGAACAAAATAAGAGCGTTATACGGTCACACGATTCCAGTCAAACTCAAGCTTGAAGAAAATAGGAACGTTAAGGTTTTGTATCATGGAACAACTGCTGAAGCAGCCTCTAAAATCCTGAAGGAAGGCTTAAAACCTATGAATAGAAAATGGGTACATTTATCTCCAACAATAGAAATAGCAAAAGAAGTCGGTCAAAGGAGAACAGAAAAACCAGTCATTTTAGAAATAAACGTTCAAAAAGCCAGAAAAGAAGGCATAAAATTCTATAAGGCAACCGAAAAAGTATACTTATGCAAATATGTAGCTCCAAAATACATAAGAAAAATCAAACCACAAAATATGCCTGATCAACGAAGCTGAAAAGTGTTAAAGTTTATAAGAACCTCGTAAACCTACTAATAATTGCTGGTAGCGGGGTGGGGTAGCCAGGTATAACCCGCCGGGCTCATAACCCGGAGATCGGTCGTTCAAAAGGAAGCTGGTGTGTCTGGCTTCCTGAAAGTCGACCCCCCGCTACCAAACTTGCGTTCTACGAGGTGTTTAGAAACTGATATTTCTTGCCTTATTCCCGTTTGGTAATTAATGATGCGAAAATGATGCTTGAAGCCAAATATAGGGTTGTTAAGGAGTAGAATAAACCGACATATCCGAAATTTGCCAGTATTAAACCGCTTATGATAGGCCCTAGAGTTTGACCTACGTCCATTATTGTGCCTAAAAATCCCATGGTTGTGCCTACAAGTTTTGGGGGTGAAAGTTCGCTTGCAAAGGCTGGTGTGGAAGAAGTTACTAATGCAAAGCCTATCCCATATAGAACTGCGAAAAGTAAGAGGAAAACGAAATCTTTTGTTAATGGAATTCCTAAAAGTGGAATTCCCGCTATTATGCATCCCCAAAATATAGGAATTTTTCTTCCAATTCTGTCAGAAAGCCTCCCCATAAAAGGTTTAGCAAAAGAAACCACAAGAAGCCCGCCTGAAATTATGCCTATTAGAAACGCATCTAATTTAACAATTTCATTCAAATAGCCTACAAGGAAATACTCAATGGCGCCATAACCATAATACTGAACGGATTCAATAAAGCTAATAACCAGTACTCCACGATTCCTCACAACTTTACTCCAACCTGAAATCACAGACTGAGCCGAATTCAACTCCTTACCTTTCTTAGTACTCACATTTTCAGCAGTTTTCCTTTCTTTAAAGAGTGAAAATGTTAAAATGAAAGTGGTAACTCCCGCTATTCCAACTGCTAGGTAAAGGCTTTTAAAATTATAATTTGTGACAGATAAGATGTATCCGCCTAAGAACGGTGCTGCAGTTCTACCAACAATGGTTGCAGTTGAAAAAGTAGAAATTTTCTCAGCCCTTCTTTTCGGAAAAACTTCGGCTATGGAAGCGTTTGCAACTGGAACAAAAATGGCTGTGGCAAAACCATGATAAAAACGTACTAGAATAAGTTGCCACCATGCGTTAATTAAAAGGTAAAGAAATGGTGCTGAAGCGAAAATTATGCTTGAGACCACCAACATTTTTCTTCTTCCAAGAATATCTGAGAGGGTTCCAGCTGGTAGGCTAATCAGTATTCCCGGAATCGTGGAAGCTGATGCGACAAAACCCATAAATGGATCTGGCGTTTCAAGACTTTTCGCAAAGGGATTTAACACCGGATTTTTGGACATTGTAGAACTTAAAATTGCAAAGCTACCGATTAAACAAAAAATCCAAAACCATTTTTCTTTTGAATCGTATGGTTTCTTATGCATTTATTGGTCATCTACCCAATTAACTTCAAGAATCTATGATTTATAATTTTAATTGAGAATTGTTAGGTTTCTGTTTCAGCTTCCGTTGGTATAACGGTTTCCTCAGTTGAAGTTTCTTCCTGCTGCGGAACTGTTTCCTCGGTTTCTTCTGTTTGTTTGGCTGGTTCAGTGAATCCCAACGCTTTTTCCTCTTCTGGTGGAAGCCCAAGTTTTTCTCCTTCTGAATAAAGCAGGTCGGGTGGAGGATGCGGTGTTCCAGTTATTGTGGAAATCAGATATATTGCCGTAAAGACGTGCTGATATATAACGTGAAGGATTGGCGGAATCTTTCCCTCTTCTTTTATTTCCAGCATTTTTTCTATTTGCTCGTTTCTCCCTTGAATTATAGCGGTTCCTTTCGCCGCATATTTTACCAAACTTGGCTTTGTTCCTATCACGATTGTAAAAACAATTGTTACTTGGTTGGTTTTTCTCTCTTTTTCTTCAAGTTTTGCCTTAACGTCAAACTGCACTGTTTCTTTTGGAGGCTTTGGATTCAGCTTTTCAGCTATTATGTGGTTTATTTGAACATCTATTGTAACACCTGCGGCGTTGAACGTTGGCAAATTTTTGTTTCCTCACTTAATTGAGTAAGTTTGTTTTTGATTATTTCTGATTTAGGCTTGTTTTGGGCGGTTTTGATGTTTTGTGTGTAATTTTTTGCTACAGACACTTTTCTTCTTGGGTGTGAATATTGTTTTGTTTTAAGAGCATATAATCGTAAGTCGCAAGACATAATATTTAAATCGGATTCCGAGTAAAAATATGCTGAAAGGAGGCCGCATGCCTTGTCACGCTCAACAAAAAAGAAAAACGGAGCATTCACTTTCTCAATGGGATATGGAACCCAAGGGAAAAAAGAAGACCAAAAATCACTCTTACTAGAAGAAAAATCCCTAAAAACCCAAGTAAACGGAGCAAGGGTTCAAATATCAATAAGCAAACCCGTACTTCTAAGCGAATATAACCACCCACTACGCAAAAAATACAACATAGAAAAATATGACCTACACCCAGGATATGTTTTTCCAGAAGAAGTTAGAGCTTTGATTCCAAAAGGAACACCAGAATATGTAGATAAAGGAAAAAACTACGTTGAAAGAATAGTAAGGGCGCTTTACTACTTTAAACAATGCGCCCTCGTTGGACCAAGCGGAACTGGAAAAACCCACATAGTATATTTGGTTGCTGAACTTTGCGGTCTCCCAATATGGGAAGTAAACTGCGGACTACAAACATCAACTTACGACCTTTTCGGGAGATATATTGGATTGGGGAAGGAAAACTGGGTTGACGGCCAAATAGTCATGTGGTGTCGGTACGGTGGTCTCCTTTATTTAGATGAAGCAAATATGATGAAGCAAGATGTAGCGGCAAGAATGAACCCAATTTTGGATACCCGAGGACACATAGTTCTAACAGAAAAGGACAACGAAATTGTGCATAGACATCCCTATGGTTACATTGTAATTTCGATGAATCCATTTTCAGCTGAATTCGTGGGAACAAAACCGTTAAACGCAGCTCTAAGAAGACGAATGTCAGTTTGGATAGATTTCGATTATCTAAGTGTTGGAGATGAAATATGCCCTGATGAAGTGGACCTTATTGTCAAAAGAAGCGGAGTGGACAAGGATACAGCCTACAAAATAGTAAAGGTTGGAGCAGAACTTAGAAGGCAATATAAAAATGGAGACTTACCATATGGTCCTTCACCAGGAGATTTAATCAACTGGGCTGTGCTCATTGCAGATGGAGTTTCTCCTCAAAAAGCTGCTGATGAAACCATTGTGGGAACAACAAGTGACGATGCGGAAATTCAAGAAATGGTTAGAAGAGTTGTATATTCGGTGTTTGGAAGCAAATAGGTGATAAAGGATAATTGGACTTCTTTGACTATGCATGGACAACAACATTTCAAATAACTAAGAAAGGACCTGAAAACCTAAAAATTCTTTTAAAGAATTCGATAAATTATCCGAAGATTAGGGTTGATAAACACGGTTATGTTCTTTATTTTGTTGTTCCCAGAAAAACTGGTAAGAATTTAGTTTTTTTCCAAGGGATGCACCTAAACTTAGAGAACGATTTTGAAAGAAGAATTTTGTGGTTAATGTATAAGGCTTCCATATACCATCTAAGCGCACACGCAGCAATCTCCAATTTTAAAGCGTATAAGAACTGGGTAAAGAAAAAGGATTTTTCAAAGGCAATGTTTACTATCTCCATAATTGAAGATGCCATCGCAAATGCATATTTGAAAGCTTACTGGAACTTTTTGCTTCCAGAATTGGCTGTAGCCAACTCAGTTTCTTATTTAAGGTTAAAACCATTCTCACGTATTCCTAAGAGGGCGTTACGCTTTAGAACCGCCATAATCTCCCAATACACCGTTGGAAAAATTAAGGGAATGAAAATTCCAAAAGAAATGCGTTTGGATGTCGAAAAAATAGTTTCACAGCTTAAAAATTTAGAGAAAACAACACTGGAAAAATTCTTACAAACCGAGAAAAACGAAGATTTAAAGAACATAATTGAAGGTTTAACTGAACCGAAATTAAAAACCGCGGAATCAATTTACGCTGTTCTGTCAAATTACGGTGAATCCTCTCAAATTCCGGCTTATCCATACATGGATAACCATGGAAATAATACGTTGTTTTACAAAAAGATAGGAAATGAAAACTCAACCATGAGAATTGCTAAGCAAGCTTTTGCCGTGATAAGTGACCAAAACAAGGAAAGCGATGGAAAGCACGAAGAGTTAGAAAAAATACTCAATGAGGATGTGTCACAAGTTTTTTACACTTGGAAATCCTTTGAAGAAAGAAAGAACAAAATACTTGAAAAATACAAAATTTTAGGGAAAAATACGAATTTTAATTCCTTTGTCTTTCCCGAAGAAGATTATGCAGAATACCTACGAAGAAGAGTATTGCTTGGAAGCTCCATCCGGCGTATACTTGAAAAACTTAGGCTACTAAAGAATGTTACTGGTGAGGATTTTCGGCAAGAGGCTGGACTTGTAGATTTACAAGAGGCAATTCAAGTGATTGCAAGTAAAAGTCAACGCACCGACATTTTTGTCCGTGAGGAACTTCAAACAAGAGAGGACAGATGGACGATACTTGTTGATGCCAGTCGAAGCCTAAAATTCTTCACCAATCAGGTTCGGGACATCGCATTATGCCTCGCCGAAGTAGCAAAAAATGTCATACTCAACCAAAACGCTTGGGGAATGTTCGCATTTAACAACAACTTTTACATAATAAAGGACTTCGATGAAATGTTTACGAACCGAATAAAAGCGAGAATTGGCGGATTAACCCATGGTGGGATGTCTTACATTCCAGATGCGATAAAAATTGCAGTTGAAGGTTTAAAAGGGCATGTTGAAGAGTCTAAAGTAATAGTAGTTGTCTCAGATTTTTTCCCAGCAGGATATGAAAATGTCGAAACCGAACTGAAACAGATTGTAAAACATGTAGAGAGACTTGGCATAGGCATAATAGGAATAGGTGTTAACAGCAGAGCCGTAAGAAACTACTTCAGATTCAACTGCATTGTGAGAAATCCCTACGAACTTATGAAGAAGTTTACAAAAGCTTTCATCGAGTTCAGCTCAACCTAAACCCCCAAAGATTCCACGGCTTTGAAATCTGCTATAAATTTGAATCTCTCTTCAAACTTTGTCCCCTCTTTATGTTTCAAAACTATTTTTTCAGGAATTCCATCGCAGATGTAAGTGAGATATGCTATGTCCTTCCCAAGTCCAGCTCGTTCTAAATCCTCGATGACTAAACGAATTTTTTCCAATTTATCAACTTTCTCTTTCAATTTTTCTATTGCCTCAAACAAGATTTCGGCTTCTCCTTGGTCGCTTGCACAAAGTGCGAGTTCTTTGAATTGAACCCATATTTGGGAAATTTTTCCACCTTTCTTTTTTCCTTTCTCCTTTTTCTTAGAAGGTTTGGCTTTTCTCTCAATTTTAAGGCTTTTCTGCAAAGCACCCAAATTCTTAAACCATTCTTCCTCTCCATAAATTTCCTCATAATCTCGTAGAAATGAGCCCAACCATTGGCTATAATCTTCGATAAGTGTCTTGTAAATCTCTATTTGCTCTTCTAAAGCTTCCTCAAATTCTCTAAGCGAGTGGAAAGTTCGAATTTCCGTTCCCATATAATCCAAGCCAATCACCTACTCTTCCTCTATAGCTTTGCTAAGGTCCTTTTCCGGTTCCTCTTCCACGTATTCTTCACTTTCGCTTTCGGAAGAAGCAAACACCCTGAAAACGTTTTTAAATTCCTTTTTAACCTTGTCAAAGAAGCCCACTCTCCTACTAATTTTCTCTCTGTAAAGCCTTATAGAATTAGCCAGCTCCGGTAAAATTTCCCAAATAACCGTCATAATTATTTCCGGAGAATACTCTTCAAGAGGCTTTGAAATTACACGGCCATCTTCATAAACAAGTATTAAATGTCCCTCTTCGTTTAAGAAAATATTTTTGGGTTTTTCAATTAAATAGACAACGTTAGCTGGAATTTTAAAGGATATTCTAAGTTTCTTTAAAATTTTTCTTAAGAAAGTACAGCTTTCTTTCATTAAACTTTTTTCTTCTACCACAAACTCGCTCAACTGCATAGTTTCTTCTTCTATTAAACCTAAAATATCGTCAAGTTTTTTCTCAATTTCCTTCATTTTCTCAATCTTTCTCTCATCAAAAACTTCAATTTCATCACTTGGAAGCGAATGAGAAGGATAAAACTGAGTTTTTTCAGG
>JAOZNA010000015.1 GCA_029934005.1 Candidatus Bathyarchaeota archaeon
GGGTGTGAATTTGGAAAATTTCAAGTCTGCCTTTTTTGTTTGGAACCCCTATTTCGATTTCTCTATCGAACCTTCCAGGTCTCCTTAGAGCTGGGTCTAAGGCGTTAGGTCTGTTTGTTGCTCCTATTACAACTACTCTTCCTCTCGGTTTTAAACCGTCCATTAATGCCAAAAGTTGAGAAACAACTCTCTTTTCAACTTCTCCAGTTACCTCCTCTCTTTTAGGCGCTATTGCATCTATTTCGTCGATGAATATTATGCTTGGAGCATTTTCTTCTGCTTGTTTAAAAATTTCCCTTAGGCGTTCTTCGCTCTCACCGTAATATTTGCTCATAATTTCTGGTCCGCTTATGCTAAAGAATGCCGCATTAGTTTCGTTTGCCACTGCTTTGGCAAGGAGAGTCTTTCCGGTTCCAGGTGGACCGTATAGCAAAACTCCTTTTGGAGCTTCAACTCCCAATCTTTCGAAAAGTTCCGGGTACTTCAGAGGAAGTTCTACCATTTCTCTAATTTTTCTTATTTCTTCGGATAATCCGCCTATGTCTTCGTAGGTTACCCTTGGAACTTCACGGACTGCTGCGGGAGGTCTTTCTGTCAGGGTTATTTCAGTATCATCTGCAATTATCACTGCTGGAGCTGGAGGTTGAATGCTTGTCACCATTAAGTCTATGCTTCGCCCCATGATTCCTATGGGAATGCGGTCACCGCGTGTGATTACTCGGCCTTCGAGAAGTTGGCGAAGGTAATCTTCAGCGCCCATGATTCTTAGCGGTTCCATAGGAGCTAAAGTGACTTTACGAGCCTTTTTTGCCTCTATTTTCTTTATAGTTACCTTCTCGTCTATGCTTACTCCAGCATTATTTCTGATATAACCGTCAATACGGATTAAACCTTTACCGTAATCTTCAGCATAGCCTGGCCAGCAAATAGCTACCGTTCTACGTTTGCCTGCTATTTCCACGACGTCTCCTGCTGTAAGCCCTAATTCTTCCATTATTTTTGGGTCTATTCGGGCTATTCCACGTCCAACATCTCTTCCATGTGCCTCTGCGACTCGTAGAGTAATGGTTGACTTCAACTGGTTCGCCTCCTTTTTAATTTGTCCCTATATTTAATGTAATAAAGTTTGATGCTGAAAGTGAATATTTTAATGATGGAATTCTATGAGTTGGTAGTCAGAGTTCTTCGTCTTCTTGTTGGAAAAATCTTGAGATGCGTAATGCCATTTTGTAGGCTATTCGTCCTGGAAGTGTAATTAGGTATCTTCCTCTTGTTTTTTCTTGAACTACTAGACCTGCTTTTTCTAGTGCGTCTAGGTGGCTGAGTAAGGTGCTTGAGGTTACTTCTCCAAGTTTTTCCTGAAGTTCGCTTACGTATTTTCCGCCGGACATTAAGGCTTTCAGAATCTTCAGTCGGTATTCGTTGGATAGGGCGCCCATAACAGATGCAACTTTCCCTAGGTCGATTTTGTTTTTAACTTTCGTGTATGGATGATGACTTATGATGCGGATTCCATGAGGCCCTATTAATATGGATTTTTCGAGTTCTCCTGCTATGCCTTCCATGACTCCCTCTATTACTTCCTCAACGTAGTCGCTGATTCTTTCGCCTATGTCAACGAAAGTCCTTGGTTTTCTTTCAATTCTTTCTGAAAGCCTTCTAAGTTCTTCTCTTAAGCGTGAAACTTCCTCTCTTAACTTTTCTACTTCTTCATCGTTTTTATCATCTTTTCCAAACATTTTCCATCAACCTCAATTAGATAAATATCTAATTCAATTTCAATATTTTCTAATTCAATTTCATAAATATAAACTTTACCCATAACATACAACATCACAAACTGAAAACCAAAACAAAATTAATTTACCACACATCCTAATAATGCATAGAAAAGGGCCGGTCGTCTAGCATGGTAGGACATCGCCCTGACGCGGCGAAGGTCGCCGGTTCAAGTCCGGCCCGGCCCACCATAAAGTTTCAGTGTATATTCAGATTCTGACTAAAAGTTTAAATATAAATTAACTTTTGAACGTTGTCTTCCAAGGAGGGGGAGAAGTGACTTCCGTAGTTACGGAGGTTACCCGAACCCTCGAGAGAAGAATTCTAACGGATTTCATGGATTTGCTTATCCTCTCGATGATGTATAATAGTAGCAGTTCCATTGGGGGATACGACGTAATCAGATATCTACATAAACATTTTCATTTTCTACCAAGCCCGGGAACCGTTTATTCAAATATATATGCCTTAGAGAGGGAAGGATTAATAGAAGTAAAGACTATGAGGAGGAGAAGAACCTATACGCTCACTGAGAAAGGTCGAAAATATTTCCAAAAGATACTTAGCTGCAAGGGGCATATTGAAAAAATTCTTAATAACTTTGTTTTCAAGAACGGAGTTAATTTTTCTCAACAACAATAACCTTCTCTATACTTTCCATCCAAGGAATCTTCTGTGGAAATTTAGAGAGTTCAGAGTATATTTCCCTCTCTAATTCCCTATTACTCTTACTTTTGCTTTCTTCTACAAGCTTTATTACAATTATGGCTTTCTTAGTCAAGACTTCCTCTTCTAATTTCGATAAGCAAATTCGCCTTTAAACTTTACTATTTTATAGTTTCATCCTTATCGATTTAGCTATTTCCTAAAAATTGTGAGGAATTGAATCAGATTAAATTCAAATTTTTAGAGTTCAGATTTAAAATCTGACTTTAAAAGAAATTCAATAGAAATTTTAAGTTAATAAATTATTTAAAATATTCCTTCGCAGCTTCTTTAGGGGTAGATTTGGAGACTAAACTGAAAAGGGCTAAAGCAAAACGCAAGCTTAAAGGACGAATTACACATTTAGGCGTTGACTGGATCCTGCTAAGGGTTGAGGCTTTGCAAGGGATGATTGAGGAAGTTAACAAGGTGCTAGGAACAGGCGCAAGCCTAGTCTGGTACGTTGCTGGAAAGGGAGCCGGAAGATCCATGGCTAAAGTTTTTCAAGCTCGTTTAAAAGAAGAAGAAACCTTTGAGGCTTTCTTTGAAGAAATTGCAAGTTACTATATTCGTTGGGGATGGGGCAGAATAGAAAAGGTTCTTTTAAGAGAGAAAACAGGCGAGCTTATTATAAGAATATATGACAATGCCTTCGCTAGGGGGCAGTATTCCAAAACGCCGTCATGCTACTTCCTTAAGGGATACCTCGAAGGATTAATAGAAACATTGACAGGAAAACACGCTACTTCCGAAGAAACAAAATGTATGGCAAAAGGGGACTTCTACTGCGAATTCCATATAACAATAAGCTAATTCTTATGTTTGTGTTGTTGCTAGTTTTGTTAGGTCTTCTTCGCCTTCAGCATATCCAGAAGCAATTATCACGTCTCCCGCTTGAATCCTTATGTTTGGTCTCGGTCTTATCCACTTGTTTCCCCTTCTAATCACCAGAACCCACATTCCTGTTTTTTCTGGTATTTCGGCTTCCCGTAAGGTTTTGCCGGCAAGCGGCGAGTTCTCTGCTACTTGGACTCGCGTTACTGTTTCTTCTGCCTCTTCAATTACCATTTTCAGCACTGGATGTGGTTTTAGTCCACGTAGGACTACTTCTGCTATTTGGGCTGCTGCGTCTGCAATCGATTCGGTTACTACGCCGAGCCTTATCAAGCCCAAGAAATCCTTAGATTCTTTTGGTGAGAAGCCGCTTGATAGGGCTAGGAGTTCGAATTCCGTGTGTAAGTCATCCATGTGTTCTTCCAACTGTTCAACTTCTTCAGCTAACTCCTTGCTGTTTAAGAGTAAGGCTGAATAAGCCAAGTCAAGCATGAGTTCCGACGTATCCTTAAGCTCTACAAGTTTTTCAACAAGTTGTTTTGAAATTTTCTTCGGAATTGTCACTTATTTCTCCTCCTCCAGCTTCTGTATTTTTCCTTCAGCAGCTTCCTCAAATTCTTCTATGCCTGCTGGTGCTCCTCTAGCAATTAGAATGTCGCTTTCACGTATAATTTCCTCATCCTCTGGGTCTATTATCCATTTTTTACCTCGTCTTATGGCGATTATATCTACGCCTATGGCAGGTGCGAGTTTTAGTTCACCGACTGTTTTGTCGACGAAAAATGATTTGGGTTTGACCTCTACCCTTGTTAGGTGTTCTTCAACTTTTTGGAAGGCTTCTCTAATGAGTGGGTGCACTCCTATGTCTTTAAGGACTATTGCAGCCATGTCGGCGGCAGCATCTGAAATTTTGTCTGTTGCGTTGGCGACCACGGTTACGCTTACTAAAGCTTCTGTATCTTCAGCGTCTCTGGCTGCAAGCATGGCGTTCATGTTAAGTAAATAAACCAGTTTGTCAACGTAGCTTTCGAGTTCCAGAACTTCTTCGGCTAACTCCTTGCTGTGGAAAAGTGCGGCTGAATAAGCCAAGTCTATCATTAGTTCGGATATATCTTTCATTTCTGTCAGCAGTTCTCGAACTGAGACGGGTTTGTATTCAACCTTCTCAAATTCGGTCATAGATATAGAAGCCCCAAGCCCAAGGGTTTACATGTACCCCTTCCATGATGCTAATAGAGAATTAAGGAATTTCCAAATAAATCTTTATGCTTCTTCTAAGATACAGACTTAACGAAAAGGTTATTAATGATAAAAAACGCTAGAACCTTCATTCGTATCATTTAACTTGAAGCTTGTCTCCTCTCCGGAGAAAATCTGAGCGGAGGTGTCTAACAAATGGAAGGTGGAAATGATGAAAGTTCACAGCAGTACACAAGCGGAAAGCCTAAACTCCGGAGAGGAGAAAGTAGAAAGCAAAATTAAAATTTTTAGAGAGTCATTAGGAGTTTTTTTCTTTAATTTTGGCGAAATTTTGGCTGGAAGCTTAGCGGTATACTTTATTTCGCTTGTTCTAGTTAAAAGATGGGTTATAATGATTTATCCTCTGGTTTTAGGTGTTAGAGGTGCAGTAAATGGGGTCTTAAGTGGAAGATTAAGCACTGGATTGCATGTAAAACTCATAGAGCCTTCACTTAGGGGGAATACGAAATATTACTATTCAATTTTAGCGTCAATTTATGCGTTATCACTCATATCAAGTTTGACAATAGGTTTTTTAGCGTTCTTTCTTTCACTAATCTTCTATCAGACAGCCCTCAGCGAATTCCCCCTCATAATTTTCTCATGCATAGTAACTAAAGCCATAGCATTATTGGTGACTGCTCCTTTTACCTCGCTTCTTGGTTTTCTGGCTTTTAGAAAAGGATTAGACCCAGACGTCGTAATTTACCCAGTTTCCTCAATGGTAGCCGATATTTGGGCAACCATTTCCTACATACTAACCCTTTCGATGGCTTTCACTTTTGGCTTAATAGGAAACATAATGCTTTACGCAGTTGGTTTAGGCTTCATATTCACGGTTGTATACCTAACCTACAGATTTAGAAGTGAAAGTGAATATTGGAAAACTCTAAAGGAAGCTGTTTTCTCGATTTTAGCAGTTGGATTAATAGAAGCCATAGGAGGCTTCTTTCTATCAAGAATAAAAACTCAAATAGAACGGAGCCCAGGTGTTTTACTTATTTATCCAGCGTTAATGGCGACTACAGGTTCAGCAGGAGCAATTTTTGGTTCAATATCCACAACAAAACTTGTATTAGGTCTAACAGAGCCAAGTTTTAAGGGAATAAAAAACGAAATTTCAGATTTACTCCAGATAGGGACAGCGTCCTTTATAATGTATTTAATTTACAGTTTGATAGCTTACATTGGTGAAAAAACTTTAACAACGTTTTTGATTCCAATCATTTGCTTTCTCATAATCTTCCCAACAATGTCCCTAATTTCATTTTCAATGGCTATCCTCACATTTACCAGAGGATTAGACCCGGACAATTTTGTAATCCCCTTTGAAACAGCTTTAACAGACACTTTGTTGACTTTAACCTTAACTACTCTCATAATTCTACTCTATCCCATCTAAAACTGAACTCTTCCTAACTATTATTTAACCGAAAATCAAATATGTTTGGGTTTTATTGTTGTTTTTGTCTTGGTGAAAAATATGCCAAAAGAGGTTAAGGATACCGAAGAATTCGTTGAACTTTCCGAAAGAGCGGAATATTGTGCAGTTAAACGCCTAAAAGATGTTGTTAAGCTCAAACTTAGAACAAGCCGATACCTCTACACTTTGAAAGTCGACCCAATTAATGCTGAAGAAGTCATTAAAAAGCTTAAATGCGAAATAGTTGAAATTTAAGCATTTTAAACCCCAAAAAAGCTTGAAATAAACATTAAAGTTAACCCGAGGCTTAATGGTATAGGCAGCCCTGGAAACATTCCTTTCTTCTCAAGAAACTTGAAAGACAGATAGGAACCAATTAAAACTCCAACAGAACTCAGTATACATGCATTCCAACCAAAATTGGTTAAGGCATGTCCAACAAGCATTGAATAAAAGGTTAAGTCTCCAAGCCCTATATGCACATCCTTAAACTCAAGGCTTACACCCGGAAGTTTCTCTAAGCCCTCTTGCGCCAGCTTTCCAACTGGTCCTCGATAAACAGCTAAAATATCATAGATAGCTAAGGCAGCTAAAATTAAAATAGCGCTTAAAGTTGGTATTGTGACTCCTAGAAAAGCACCTAATCCGCCTCCAACAAGTAAAACAACAATACCTCGCTGAAGTTTTCCGAACCTAAAGACCGAAATAACCGCTAAAAAAGCAGCTACAAAAGCTATTAGGAAAAGAATTCGTAAATCAACAGCCAGTCTTAGACTGTAGAATAGGAGGTCGAAGTAAATGAGTGAAAGGAAGAAACTGATTAGAATTAGAGCCGTACCAATTATAAGTTTAAGGCTGAAAACCCCTTTACGTTTCAAGAGAAAATACATAATGGTGGCTCCAGCTGCCATCATCAAGACGAAAAATAAAGCGTTTGACATAGGACCCAACCCTTCTTCTGGCGCGGGGGTGATTGGTTCAAGCTTAACTTCGGTATAATAAAAGAGGAAGGAGCAGAGAATTCCAACTGCTAGGCTGGCAACTATTGGGACAAGATATGCTGGGTCTGCCTTAAACGGTTTTTCAGCCATTCCCACACTTCCTTTTAACCAGTTTAAAGCATTTTTCGCAAAAATGAAACGTTTTTCTGTCGGTGTCAAGGATAGAATTCGAAAAGAACATTACGCATGACTGATTGGAGCAATGCGGTAAACCAAGTGTATGTCCGATTTCGTGAACAGCCTCCTTTAACGCTCTTTCAAAATGAAGTTTCCTATTCGGTTTGCTTCCATAAAATTCTGGTCTAAGCCTATGAAGAGAAATTATAGCTATTTTCCCTGGACATTCAGCCTCTCCGAAAACGAAGTTAAGATGAGGAACATAGAGGTCTAATTCTGTAACGCCTAAAACGATGTCAAAACCAAAATTCTTTGTTTTTTCTCTTATTCTAGCAAGAATTATTGAAGAGTAATATTGTTTCCTATTTTTATTATAGGCTTCAATTGGTACGGGAAAAACTTCACTTATTATTTCACATTCGCTTTTAGGGAAAATTTTTGGCAGTTCCTTCTCTAGGTGCTCAGCTACTTCCTTGTCCACTTTGTTAATTTTTAAAATTCCAATTTTCAATTTTCCCACTAAACAGCTACTATTTCTCCGGCTTCGGGTGCAAAAGCTTCCAAACCGACTTCTTCCCGTATCCAGTTAGCAAACATTTCGCAGTTTCCTTCAGCTCCATGCACAACGTAGACTTTTGGGTTTCCTTCCAAATGTTTTATAGTCTCTTTAAGTTCGGTTGCGCCTGAATGGGAGGAAAAGTCGAAGTGGCGAACAGTTGCCTTAACTTTCTGAACTTTTCCATCTATTACACACATACCTTTTTCCAGAAGTTCACGGCCCGGCGTGCCTGGAATTTGGTAGCTAACAAGGAAAATTGCGTTGTGGGATTTTTTACCTATTTTCGAAATGTAAAAGGCTGCTGGTCCGCCCTTGAGCATTCCGGCAGGCGAAACTATGGCTCCAGGTTTTTTAGTTGCTTTTCTTCTGTCCTTCCATCCTTCAACCCAGTTAGCCATGTGAACGGCGTCCATGAAAAGTTTTGGGTCTCTGAAGAATTCAAGATTATTCATCATTATTCTGCATGCTTCTCTAGCCATTCCGTCGAGTGTTACTGGATATTCAAAGTGATGTGCTGCTAAAACGCAGAGAATTTCTTGGGAACGTCCTACACTGAAGGCTGGAATGAGTACGGTTCCTCCGCTTTCAACAACTTCTGTTACGGATTTAACAAGTTCTTTCTCCATTTCCATTCTGTCTGGATGATCCTCGTCAGCGTAGGTGCTTTCAATTATTATTGCATCTAATTCTCCGTAATTTTGGTCTGCGCCCTTTAATAGTCTGGTGTCTCTTGTGTTAAAATCGCTTGTGTAAAGTATGCGTTTTCCTTGGGTTTCGATAAGAACTTGTGCGCTTCCTGGAACGTGTCCGCCGTTTAGGAGTTTGATTTCTAAATCTTTAATTTTAATGGGGTCGTTGAATTTTGAGTTTTTGACGCTGCGCATCATTGTGCGTAGTTCGAGGTATTCGAAGGGGAGATAGTATCCTGATAGGTGGATGAAGTCTTGGATTAGCATTTGGGTTAGTTCGAATGTTAGTTTTGTTCCGTATACTGGTTTCTTTTCGTGGATGTGGAAGATTGGGATGGCGCCGGAATGGTCTAGGTGGCAGTGTGTGAGGATGATGGCGTCGACTTCTTTTGGTGGAATGTGCATTGGGAAGCCTGGTTCGTGGTTGACCATTACTCCGTAGTCTAGTAGAACTTGGGTTTTGCTGGTTTTCACTGCTATGCTTATTCTGCCGACTTCGTGGGTGCCTCCTAGGAACTTGAGCTTTACTGGTATTGCTTCTCACCTTCCTATTTTGGTTCATTCAATTTGCGTGAAATCTACTATTTAAACAATAGTTTCTTATCAGAATGAACTATCCTTTTAAGGCTTTAACCTTAACTAAGCCACGTCTTAAACCTTTCAAAATCGAGGACAAATCGTGCTCAGCTTCAATTTCAGTGTAAACCCTTAGTAACTCGTCATGCCTATGAGCGTCACTTCCAGCAACGCCAGGCAAATTCATTTCTTTAGCCAGTTTTTCTGCAAGTTCATTTTCTCTGCGATTACAACGATAATTTAAGGTTTCAACAGCGTCTACGTCAAAACCTTTAGCCAAGTCACCTAGACCACAAACTCTGTATGGATGAGGAACCACAATAACTCCGTCTCGTTCCCTTGCAAAATCAACAACTTCTTCAACATTCATAGGATAAACTGGTTTTTCCTCAACTCCTAAAACTATCACATGCCCTTCAAAGGCACTTATTTCAATTCCTGGAATAACTAAAACATCTTCATAACTTTTAGCAAGTTTCGCTGTTGTCTTATAACCCTCTAAAGTGTCATGGTCAGTTATTGCCACCGCCTTTACTAGAGGATGAGAGTTGAGGATGTCTACAAGAAGCCTAGGACTTACTTTCGAATCCCCAGAATAAAATGTGTGAACGTGAAGGTCTATCCTAATCATTCTTTACACCGATTTTGCAACAAAAACAGCGAATTCCTTAGCAGTTTTCGAGTCCCAACGTTCAGCATCAAAAACCAAGAAGGAAATATTCTTTCGCCTACAAGCTTCTAAACAGCTTTCTTTAACCTTTCCCTTCCATTCTGACAAATTCAATAAAACAACCTTATCGTAATTCCTAGAAATAATATATCTTCTCACTTGGTCGGCAACATAATCAATCATCTCCTCACCAAGCGGAACTACTACTTCATTTTGAGACAGCGGATATGTTTCCTCGATTTCCAAAGGAATGACTCCAAACGGAGCAGCATAAGTGCATAAATGAATTTCAAAAATTTTAGAACCCAACAACTTTTTAGCATGTTTAAAGAAAACTTTTCGCTGTTTAGATTTTCCGTAAGGCTTCTCTTCAGTCTGAGGTAATAAAACAAGTGTTCTAACATTTTCAACACTATAATTATCTAAAAGCCTTTTCTCATGCCTCAAAACTTCAGGCCTAGCAAGGTCTATTCCACTGAAAAACAAAAGCCCGCTTTTCTTCGTGATTGGCGTAAACTTTTCAATAAAACGAGAATAATCCCTCAGCTTTTTCACAGCTCTTAATAATGCAGGGTGGCTGTGCGCCCTTAAAATTAGGTGTTCCCAAAGCCTTCCCTCTCTAATAGCCTGTTTTATTCTCCTAATTTCAGCTAAGCAAACATAGAGGTTATGTTCCGCGAGAAAACGTTCCCTTTCCGTTTTAGGCATTTCAAGAATTTCTTTCGGACTCCTCTTTGCACAAACCGGACATGAACACGGAAAGTATTTAAGCTTATCAACTTTCACCGTTCCACGTTCCGTCATATAACGGTTTTCTCTGGCAAAAATTGCGTAGGCTGCAGAGTCAAACATGTCGCATCCTAAGGCAACTATTAAAGCAAACATGAAGGGGTGACCAGCTCCAAACAAGTGAAAGGGCTTATTTAAGGGCAAATTCATCTTAGCAGCCATTATCATATCAACAAGCTTGTCAAAGAGATACTGCTCCATAACTGGTGTCGGGCTTCCTAAAGCATATATGTGAAATGGAAGATTGCTCATAGACGCTGCTGATTTAGCAATCAAATTAATGTATTCACCGCCTTGCACTGGACCAACCCACAAAATGTCATCACGCTTTTTGATTCTTTCAAGCTCCTTTGCTCTCGAAAACGTTTCTTCTACCGTCTTTTCCGCGTGTTCCCGTGAAACGCCCCATCCGGTTGGAACATCCAAAATTACCGCAATATCCGTGTCTATCTCCTCTTGGTACTCAACTATTTGTTTAGGTTCAGTCTCAACTTCGCCGTAAACAAGAATTTGGTAGGCTCCAGAATCGGTCATCACCGTTTTGTCAAAATCTAGAAATTTGTGAATTCCTTTTTCCGCGACTTTTTCTCCGAATTTTTTCTTTAAAATGTAAGCATTTGTGATTAATGCTTCAATTTGAAATCTATCTTTCATATCTCTAGGCGTAATTGGTTGCACATTTGGATTTATGACTGGCAACAAGATTGGAGTTTCAATTTTTCCACTTTTAGTTTCAAGTTTACCTATTCTTGCGAGCAAGTCGCGTTCTAGGATTTCAAAGCACACTTCCTTTTTCTCCAGCATCATTTATAGGTATGGTTATTCTTTAATTGTGCTGTCAGAAGTGGGAAAATGGTCTGCAACATAAAAATTTACGAAAAACCCAAACTGAAAAACCCAATTCTAATTGAAGGCTTACCAGGAATAGGCTTTGTAGCCAATATCTCCGCACTACACCTAATACAAGAGTTGAAAGCAAAACTGTTTGCGGAGATAAGTTCCTCATCCTTCCAAGATTATTCCATAATAACGGAAGAGGGGAAAACAAGAATCCCAGTAAATGAGCTTTACTACTACAAGGGAAAAGGAGAAGAAAGAGACCTAATCATTTTGTATGGAAACACCCAAGCTCTAACATCTTTTGGACAATATGAACTCTGCGGAAAAATACTTGACATAGCCGAAGAACTTGGATGTCAATACATAATAACAATAGGTGGCTTACGAAAAGAAGGAAAAATAGATAAGCCGAAGCTTTACTTTGCAGCTTCAGACATCGAAGCTGCGCATGAAGCTGTACAATTAGGAGCCGAAATCCTTGACGGAAACATCTTCGGGCTAGCTGGGTTATTAATTGGTGTGGGTAAACTCAGAGGCTTTAGAGGCTTCTGTCTCCTCGCTGAAACTCCGGGATATTATCCAGACCCAGCCGCAGCCCGTGCAGTGCTTGAAGCCTTAAGCGGATTTTTAAGGATTAAAGTGAGTTTGGCAAGGCTTGACATTGCAGTTGAGGCTACTAAAAACATTTTGGAGTCTTTTGGTATTTTAGAGAAAGGAAAACAAGAAAGGAGAGAAGAACCGAAGCAAAGGGGGCTCATATAAGCTAGACTACGTTTTTTTCTGTTTTTCAGCAACAAATTGTTCGTAAACTCGTTGAACTCTTTCAGCGGCTGGTCCTGAACCTTCAACCACGCCTTTCTCCGTAACTTTTATCTTGTCCATAACCCAGATGAAGCCCTTATCCTCGTAAAGCTTAACCATTGTTGGAAAAACTTTTTCAAGCCTCTCAGCCAGAGCTTTTAAATCAAAGGGCTTCTCAATAGCCAAAATTTCAGCGACTATGTTACCGTTTAAGAAAACTTTGTCAAAAACTTGTCCTTTCTCGTCTTTAGCTTCTGAAAGGCAAATGCTCAAATTTTCAGGATTTAACCCGCTGAGAACACCCGTATATTTTCGACCGTCAGTAGTAACAACCATAACTGTTCGCTCAAGCAAAGCGCCTAACTCTCCAAAGAACTTTCTTTGTGCAACCGACATTTTTATCCCGCAAAAGTAATAGACCCACTTCAATTAAAAGCTTAGCCTACTCCACAAAAAGCGGTTGACTAACAATGAGACAGTTAATTTTATTGACCGTAAAGACAAGTGATTTGTAATGAAGATGAAAGCTAACAGCTTTAGAGTTACTATAAGAGAAGCAGAAGAAAATGATGCGGATGCCATAAAAAGAATAATTGATAGCGTAGCAAAAGAGAAGCATTACATTGTCCCAGAGCGTTCAAGAGAAAACTGGAAACAAGCAATCAAGGAAATTAAAGAAAGAAAGGGTTTGATTTTAGTTGCAGAAATTAACGAAATGCCAGTTGGTATGGCGCATCTTGTTTCAGGGAGATTTGAAAAGAATAAGCATGTTGGTTTTCTAGGCATATGCATTTTGAAGGAGTTCGGAGGGAAAGGTATTGGAACGAGGATGATGGAATATATGATAAAGTGGGCGAAAGAGCATGGAGAATTGGAGAAAATATCCTTAAATGTTTTTTCAACAAATAGGGTAGCTATAAAGTTGTATAGGAAGTTTGGATTCGAAATTGAGGGGATTTGTAGAAAACAATTTAAAATTGAAGATAGATATGTTGATGAAATAATTATGGGAAAATGGTTAACCTAACCTCAAATTATCAGATTCTAAACTTTGTCTCAGTTTCACAAAGGTTTTCGGAGGAATATCTTCTCTAATAATTGCGCCGGCATCTATCCAACAGTCATTTCCGATTTTTACTCCAGGCATAAACATGGCGCCTATTCCAGTCGAAACGTTATCTCCAAGCACAACACCAAGCTTTTTCCTTCCGCTGTCAATTTTTTCTCCCTTAATCATCATTTTCACTGGTTTCTTATCAAAACGTAAGTTTGCCGTTATTGTTCCAGCCCCTAAGTTGCAGTTTTCGCCTATTATGCTATCGCCTACGTAAGATAAGTGTCCAATATGGGTTCCGTTCATAATTATGCTATTTTTAATTTCGCATGCGTTTCCAATTCTCACGTTTTTTCCTATGCTTGTGAATGGACGCAAGTAACAATTCGGTCCAATATCCGAATTTTCACCTATGTAAACTGGTCCTTCAACGTATGCTCCAGCTCTTATTCTTGCGTTCTCCTCAATTATGGCTGGTCCCGTAATGGTTGCTCCACTTTCAATTGTTCCGTTAAGTTTTGATTCAGCCTTTTTTAGAGTCCACTCGTTTGCTTCTAAAAGGCTCCATGGAAATCCGATGTCCATCCAGTCTTCCCTTGAAATTTTTTCAGCGATTACTTCCTTTCCTTGTTCAGCAAGCATCGTAATGGAATCGGTTAGTTCAAGTTCTCCTCTGGTTGAAGTTTTTGTTTTTCTAGCTTCTTTAAATATTTCTGGTGTGAAAACGTAGATTCCAGCGTTTGCAAGATTGCTTGGAGCTTTTTCTTTCGATGGTTTCTCAACTATTTTTGTCACTCGATTTCCTTGAAGCCCAACTACTCCATAATGTTCGGGATTTTCAACTGGGACAACAGCCATGACAGCCATTGGATTTTCACGTTTAAAGGTTTGTATCAGTCTTTGAACAGCCTTGCTTGATACGAGAAGGTCACCGTAAACAAGCATGAAATCCTCGTTTAAGTGTGGTTCAGCCACCAATAATGCGTCTGCTGTACCGCGTGGTTCTGGCTGGAACAAATATTCAATTTTTAATTCATATTTTGAACCGTCGCCAAAATATTGCTTAACTTTTTCAGCCATGTAATGCACAATGATATAAATGTCCTTTATTCCAGCCTCTTTTAATGCATATAAAACATGCTCAAGTATAGGTTTTCCACCAATTGGAAGCATGGGTTTTGGCTTTGTGAAAGTTAATGGTCTAAGTCTTGTTCCTTCTCCAGCAGCCAAAACAACAGCCTTCATTTCGTAGCCTCCTTAACAGCTTTTACAACTAAGCCTTTAGCTTTACCCATCAAAGCTTCTGCATCCTCGCGGTTTTCAGCCTCAACGGTTATTCGAATTAAAGGCTCGGTTCCAGAAGGCCTAACCAGAACCCAACCATTAGACAGTGTTACACGAATCCCATCAACTGTTGACTTTTCACACAAATTGGGAAAAACTTCGAAAATTTCTTCCTCAATTTTTTTCATCGTTTCATTTTTAATTATGTTTGGGCATTCAACGTTTTCTCTGAGAATGGGATAGCTAGGAACAACGGACAAGGCTTCAGAAAGTGAAACACCTCTTTCTTCAAGCATCTTTAGAAAAAGAACGGAAGAAAGAATTCCATCTGGGCAAAAATGAAATTCTGGATGTATCCAAGCTCCACACGGCTCTCCACCGAAAATGGCATCGTGTTTCCTAATGGCATCTGCAATATTTACGTCACCTACCTTAGTCCTAATAACAACGCCACCAACACGCTCAACCATTCTGTCAATGCACATAGAAGCCTCAACATGCGTTACTATTTTTCCGCTCCCTTCCTTTTCAACAACATACGATGCATAGCTGGCAAGCGTACGGTCTAAAGAGCAAAAAGAGCCGTTTTCATCTATTAGCACCATTCGGTCTCCATCTCCATCGTAAGCAACTCCCAAATCAGCCTTCAATTCCTTAACAACACCGCATAACGATTTTAGAGTGTTTTCATCTGGCAAGGGAGGTCTTCCAGGGAAAAAGCCGTCTGGTTGAGCGTTAACAGCCCTAACTTCACAGCCAAGCCTCCTAAAAATTTCTGGTGCAAGTTTAAAGGTAGCTCCACATCCAGGGTCAACCACAATCCGCCAAGCCTTTTTAAGAGCCAAATTTTCTAGGGCTTCATCAACATAATATTCAACCAGTGCTTCGCTTTCTATAGCTGACTTAATTTCCTTCCACGTAGTAAGCTTGAATTTTTCGTTTCGAAGAATTTCTTCAATTTCCCTTTGTTGATGCTCGCTTAGGGCTGTGCTGTCGCTGTTGAATATCTTTATTCCATTGTAGTGAGGTGGATTATGCGATGCAGTAATCATTACGCCAGCATGTGCCTTAGTCCTTTTCGTTAGGTAGGCTAGCACGGGAGTTGGTACCATACCTAACTTTTTGACAGAGACGCCGCCAGCTAGTAACCCAGCTGTTAGGGCGTATTCAATCATAGAACCTGAAGTGCGAGTGTCTCTTCCGACAAGAACCGTTCCTTCATTTAGGTAGCTTGCTAAGGCTAAACCAACTTTTGCAGCAAGTTCAGCTGTGACTTCTTGATTTGCTAAACCTCTAATTCCCGAGGTGCCGAAAAGTTTTTTCAAAGTTCATCCTTACCCTAATTTAACTTAACAAATCTAATAGGAGATTTTCCTTAACAAGTTTTCTCATTTCCCAAAATTCTTCGGCAGAAGCTCTCTAAGTTTTTAAGCGTAGGATGTTTTGCTTCCGGATTCGAAATGTAATATGCAGCCACAGCATTTGCAAATGTTAATCTGATGTCGTCTGGAAAGTTGTGGAAATCTGCAAAAATGTTTCCAGCATTCCATGCATCTCCAGCACCTGTAGCTCTTAAAACTTTCACATTAAATGCTGGAACAACTGTTTTGGTTTCGCTTTTAAAGCTAGCCGAAAAAACAGTTGTGTGTAGGTCGATTCTACTTTTAACATGTTTTGCGATTGTTTCAGCGGCTTCCATTGCCAACTCTTCAAGTTTCACCTTACCAACTTTATTGGCTATTTCTGGCTCCACTTGGGAACCATAACAAACAGCTTCATTTTCGTTCAAGCTTAGAACGTCAACAAGGTCTGAAAGTAAAACTTCTTTTACAAGCTGTGGGATTTTCTCTTTGTTTGGATTTGGGTCAGCTGGGTCGTAGTAAGTTTTTCCTTTCCCTCTATTTTTTACATGTTGAAAAACATTTTTTGCGAGTTCCGTGCCATATCGCCTTGTCCCAGCCCAATTAAAAACACAAACATAATCTGATTTTTCAATTAACTCGTATTCCCTTTCTGTAAGATTTGCTGGACCAAAATTTTCTAAGGAACCTAGGTCTCTGAGCATGACGTTTATTTTTCCGTTTTCGCTTGGGAATTCAAGGGCGGTTGTTATCGAAAGCCTACCACTGGAGTCAATGTAGCTAAGGTCTACGTTTAAGGGTTCTAAGTAATATTTGATTAATTGTTTCCCAAGCTTGCTTGTGTGAATTATTGGATATACTTTTGCTCCTAAAGCTGCCAAAGCTGCCGCCGTGTTTACGGCATTTCCTCCTCTAAACTCAAACTGTTTGTAACCGTCTAAAGCTCCACCCTTTCTAGAAATACTTTTTTCCAGAATATTACAAAATTGTGGCAAGGTATGCTCTAAGGAAACAAATCTGTCTAGGAAAAAATCCGGCATGACAACAACACTAAACTTTTTCGGTTTTAAACTTTCCAAATAATCCAGCAATTTTTCAGCTGTTTTCATATTCCTAAAACCTCTAGATAAGTGATCCATAACTTCAAAAGCTTTTACAGTAAGCTCTTATAATGTTTGTTGTCATTCATTTAAAATGAAAGGTGGTCAAAACTGTTCAAGGAGGAAGAACTCGCTAAAATTCGTGAAAGAATAAAGGTTTGGGAAAAAACAGTTCTCCCTAAAAGCCTTGAAAGGCTTCCTGAACGAAAAAGGGAATTTTTCACCCATTCTAACATATTAGTTAAACGCTTTTACACGCCAGCCGATTTGGAAAAATTTGACTATTTACGTGATTTAGGCTTTCCAGGAGAATACCCCTATACCCGTGGTGTTTATGCTACTATGTATAGGGCGAGACTGTGGACTATGCGGCAATACGCTGGTTTTGGCACGGCTGAACAAACAAATCAGCGGTTTAAATACCTATTAAAGCATGGTCAAACAGGTTTAAGTGTAGCCTTTGACTTTCCAACCCAGCTTGGATATGACTGCGACCATCCCATGGCTAAAGGGGAAGTTGGAAAAGCAGGAGTAAGCGTTAGCACGTTACGTGATATGGAAATAGTTTTTGATGGAATCCCACTTGACAAGGTTACAACTTCCATGACAATTAACGCTCCAGCCACAATTCTGCTTGCTATGTATATTGCGGTAGCTGAAAAACAAGGGGTCCCCCAAGAAAAACTTGGTGGAACAGTTCAAAATGACATTTTAAAAGAGTATGTTGCAAGAGGCATGTATATTTTTCCACCCAAGCCCTCAATGAAACTCGTAACAGATATCTTCGAATACTGCTCAAAGTATGTTCCAAGATGGCATACAATAAGCATAAGTGGATATCACATTCGTGAAGCAGGAGCAACAGCTGTCCAAGAGCTGGCTTTCACTCTTGCAAACGGCATCGCATACGTGGAAGCTGCTATAAACCGCGGTTTAGACCTAGATAGGTTCGCGAGCAGACTCTCATTCTTCTTCGCTTCTCATAATAACTTCTTTGAGGAAATAGCTAAGTTTAGGGCTGCACGTAGATTGTGGGCGAAGATAATGCGTGAAAGGTTTGGAGCTAAAAACCCCTCTGCTTGGTGCTTACGATTCCATACTCAAACAAGCGGTTGCACCCTAACGGCTCAACAACCATTAAACAACATTGTTCGCGTAACCTTACAAGCCCTAGCCGCGGTTTTAGGTGGGACTCAATCTTTACATACAAATTCTTTTGACGAAGCCTTAGCTTTACCTTCGGAGCTAGCTGCCAGAGTAGCCCTAAGAACTCAGCAAATTATTGCCTATGAAAGTGGAGTTGCAGACACCATTGATCCGCTTGCGGGTTCCTACTACGTTGAATGGTTAACGGATCATATTGAAGAAGAAGCGATGAAATATATTGAGCGTATAGACCAACTTGGAGGCGCTGTAGCCGCAATAGAAAAGGGATATATTCAGCGTGAAATCGTAGAAAGCGCCTATAGGTATCAAAGGGAAATTGAAAGGAAGGAACGAGTAATCGTAGGAGTTAACGAATTTACTACTGAGGAAAGGACTCCGATTGAAATTTTGAAAATTGACCCTGAAATTGAAAAGAAGCTTATTGAAAGGATTAATTCGATTAGGAAAATGAGAAATCAGCTTAAGGTGAGAGAAGCCTTAGATAAGTTGAGAAAAGCTGCAGAACACGATGAAAATCTCATGCCAGTGATTTTGGAGTGCGTTAAACAATATGCAACCTTAGGTGAGATTTGCGATACTCTAAGGGAAATCTACGGCGAATATAAAGCCCCCACAATCTTTTAAACTACTCGATTACAGCTAACACTTCACCTTCGTTGACCGAGCTTCCTTCTGAAACATTTAATTCCTTTACCTTACCAGATTTAGGCGCAACTATCTCGTTTTCCATTTTCATAGCTTCCAAAATGCATAAAACTTGTCCAGCCTTAACTTCGTCACCTTCCTTTACTTTAACAGAAACTATTTTCCCAGTCATAGGCGCAACCACAGCTCCTTCCGTAACCACAACAGGTTTTACAGCCTTTTTTGTTTCAGCAGAAGGCAAAACCGCGGTAGTTGCCAAAGCCTTAACTGGTCTTTCCAGAGGTTTAATTTCAACCTTAAACGGAATTTCATTCACTTTAACAGAAAAAGGTTTTCTTCTACTTATTTTTTCCAGTTCAACTTTATATTTCTTGTCTCCAACAAAAATTAAAAAAGTTCCGCTTTCTTCATCTTTGCTGAACTTTATTTCTTTCTCTTTCTCTCCTATCTTAGCTATGAAACTATCTGTTCCAGTCTTGATTAGTTCTATTTTGAACGGTTTTCCTTCAACATGTATGTTATAGACTGGCAAAATATTCACCACGTGCAGCTAATTTTTGCCTTTCAACTAAAACCCATGGGGAAACTCCAACGCGAGTTTTTCTAGCTGGAATGACGGCTTTAACTTCATGTTGAGTTTCTATAAAGTGAGCGATGGCAGCTGAAACCGCAGCGGTTTCTAAATACTCTTTTTGTTGTTCCAATGTTAAACCTTTCATTTTCTCCTCTTCCTCTTTTTTACGCCTTCTTTTCTTAAAGAATTCTATGGCAACGTTAGGGAAAAGGGCATACGTAATAGCATCCTCTTCCTTCTCAAAATACTCTTTAACTTCCTCTGGAATTTTATCCAAAACTGGCTCCAAAAGATCGGCTGGACGACAGCTTATTGGCTCCTCATCCCCAATAATCAGCTTCTTTATCTTCTCATCTATTGGAGCTGGCGGTCTACCGTAAAAACCCCTCACGTAATCCTTAACCTCTTTAGGCACAATGCTATAACGTTTTCCAGAAAGTACATTAAAAACAGCCTGAGTCCCAACAATTTGGCTTGTGGGCGTAACTAAAGGTGGATAACCAAGTTCTTTCCTAACCCGTGGAACTTCCTCCAAAACCTCCTTAAGTCTGTGCAAAGCATTTTGTTCCTTAAGCTGAGCAATAAGATTTGAGAACATTCCGCCTGGAATTTGATGCACAATTATGGAAGGATCAACTCTCTCCGCTTTCGGATTTATCAAACCCAACGGATCATAATATTTTTCTCGTAATTCTCTAAAATACTCAGAGATTTCAAGCAAAAGCTTCATGTCAAAACCCGGATCATAAGGGGTATCCTTTAAACCAGCTACTACGCTTTCAACTGGAGGTTGAGAGGTACCCCACGCAAATGGTGAAAAAGCAGTGTCAATTATATCTACTTCGGCTTCGCATGCTTTTAGATAGGTCATCATTACCATTCCGCTTGTTGAGTGACAATGCAAATGCACCGGCAAACCAACATCTTCCTTTATGGCTTTAACCAAGTCGTAGGCTGCTTTTGGAGCTAACATTCCAGCCATGTCCTTTATGCAGATTGAGTCGCAGTCAAGGCTGGCTAATTCCTCAACTATTTCCAAATAATGCTCAATAGTATGCACGGGACTAATCGTATAACAGATTGACCCTTGTGCGTGAGCCCCAACCCTTTTAATTGTTTTTATGGCAACTTCCATGTTTCTAACGTCGTTGACTGCGTCAAAAACTCTGAAAATGTCTATTCCGTTTTCATATGCTTTTTCAACAAATTTTATTACTACGTCATCTGGATAGTTGCGGTACCCCACAATGTTTTGTCCCCTCAATAACATTTGCAAAGGAGTTTTACGAATACGTTCCTTGAGCTTTCTCACCCTTTCCCACGGATCTTCATTTAAGAAACGAATGCAAACATCGAATGTGGCGCCTCCCCAAACTTCAAAGGAAAAGAAGCCAACCTTATCCATTTTTTCAGCTATTGGAAGCATTGACTCGGTACGCATACGAGTAGCCATTAAAGATTGATGAGCGTCACGAAACGTGGTGTCGGTAATCTTTACGGGTTTAGCCAATTAATGCACACTCGTTAGGATTGCTAAATACCAAAATTTTTGTCAAGTATTTTAAGTTACCTCAAATTAGTTCTCGCTAACGAAGATTTTGATAAATGCTATGCTAAGCAGTAAGGATGCAGTGAATGGAACTCCCCACACGATAATGTTTATTTCCGCCGGAAACTGAGCAAATATCGCTTCTAATTTTGGATTCTGTACAAGACCAGCTGGAAGGCTGTCCCATAATCCGTGTGCAACTACAAGCGGAACAAGATTTTTGAATTTACTATAAAAGAAACCGAAGGAAATGCCGATTGCAAATGCAAATAAAATATGAAAAAACATACCAGCTAAGTCTATTGGTGAAACATGCCAAACGAAATGCCAAACTCCGAAAAGTAAAGCTTGGAAGAGAATAGCGTTCCATACGCTCCATCTTCTCTGGAGATGCGTTTGCATATAACCTCTGAACAAACCTTCTTCGCTTACTCCAACACATAAGGTCATAACTGGAAAGTACAAAAGAAATAGCCATATATCGTAGCCTTGAACGAAAAACACTCCACTATAAATGTATATAAACAAAAAGGTCAATAAAAAGAAGGGGATATATAAAATTGAGAAATAAATCACTCCTATAACTAAGGATTTCTCCAATTTTTCTGATTTAAAACCGAACAACGAAATATCGAGTTTTTCAACAAGCAGTATTTGCAGAACCACCAAGTAAATTAACGGAACCTTCTCATACGGATAGTTAAACATTAAAATGGATGGTATTCGAACCATTAAAGCCAGAAAAAAGAGACTAAAAACAAAAATAAGCGGATTTCCACCCATCACAGTTAAGTCTTCAGCCAATTTTTCACTTCTTCTGTAGAATTTCTGCCAAAAATAAAGCGGTATCAAAAGCAAAATTGAAAATAAAACCGCTACACCTTCTCCACAGTATTTGGCAGTTGAAAGAATAGCTACAGAAATCAGAAAATATACGGTTATAACCGCAGCGAAATCCAGTTTCTGCAAGTTATTTCCTTCATTTAAAGCGGTATGTTCGCATGTTTCTTCGCTGGTCTAGACTCCCTCTTAGTCACCAAAATTTCTAAAGCACTAATAAGCCTAGGCCTAGTTTCAGCCGGTTCAATGACATCATCTATGTAGCCCTTCTCAGCCGCCACATAAGGATTAGCAAACTTACGCCTATACTCCATCACCAATTCCTTCCTACGCCTCTCTGGATCCTTCGCCTTCGCCAATTCCTTGCGGAAAATTATGTTAATTGCACCTTCAGGGCCCATAACAGCGATTTCGGCTGTGGGCCAAGCCAAATTTATGTCTCCGCCTGAATGTTTGCTTCCCATAACATCATATGCGCCTCCATACGCTTTTCTGGTAATAACCGTTATCTTCGGAACGGTAGCTTCACAATATGCATAAAGAAGTTTTGACCCATGACGGATGATGCCTCCATGCTCCTGGTCAATTCCGGGCAAGAATCCAGGGACGTCAACAAACGTAATTATTGGAATGTTGAAAGCGTCGCAGAAACGCACAAAACGTCCAGCTTTAATTGAAGATTTTATGTCCAAAGCGCCAGCATAAAACTTAGGTTGATTAGCAACTATTCCAACGGTTCTTCCATTTAACCTTGCGAAGCCTATAACTATGTTTGGAGCCCATAAGGGCTGAACCTCAAGGAATTCTCCATTATCAACCACGCTTGTTATAACCTCTTTTATATCATACGGCTTGTCGGGATCATCTGGAATTATTTCTGCCAAATGCTCATCTGTCCGGTTGGGGTCGTCTCCAGTTTCAACTACGGGCGGGTCTTCCATATTGTTTGAAGGCAAATAACTTAACAGTTTACGGATAATTGCCATGCAATCTTCCTCGTTTTCGGCGAGGAAGTGGGCGACTCCGCTTGTCTGGTTATGTACTAGTGCCCCACCCAATTCTTCAAACGTTACTTCTTGACCTAAAACAGCCTTAACAACTTCTGGACCCGTTATGAACATGTGGCTTGTATCTTTAACCATTATGATGAAGTCTGTTAAAGCCGGAGAATACACAGCTCCGCCTGCACATGGCCCCATAATTGCTGAAATTTGCGGAATGACTCCAGACGC
Source organism: Candidatus Bathyarchaeota archaeon (assembly GCA_029934005.1). Lineage (GTDB taxonomy): Archaea > Thermoproteota > Bathyarchaeia > Bathyarchaeales > WUQV01 > JAOZNA01. The sequence goes on from JAOZNA010000015.1 coordinate 22,829, forward strand.
CATAACGTTGCGGAAGAATATGTCTCCATATCCGGCGAGGCTTGCTACACCTTCTTGTATTCTTGCTCCGCCCGAATCGTTCAATCCGATAATTGGGGCGCCGACTTTCATGGCTAAATCCATGATTTTACAGACTTTTTTAGCAAACATTTCACCCAGTGAACCGCCGAAAACTGTGAAGTCTTGTGAAAAAATGAATACTAATCTGCCGTCTATGGTTCCGTAGCCGACTACCACACCGTCGCCTAGGATTTTGCGTTCTGCCATTCCAAAATCTGTACAGCGATGAACAA
>JAOZNA010000016.1 GCA_029934005.1 Candidatus Bathyarchaeota archaeon
AAAATCTCTCTTTCGTTGAATATACCTTTCTTTAAGTCTCTAAGCACTTTGATATGGTTTCGAGAACAGAGAACATCAGTATCCGCATTGTTAAACTATAAATTATAGCTGGATTTATTCAGTAGCGACAGAAATATTTCCACTGGTACGATCAAGATGTTATCCTTCTTCCCCACATCTTCTTTGCTGAGGATTATGTATCTTTTAATTTGAGGGATTCTCAAAACATCTTTGAAGCCTACATTGCTTTGGTATTTCGTCTCTATTCCAATAAATGATTTGTTCGATCTCAGCACATAGTCCACTTCTCTGCCACGTGAATCATAATAAAACCACAGGAACGTTCTTAATTCGCGCATGATCGGCATCTCCTGACTTTGGGCTATGTGAGAACAAACTATTCCCTCAACTATTTTGCTCGACGATTCCTCGTTCTCAAGGTTCTCAGTAATCACATCATTTACTTCCCTTCCACTGAGAGAACTCTTTAGTGCATGGAAAATGAAGGGATCTTGGAAATACACTTTCTTTCCTCCTTTGAATTTTATGTCCTGTTTATTGAAGTCATAGGCATGAAGAACAGTCAGGATAAAAGATTCTTCCAACAACTCTAAGTAGTCAATCGCTGTCACATGGGTTGTCTCGATGTCTCTGGCAAGTTTCGAGAAACTGTACCTGGTTCCATACTTGTCTATTATCTCTTTCAATAATTGACGCGCAAACGTTTCCTGCCTCCCTTGTTTTATCACATCGCCTAAGACGTTTCGAACGAACGTTTCCGCTAATGTAGAGTTGATAAGTTCCCGCTTTCTAGCGAACATTTTTCTTAAATGATCATTGATGACCCCAGGAAAGCCCCCAGTTATCAGATAGATTCTGAAAAGATATTCTAATTCCTTCTTGAAGGGAATGATAGCATTCACCACATCGTACATTTCATTGAGATCTGACTTCATGTCTATGCTGACCCTTTCCAAAACAACTTTCAAGCGCCCTAAGGCATTTTGAAAATCGCGTGTTTCAGCGTGGTTTTTAATGTAATCCAGAGTTTGAAGAACAAATTCCCTAAAACTCAGGGGTTTTAGATAATACTCATTGCCTTCCAATCCCCTTCCAGGCAGAAGCTCCCCTTTTTTGCGCAATATCGCACCACTAGAACCCGTTGCTACAATTTTCGCTCTCTTTGTAATTCCAGAATCCCAAAGATACTTCAGTTCGAGGTTCCAGTCTTTTATGGCGGTTATTTCGTCTAGGAAGACGTGAAGTTCTTCAGCCTCTCGATTGCTGTCTAAAAAATAATTTATAGCATTCCTTATCTCCTTCCTAGAAGTGAAGAAATCTAGCGAGAGGTAGAGGATGCGTTTTGGGTCAAAACCCTTGCTGATTAACTTGTTTATCCACTCTTTCAGGTATGTTGTCTTACCAATCTGCCTACATCCTCTTATAACGTAGATGTTCTCCTTACTTGTCCTAAAACCCTTTCTTTCAAAGAAGATTGGGTGTTCTTTTGCTTTTGAGAGGTGCCTATCGTAACTCACGAATTCCTTTCCGTACTTCCACCAAGGGTTTTGGATGACTATTTCGCTAATCTTTACCATATTAGTTAATTCATTATCTAAATTTTTAAATTTTTCGATAATTAGCTATCTAAACTTATCAATCAAGCTGTTAAAGGGGGTTAGTTTTGTTCCGAAGGAAGAGTTTCTGGAAGGGATGTTGATTGATGTTAAAAGGTTTGTGAAAGGGAATCCTTCTAAGGACGAGGTTGTACGTTTTCTTTTGGAATATGTTTATGACGAGTCAAGGATTGATTTCGGTAAGCTTTCTAGTGTAGAGCTTGTTAAGGGGCATACTTACCAAAACCTCGCTAAAAATCCTAAAGCAACATTAATGTTCTTTGTTCCACCCAGCACAAGTTTTGAGGTTAGGTGCGGAGTAGAAATACACAAGAGCGGAGTCTATCATAAATACGTGAATTCGCTGCACGACCTTTTTCACAAACCAGAAAAAACTAGAGACTGGTCAAAAACACCTGTTTACATCTTTAAAATTGAGGAGATTTACGATAATTCTGTTGGTAAATGGGGAGTGAAAATTTATTAAAATTTAAGCATGGTTCAGCTATTAAGGAGCAATTTATCTTGGAATAGCATCCAATATCATTTCGTATATTTGATAGCGGTGTTCTTGAATTATTTTAATTATCTCTCTTCCTTTATTTGTTAGGCTGTAGAAATTTTTGCCTTTAAGCTCGTGGCGTTCTAAGATTTTCTCTTTTTCCATTGCTTTCAAGGTCTTGTGTAGTTTTTTAATATCTGGAGAGATGAGGAATTCCTTTTTGAGCGATTTTGCTAGTTCGCATAGTCTCATTTGTTTTCCTTTCAGTTTTTTGAGGATTAATATGTCGAGGAATTTTCGTGTGAGTTGTTGATAGAATTTGGTTAGCGTTTCTGCTGTTTCCGATATAACTATGTTGGAGTTTTCTTTTGCGGTAATTTCTATGATGGATACGGGAATTTCGTTTTCTTGTTTCATTTTTATTTTTGTCATGAGGTTCCCTCTTTTGTAGTATTTCTGGGATCGACATATTTCTTTTATCGTAATATTTAATAAATATTCATTCGAAAAGCGAATATTCAAAATTCAAAAGGAACAAGGCATCCATTTATTTTGTTGCTTAGATTTCAATAAATCATAATCGAAAAGATTAATTTTAGAGCAAGCAATTTGAATGAGTCACAGAATTGAATCCAATAAATCCACTGTTAGCATTCGCTATCTCACTCACCTTTTTCGCCATCTTACTTCATAAACGAATCGGACTAGGCTTTTCACTTGTCTCTGCCGCGCTTTTGTTAGGTATATTAAGCTTGGATCCTTTGACGATTCCTTCAGTTATGGCTGAAACAACACTCCAACCTATCACCTTAACGCTTGTCTTCGCCACTTTTGGCATAATGTTACTTAGTCAACTTTACAAGGAAACTGGCTTAATAAATGACTTAAACAAAACTTTAAGCGCGATTTTGAAAAGTCCAAGGCTTATCCTTAGCGTAATACCAGCCATAATCGGGCTTATGCCAGTTCCAGGCGGAGCTTTAATGTCGGCTCCGCTTGTTGAAGCAGAAGCTAAAAAGCTGGAAATGGATAGAGCTAAGAAAACTTATGTCAACCTTTGGTTTCGCCACACAATATTTCCGCTTTATCCTGTAAGCCAAATTTTAATTTTGACAGCGGCTTTAACAAATAATTCGATATTGACCCTAATTTTTAGGCAAATCCCTATGGTTTCTGCAATGCTAATCATCGGCTACATTATAGGATTGCGAAATGTGAAAAGAAAGAATGGAGAAAAAGAAATTATGGATTCAGCAAGCTCCTTAGATAACTTTAAATCTTTCCTATGCTCTTTTTCACCAGTTTTAACAACAATAATTCTTGTTGCAGTTTTCGGTTTAAATGTTGCAATTGCAGCGTTTATAGGCATCTTTGTTTTGGCATTAATTTCCAAGTTAACTTTTTCGTCTCTCGCTAATTGTTTAAAAAATAAATCCTTATATGAAGTTGCGCTGGCAGCTTATGGTGCATTGTTTTTCAGAGACATTACCATTAAATCTGGTGTTTCTGAATTTTTGGGTTTGATAATTTCTAGCGGAAGTGTTAACGAGTTTATTTTGCTCATTATTGTTCCGATGATGCTTGCTTTTGCGCTTGGCTCTCCATCGGGTGGAATAGCCATCAGTGTGCCAATTCTAGCTGAAACAGTTATTTTCACACCTAAAAACGCAGGGCTGCTATATTCCTCAGCATACCTTGGTTACCTTGGCGCTCCAACCCATCTCTGTTTAGTTCTTACAGCCAATTACTTCAACTGTCAACTTAACAAGCTTTACAAGTACGTAGTTCCATCGCTAATCTTCTCATTTATCTCTGTATCACTCACCTATTTCGTGATCTAAATGTTGCTTCAGCAAAATTTTGTTCAGCAATTGGTTTTGAACGAAGTAAAGTTTATAAGTGGCTTATACGACTTCAGCTTTTAGCTTTGGATATGTTTGAGGGAATATTCGAGACCCGTAGTTTTCGGGGTCAGATGACTGACCCTTTGGGGGAATCTCCCAATTTGGAGGAAACCATGCGGAAAGATCTGGTTAACGATGATTTGTTAACTTAAAAATTAGAAGGAGCGTGTTAGCTTGGTTGAAAGAAGAATAACCGACGAAGACCTTTTCGTGTTATGGCAAGCATTTTTCAGAGAAAAGGGACTTGTAAAACAACACCTAGATTCTTACAACGACTTTATTGACCACGGCCTACAACAAATTATAGATGAAATTGGAGAAATCGAAATAGAAGTTCCAGACTATCCCTATAAGATTAAGCTTGGACAAATATGGGTAATAGATCCTCAGTCTAGGATTACTGGTCCATACACGACGGAAGTAGACGGAACAAAGCATGAAATTTATCCTATGGAGGCTAGACTCCGAAACTTAACTTATGCGGCTCCATTAGCTCTAGAGATGACTCCCGTAATTGATGGAAGAGAACAGGACACGGAGCTTGTTCCAATAGGCGATTTGCCAGTGATGCTAAAATCAAAACTTTGCGTGCTTTCCCAAATGACACCAGAAGAACTTATTGCTCATGGTGAAGACCCAAATGATCCAGGCGGTTATTTCATAATTAACGGGTCGGAAAGGGTTATCGTTGCATTGGAAGATTTGGCTCCGAACCGCATAATTGTTGACATAGATGAACGTGGAGCACGCCCAGTTTATCAAGCTAAACTGTTCTCAACAACCGTTGGTTTTAGAGCTAGAATTGAACTTAAATTGAAGGGTGACGGGGCACTTTATGTTTCGATGCCTGGAGTTCCAACAGAAATTCCGTTTGTAATTGTTATGAGAGCTCTTGGTTTAGAATCGGATAAGGAAATTGCTGATGCTGTTTCGCTTGATAAGACCATTCAAAACGAACTTGAAATTTCATTTGAAAAGGCTTCTGGAATAGACACGGTTAGAGACGCATTGCTTTTCATAGGTAATCGTGTTGCCCATGGTCAGGTTGAGGAATACCGTATTGATAAAGCAGAATCGGTTCTGGACAAAAACTTCCTACCCCACTTGGGAAGAACAAAAAGCAAGCGTAGGAGTAAAGCTCTCTTCTTGGGTGAAATGGCTTGCAGAGTAATCGAACTTAAACTTGGAAGAAGAAAGGAAGACGACAAAGACCACTTTAAGAATAAACGTTTAAGACTGGCTGGTCCGCTCCTCGCAGACCTCTTCCGCGTTGCTTTCCGAAATCTCTGCCGTGATATTAAATATCAGCTTGAAAGGATGGGAGTTAAGAAACATGCTGCAATCTCTGTTGCAGCCGCCGTTAGACCCGGCATAATCAAGGATAGGCTTCAACATGCAATGGCTACTGGAAATTGGGGAAGAGGGCGTGTAGGCATAACGCAACTTTTAGATAGAACAAACCAAGTTTCAACCCTAAGCCACCTTAGACGTTTGCAGTCTCCTCTAAGCAGAAGCCAACCTAACTTCGAGGCTAGAGACTTACATCCGACCCATTGGGGAAGGCTCTGTCCAAACGAAACTCCAGAAGGTTCAAATTGTGGCTTAGTTAAAAACCTAGCTTTGTCCGCCTGCATCTCCGTTGGTGTTAATTCAGAAAAGATTAAACATATACTTTATCGAATGGGAGTTGTTCCATTAAACGAGGCAAACGACGCCTTAAAACTTAGCGGAACCAAAGTGTTTGTTGACGGATGCCTAATCGGCTACACTTCTAAGCCGCTTGAAGTTGTCACCAACTTTAGAAAACGTCGAAGAAACAACGAAATACCAAGCATGGTGAGCATAGCGTATTATTCTAAGCTTTATGGAGAACGTGATGAAATTTACGTAAACTGCGATGAAGGAAGAGTGTTAAGACCACTAATAGTTGTGGAAAATGGCGAAATCAAACTTAAGCCAGAACACATAGAAAAAATCCGCAACGGAGAATGGACATGGGAAGACCTAATAAAAAGAGGAATAATCGAATACATTGATGCCGAAGAGGAAGAAAACATCTACGTAGCCCTTAGACTCGAAGACGTAACCGCCGAACATACACATGTTGAAATAGCACCATATTCAATCTTAGGAATTTGCGCATCCATAATTCCATACGCGGAACACAACCAGTCTCCACGAAACTCTTATGAAGCAGCCATGGCAAAACAAGCGCTAGGAGTTTACGCAGTAAACTACGTCAACCGAGTTGATTCACGCGCCCACATTCTGCATTATCCACAACAACCACTAGTAAAAACAAAACCAATGGACATAATGGGCTATAATGAAAGACCAGCTGGACAAAACTGCGTCGTGGCAGTTTTAAGCTATGAAGGCTACAACATGGAAGACGCCCTAATCTTCAATAAAGCCTCAATAGAACGTGGACTAGCACGTTCCACCTTCTTCAGAATATACGAAGCGGAATGCCGCCAATACCTAGGAGGTCTAAAAGATAAATTCGTCATTCCAGAACCAGGCTTAAGAGGCTACCGCGGAGAACAATACTATCGCCTACTTGAACCAGACGGCATAATAGGTCCAGAATCCCAAGTTTCCGGAGGAGATGTCCTAATAGGAAGAACAAGCCCGCCTAGATTTCTTGAAGAATATAAGGAATTTGAGGTTCGTGGGCCTTCAATGCGTGATACATCAGTGGATATGAGGCCTTCTGAAAAGGGAATCGTGGACGCTGTCTTTCTAACCGAAAACGGTGAAGGAAACAAGCTTGTCAAGGTGAGAGTGCGAGACCACAGAATTCCAGAACTCGGCGACAAGTTTGCATCAAGACACGGTCAAAAAGGTGTAATAGGCTTAATAGTCCCACAGGAAGACATGCCATTCACAGAGGACGGCATAGTCCCAGACATAATCATAAATCCACATGCAATTCCCTCAAGAATGACCATTGGCCAGTTTCTGGAATCTATGGCTGGAAAAGTTGCAGCTGCAAGGGGAAAACCAGTAGACGGAACACCGTTCTCAAATGAAAGCCCAGAACAGCTCAAAAGAGCCCTAATAGACCTCGGCTTCAGCTATACAGGCCGAGAAGTTATGTATAACGGGATTACTGGAGAAAAATATGTTGTTGACATTTTCATAGGGGTAGTGTACTATCAGAAACTTCACCACATGGTTTCGGATAAAATCCATGCAAGGGCAAGAGGCCAAGTTCAAATGTTGACTCGACAACCAACCGAAGGGAGAGCACGAGGAGGAGGCTTAAGATTTGGAGAGATGGAACGTGACTGCCTAATTGGGCATGGGGCAGCAATGCTTCTACGAGATAGACTTTTGGAGGAATCCGACAAGTACTTGCTTTACGTATGCGAAAACTGCGGTTTCATAGCCTACTACGATATTAAACAACGAAAATACGTTTGTAGAATCTGCGAGGATAAAGCTCAAATCTCACCAGTGGTTGTGTCTTACGCCTTTAAACTTCTATTACAGGAGTTAATGAGCCTCTGTATTGCTCCAAGATTAAAACTTAAGGAGAGGGCGTAAAATGGCTGAGTATATGGAGGAAATAGTTCATAAAGTAATTGATGAAATCCGCTTCGGAATCATGTCTCCGCAAGAAATTCGTAAATATTCTGTTGCTGAAATTCAAACAGCAGACACCTACGATGAAGATGGGGCTCCTATCACTTCAGGTTTGATGGATGGAAGATTGGGAACGCTTGAACCTAGACAGAGATGCAAAACTTGCGGAAACACCGCGATTAGATGTCCAGGTCATTTCGGTCATATAGAACTTGCAGTTCCAGTAATACATGTAGAATTTACAAAGAAAATTTATGAGCTGCTAAATTCTACATGCAGAAATTGTGGAAGGCTTCTTCTTACTTCAAGTAGAATTGCCAAACTTAAAGCTAGAATGGAAAAATTACGTAAATTAATTGGAGAAGTTCCAAATTCATTCTACAAAAAAGTTCTGCAAGAAGCCAAGGGAAAGGAATGTCCACATTGTGGAGCAATTCAATATAAAATCAACTTTGAAAAACCAACAAGGTTCAGCGAGGAAATTCCGGGAAGCGGTGCCCAAGCTTTAACTCCGAGCATGATTAGAGAACGTTTGGAAAGAATTCCCGACGAAGACCTAGAAGTGCTAGGATTCAACCCCAAAACAGCACGTCCAGAATGGATGGTTCTCCAAGTCATACCCGTCCCACCAGTTTACGTTAGACCTTCAATAACCCTTGAATCTGGAATACGCTCAGAAGACGACCTAACCCATAAACTCGTTGACATAATAAGAATAAACCAAAGGCTTAAAGAAAACATGGAAGCCGGAGCACCAACCCTAATCATCCAAGACCTATCAGAACTCCTACAATACCACGTAACCACATACTTCAACAACGAAGCATCCGGAATTCCGCCAGCAAGACACCGTTCCGGAAGAGCCTTAAAAACCCTAGCTCAGCGCCTAAAAGGCAAAGAAGGCCGTTTCAGAAGCAACCTTTCAGGGAAAAGAGTAGACTTCTCAGCTAGAACAGTCATCTCTCCAGACCCAAACCTAGACATAAACGAGGTTGGAGTTCCGCTTGAAATTGCCATGCGATTATCCGTACCGGAAAAAGTGACGGAATGGAACATAGAGGAAATGCGAAAACTTGTCATAAACGGGCCTGAAAACTATCCTGGAGCCCTCTACGTTATTAGGCCTGATGGAAAAAGGGTTAGACTCGAATTTGTTGCTGACCGAGAGAAGGTTGCTGAGGCTTTGCAACCTGGCTTTATTGTTGAACGACACCTTAAAGATGGAGATATTGCCATTTTTAATAGGCAGCCTTCGCTTCACAGAATGTCGATTATGGCTCATTATGTCCGCGTTTTACCATACAAAACGTTTAGGCTTCACCTATGTGTTTGTCCACCCTACAACGCAGACTTTGATGGAGACGAAATGAACCTTCATATTCCGCAAAGCGAAGAAGCCCAGACAGAAGCAAGACTGCTAATGCAAGTTCAAGACCAAATTCTCTCACCAAGGTTTGGAGGTCCAATAATAGGAGCAATAAGAGATTACATTACCGCTGCTTTTCTCCTAACCCGCAAATCCACACTTCTAACAAAAGATGAAGTTTGTAGGCTTCTTTTAGCAGCTGGATACGAAGGGCCGCTGCCTGAACCAGCAATTAAAAAACCCGAACCGAAATGGACTGGAAAACAAATCTTCAGCTTATTCCTTCCAAAAGGCTTCAATTACGTTCTAAAAGCGAATATTTGCCGAAGCTGTACAAAATGTCTCAAGGAAAACTGTCCATACGATGCCTATGTTGTCATTAAGGATGGACAGCTAATTTCGGGCGTGATTGATAGGAAATCTATAGGGGCTGAACAATCTGAGAGCATACTTCATAGAATTGTAAAAGATTATGGAACCGAAACTGCAAGACAATTCTTAAACAGAATCTGTAAACTTCTTAAAGACTTCCTAACCATGAAGGGATTCAGCTACTCCTATAACGAGCTTGAACTTTCACCAAAAGCAAAAAAGAAAATTTGGAGAATACTACAGAAATATGAGAAAAAAATACAAAAATTAATTGAAGATTACCGAAAAGGAACTCTCCAGAAACTTCCAGGCCAAACGCTTGAAGACTCATTTGAAATCTACGTTATGAACGAACTTGCAAAGGCTAGAGATGAAGCTGGAAAGGTTACAGACGAAGACTTTACGCTTGACAATGCTGGCATGACCATGACATCAAGCGGAGCAAGAGGTTCAAGCCTAAACATTGGACAGATGGCCGCTTGTGTAGGGCAACAGTCCGTCCGAGGAAAACGAATTATGCGTGGCTACCACCAAAGAGCCCTTGCCCACTTCAAAATAGGTGATCCATCACCAAAAGCCAGAGGCTTCGTTTATTCATCATACCAAGAAGGCCTAGACCCAATAGAGTTCTTCTTCCATGCAATGGGAGGACGCGAAGGCTTGGTCGACACAGCCGTACGAACCCAACAAAGTGGTTACATGCAGCGAAGATTAATCAATGCTCTGGAACAATTGCGCATCGAATATGATGGAACTGTCCGAGACGCTGTTGGAAACATAATTCAGTTTAGATATGGAGAAGATGGTGTTGATCCAGCTAAAAGCGACCATGGTAAAGCTGTTAATGTAAGCCGACTTATAGAACAATTAAAAATCACCATGAGGGCTGGAAAGCCGGCGTCGAAGGAATATATAGAAAAATGCTTGGAGAAAGCTGAAAAGGAACTTACTCCACTCCTCATCAAAGAATTGAAAAATGAGCTTTTAAAAGCTGGGTTAACTAAGGCTGGTGTTAGCGAGGCTATTAAACGAACCGTTGAACATTATAAGCGTGCACAAGTTGAGCCTGGAGAAGCCGTAGGTATTGTTGCTGCTCAATCTATAGGTGAGCCAGGCACGCAGATGACTCTTAGAACTTTCCACTATGCTGGTGTGAGGGAACAAAACGTTACGTTAGGTTTGCCAAGGCTTATTGAAATTGTAGACGCAAGACGTGAACCTTCAACTCCCATAATGACTATTTATCTTGATAAGGAACATAGAAAAAGCCAAGAAAAAGCAGCGGAAATAGCTCGACAATTGATATGGACAAAGCTTGGAGACATAGCCAAAGCAATCTATGAAGATCCGGAAATGGAAGAAGCAATAGTTGAACTTGATGAGTCTGTGATGAAGGAGAGGGCTTTAACAACAAAAGAGCTAGGGAAAATGGTTAACGTTCCAAACTGCACCATAAAAATTGAAGAGAAAAGAATCAGAGTAAAACCCAAGAAACCTTCAGACCTAAGAAAGATTCTTGACAAACTTCCAGAAATATACGTTAAAGGAGTACCAGGCATCACAAGGGTTTTGGTGACGGAAGAAGAAGGCGAATGGGTAATTAGAACAGACGGTTCAAATCTGCCAAAAGTACTAGAAATTCCAGGCATAGACCCGACAAGAACAATAACAAATCACATTCATGAAATCGCTAGAACCTTAGGAATCGAAGCGGCTAGAAACGCAATAATCAAGGAAGCACTTGGAGTTTTGGAGGAACAAGGTTTGGATGTTGACATTCGCCACGTTATGCTTGTAGCCGACATCATGACTATGAACGGTAGGGTTCGCCAAATTGGAAGACATGGAATAAGCGGAGAAAAAGCAAGCGTTCTGGCAAGAGCAGCCTTCGAAATTACGGTTCCAAACATAGTTGAGGCAGCCATAAAAGGCGAAAGCGACCCGCTAAAAGGAGTAACCGAAAATGTTATAGTTGGCCAAGCAATACCAATTGGAACGGGACTAGTAGACCTCTACATGACTACAATTCCTTCAACTAAATCAGCAAGAGAGAAAAACGGTGGAAAAGCTAAATGATAGACATAGAAAAAGCCATTGTAACTGCAGTTAAAACCGGAAAAGTCCTATTTGGGTCAAATAATGCCATAAAAAGCGCAAAATTGGGAAGAGCTAAATTAATAATATTAGCTTCAAACTGTCCTCAAAAAATAAGGGAAGACATTGAATATTATTGCAAACTATCCGGTATACCCATTCTTTATTATAAGGGAACTGGAATAGACTTAGGTGTAGTATGTGGGAAACCGTTTGTTGTATCAGCGTTAACTATAAGAGAGCCCGGTGACTCAGAAATTATTAGGGCTGTTAAGTCTGCTAAAAGCGAGGAAGAAGTCGGCGAGGAGGTTGAATGACGAGCGGAATAAAATTTACAGCCACAGAAATGCGTTATATAGCCCTTTTTGAAAGTATAACGGGTGCTGTTGTTCGAGACTGCATAATTGATGATGAAAACAACCGAATAATCTTCGTTATTAAAGAAGGACAAATAGGAATGGCTATAGGAAAGCGAGGGAAAAATATTCGCTTACTTGAAAGGATGACTGGTAAAAAACATGAAATAATTGAGTATTCTGACAATCCAGCACAATTTATAAAAAATGTCCTTAAACCAGCGAGGGTTCAAGAAGTTCGCATAACGGAACGTCCAGACGGTAAAAAAATTGCTGTTGTAACCGTTGAACCGAGAGATAAGGGAGTAGCGATAGGAAAAAATGGAAGAAACGCTGAAAGACTTCGCTTCCTAGCGAAAAGGTACTTCCAAATACAAAACGTAAGCATAATTTAAACTCAACCGTGTTTATAGAAAGTCTGTCGGCGTAATTGTTCTAGGCGCTCTTTTACTGAGTAGGAATGGAAGCACAATTGAAATCACATTTATGAATAGTATGACGTTTAATGCTGTACTTGCCAAAAAGCTTGCGTTTGGAAGGTTATAGGCTAAGGGAAGCGTGCTCATGGCTGCTGAAGCAACGCCTTTTCCAACTATGAATCCAATTGCTGGAAGGTCTGAAGCTAAGGGGCTTCTGAAAGTTCCAATTTTAACCGCTAAAAACCTTGTTAAATGGAGGACTATGCTTACTGCTAATCCTAAAAGAAGCTCAACTATTCCCGTGAAAACGTAAATTAACCCTATAAAAGTGAAGAAGAAAGAGCGAATTATGAAGGTTAATTGAGAATGAAAGTTTTCTATTTGAACCACTACGGCTGACAGTTCTTTCTTATTCATTCGCAGCTTCAACGCGGAAGTAACGGAACGGAAATTTCCAAGCATTAACCCAAAAATGAATATTGCTATTCCTCCAGTTCCTCCCAGAATTTCGGTTATTGAATACACGAAAAGTATGGCTGCTAAAATGAAAGTGTAGGTGTATTCAGCCTTCCTTGTTAAGTAAACGAGGTTTATCCAAGCTAAGCCAGCTAATACGCCTATAAATATTGACGTGCAAATATTTGAAGCCAAAATGAGTATGCTTTCTCTAATTCCAATTTCACCTAGGAGTATGTAATTTAGAATAGTTAGTGTGGAAATTAGAACTATTGAATCATCGGCTAAAGACGTCATAATTAATGTTGTGCGTGTTTTTTCGCTTAATCTCAAATGTTTACAGACTGTATCAACCGTAGCTGTGCTTACACCACCCCAAGCCGAAGCCATCAAAAACGCGTAGCTCCACTCTACTCCCAAAAAATAGTGAAGAAAAAATCCAACGGTTACTGTTCCAAAAATGAATCCCAATATGGAAAGCAAAAATGCTCTTTTACTCTGTTCCATAACTTCGTAAATGTCCATTTTCATTCCAGCCTCGAAACCTATGAAAGCTATTGTAAGAGGAGCAATAAACGGAACAAAAGCAACTAAGGCGTCGTATTCAAAAAGATGAAGGGCTGGACCGCAGATTATCCCTAAAACTATTAGTAGGATGACGCTTGGAAGAAGTACTCTACGGGATACAACTTCTCCAATAAAGCTCAGAATCATTATGGCAGCAATTGCCGAAAAAGCAACTATAACATCAGTCAAATAGTAACTTCCATTGCCTTATACAGTTTTAACCAACCAGTTGACGATTTACCCATTTTTCTTTTAAAATTTGCTGTGCCGTTTGAATATCAAAACTTGAAGATACGAATTGCCAATTATGATACAATTTGTAAAATAGGCTTGTTGCGAAAAACATATTGGTTTGGCTTTGGGAGTCAATTGGAAGGAAATGCATTAAATGAAAGCTAGAATAAGAGTAGCTGGCATAGTTCAAGGCGTAGGATTCAGACCGTTTATTTACCGAATTGCCATTCAAAACAATTTAAAAGGTTACGTTAGAAACTGCGGAGATGCTGGAGTAGAAATAGTTGTTGAAGGAGATAAAAACAAAATTGAAAATTTCCTAGAAGATTTAAACAGTAAAAAACCTCCACTTGCCAAAATACATGAAGTAAAAGTAGAATTTTCACCAGAAAAAGGAGAGTTCAATAATTTTTCAATTTTGAAAAGCGTAGAAAAAACCGAGCTTTCAGGCTCAGTAATTCCACCAGACATTGCAATATGCAACGAATGCTTAAAGGAGGTTCGAGACCCTAAAAACAAACGCTTTGACTATTTCTTCATAACGTGCACGAATTGTGGACCACGCTTCACAATAATTGAACGTTTACCATATGACCGCCCAAACACAACTATGCGTGAATTTCCAATGTGCAGTTTCTGCCAGAAAGAATACAAAGATCCAGCTAACAGACGTTTCCACGCCCAAACAGTTGCATGCCCAGTTTGCGGACCGAAAGCATATTTAACCGACAATAAAGGCGAAAAAATCGAAGTTAAAGATGCGATTAGAGAGGCTGGTAAACTTCTCGCTGAAGGTTACATAGTTGCCATTAAAGGCTATGGAGGTTTCCACGTAGCAACAGCAACAACCATTTCCGAACCTATTCAACGTTTACGGCTCGTTAAGCATAGAAAACAGAAACCATTTGCTATAATGGTGAAGAATCTGGAAACCGTTAAAAGTTTTGCAGAAGTCGGCAGAAAAGAGGCTGAAATGCTTACTTCCTACATCAGACCAATCGTTTTGCTGAGAAAAAGCGAAAATTACTATCTTTCAGACCTTATCGCCCCAAACTTACATAATATTGGTGTTATGCTTCCTTACACAGCCATGCATTACATGCTGTTCGACAAAGTCCATGAACCAGCCTTCATAATGACAAGTGCAAATCCACCTAATCAGCCCATAGTAAAAGATAACGAGCAAGCACTGAAAAGGCTAGGCAGAATTGTCGATTATTTTCTTTTCCATAATCGTAGAATCGCCCACAGATGCGACGACTCTGTGTTGAGGATTCATGGCAATAAGCATGTCTGCCTAATTAGAAGGTCTAGAGGTTATGCTCCAGCGCCAATCCACCTAAAATTTTCATCTAAAAAATGTGTTTTGGGACTTGGAGGAGAACTAAACGTTGTTTCATGCATACTTAATGGGAATAAAGCCTTTCTCTCCCAGCATGTAGGCGATGTGGAAAATGTTGAAACCTTAGAATTTCTGGAAAAAGCGACAAAACATCTGATTAGGCTAACAAACAGCCAAATCGAAGTCATAACATGTGACCTACATCCGAAATTCAACACTACAAGGCTTGCCTACAAACTGGCAGAAGAATTCAAATGTCCAGTCGTGCAAGTTCAGCACCATCACGCCCATATAGCCGCCTTAATGGCTGAACACGATCTAGAAGAAATAATTGGCATAGCATGCGACGGTTATGGTTACGGCCCAAAAGGAGAAGCATGGGGCGGCGAAATACTATACTGCAACCGCGAAGGCTACAGACGAATTGGACATTTGGAAGAGCAGCCTATGCCGGGCAGAGACTTAGCAACTTACTATCCGCTTAGAATGGCGGCTGGGATACTTCACAAGGAAACGGATGTTTCGGAATGGCTGTTTTCAAAAAGTAGTTATTTACCTCATGGAAAAACCGAGGCGGAGGTAATTCTTAAACAGCTTAAGAAAGGCGTTAAAGTGAAAACTTCGAGTTGTGGAAGAATTCTAGACGCAGTTTCAGCCATTCTTGGAATATGCTATGAAAGAACCTATGAAGGGGAACCAGCAATGAAGCTTGAATCGGCGGCAATTAATGGAAAAGACGTTTTAGGATTAGAACCAGAAATAAAAGGCGACGTTATAGAAACTTCAAACATAGTTTACAAAGTTTATGAAAATGCTAGAAAGTTTAGAGTTAAAGACCTAGCCTACTCAGCTCAGCAATACATTGCCAGAAGCCTAGCTGAATTAGCAGTAGAGAAAGCCCACAAGCTAGGCGTAAAACATGTTGGATTTTCAGGCGGAGTAGCACATAATGAACAAATAGCCCTAACCATTCAAAAAATAGTAGAAGAAAACGACCTAAACTTTGTTTTTCACAAGTTTGTTCCGCCTGGAGATGGTGGTATATCCTTTGGACAAACAATAGTAGGCAGTTTTATATTATAGATGATTTAGTCTCTAACCGCTTTTAAGTACAGTGTAGATTTATAGGGCGGTTTTATTATGGTATACTTCTCTTTTATGTCTTCTAATCTCTTAATAAGGTATTCTTTGGCACCAGCGTCTAAAATTAGCGATTCTATGTTTTTCCTCATTTTATCGATAATCTCATTCATTTGTAAACTTTCTGACACAAACCTTGTTTTTACTTTAAACCCGTAGTTTTCCAGCAATCTTTTCAGAATGGATGGGTATATGTGCCCGTAGTATCCAAATACATGTAAGTCATATCCTATTTTACTCAAATCTTTAAGATTGTATATTGATGATAGTTTTTCTAGCTGAACTATTCCGTTCCAAAGGTTGTCAATCTCCCTCGAAAATTCGTAGGACTCGTTTAGATCAGATGGTTCTGCTATTAATATCTGAGAATTTTTCTTTGCTACTCTATTGGCTTCTTCCAGTATTCTCTTTAGTAAACTGAAAGGGTGGTGATGTAATACGTGGCTAAAGTTTATGGCGTCAAAAACGTTATCCTTGAAGGGGAGAAAAAGGATATCAGCCCTAACCAGATGAAATTCTTTTCCTTCCTTTGACATTAATTCTTTGGCTGTCTTTAACCCCTTGGAAGTTATGTCAATACCAACAAGTTCAATGTCGCTGTGTAATCTTGACAATGAAATTAGGTCTACTCCGATTCCAGTTCCAAAATCAGCGACCACGCCTTTTGGCTTAAAATCCATAATTTCAAACTTTTTAACTCTCCCTTCGATGTATTCGTCAAGTTTTTCGAGCCGTTTACTAATTCTTGCTTCGTACTCCTTTATCTCCTTAAATTTTCTTAGTATGTATACTTTATTTAACATTGTGTATGCCTCGATGTAAATTATTAACCATAGTTGCATTTATAGAATGCAAACGGAACTAATTTATTTTATAGTTGAAGTTTTTATAGCTGATACCTATGTGTTTGGCTATTCTGGCTAAAATCGTTGAAGTTAAGGGTTCGGTTGCTAAAGTTGATTTTGGTGAGGGTGTTCTCCGCGAAGTGAACGTTTCGCTTGTTGAAGCTAAGGCTGGTGATTATGTGCTTGTTCCCTAGACCCGATAGAGTTCTTCTTCCATGTAATGGGAGGACGCGAAGGCTTGGTCGACATAGCCGTACGAACCCAACAAAGTGGTTACAGCGTTAAGTGACTACGTTACAAAATTATAATGAAATTTTGGTTGTTAACGAATGGGTTGTTTATGTTTCGTCTTACTTTTGATAAAAATTTAAATTTGGTTTTAAGTAAGTTTAACTGGTGCTGGGTATGGAGGTTGTTTCTTCATTTTTCGATTTTTTTGTGTTTAGGTGGAAGCATATTGCTTTATTAAATTTATTGTTTTTTGGTTGTGTTTTTGTTAGTGCTTTGGTTGGACAGTTTCTGTTTGGTGCGAAGTTTTATTATGAGCTGCCTTTAGAGCAGGAGCTTCCCTATGAAGATTTAACTGTTATTGCTTGGGATATTTTTGTTTGTAAGCTATTTATTAGTGCATTTTTCGTTATCACCTTGCCTGGCATCATTTTCTTTCCTTTATCTGTTGGTTTTCTTTTGTATAGGGGTGTTTTGTGGGGTTTTTCGCTTTACTCGTTTCCTAAGTCGGCTTTCTTTCTGATTTTACCTGCACTTGTAATTGAGGGTGAAGCCTATGTTTTGGCTGCTTTAGCTGGCTGGGTTTTGGGTTTTTCTTGGGTTAAGCCCCCTTATTTTTTCGATAAACGTTTGAGTAGGTGGATGTCGTTTAAGAAGGCATTTATGGAATCTGTAAGGATTTACGTCCTCGTATTTTTGTTTCTCCTTGTAGGGGCTTCGGTAGAGGCTCTTACAATTCCCTATGTAATTTAGTTGTTTATTGTGAAGTATTACGTAGGATTTATATTTCTAAAAGCTTAATTTTATATCTGTTCAGGGGATGTAAGGTGAATTTTCTCAATTATTTGAGGAGATGGAACGTCTTGCTGGTTTTGTCTATTGTTGTTCCGTTGGTTTTTCTAACAACCTTTAAGTTGGTGGATATATTAAGGGAGCCAATAAACTTGAGTTTAGCTCCTAGAGTTATGGCGGAACCTGTTAAGTATGAGTTTGAAAGACCTAGACACTGGATAGATCTAGAGAAGCTAATTGTAAATACGTATAGTGACGAAGGAATTTCAGCTACCATGTGCGTTTTGGCTACCGATTGCAAGCCTCCTGTAGGGTTTTTGATCAATGTTTCGGCGAGTGTCCCCTCACATAATTATATAGTTAAACTTCATGTTGTCTTTGAGGAAGAGTATGAGCGTTCGATAATAGACGAACGTGGTAAACTGTTTGAGTGTTTCTGGCAGAACCTTTCTCTTGTCCGATGCGAAGATTACATTGAAGGTGCTGGAGTTAAGTGTTATATTGAACTTTCTAATGTGAATAGATCTAAGTCGATATTTTTTGAAACTTTTGTTAAATGGCTTCTACGTAGCAATGTAAACCAAACTCATCATTTAACTATTAGTGCTGAAGTTGCTTATTGGAATGGAAGCGATTTTGTGTGGGTTGTTTTGCCTATAGAAATTATAATTTTTCCGGATATTAGATTCGACGGTCAAATTTTTTCGCCTGGAACCTATCCATGGCTTTATATAGGTGGTTACGACGAAAACGATTACTACAAAATATACCTAGAAAAAGATCACAATGTCCAAATATACCTAGAAGAAACCTCCTCTGACAAAGCAAATATAAACATCTATGTTTATGACCCCAACGGAATCGAAAAAGCCTACAAAACTCTATATCGATGGCTAGGGCCACCTTATACAAACCTAACACTAATCACAGACAAAACAGGCTATTGGTGCATCCAAATAGAACTAAGAGGTGGCCAATGCTTCTACACACTAAAAATCAATACAGCTGGTTGATAAGCGTTTGGTTGATAGATGTCGTCAAGAAGGTATTTACGGAATTTTAAATATTTATTTTCTTGTATTTTGCTTCTTCACAAAATTTAAATAAAATTTTTACAATTAATTTCATTGCGTGGCTGGTTTGAAACTATCTAATGTAAAAAGTTGGAAAACAGCCCTATTAATATCAATCATTATCCCAACATCCTTACTAACCGCCTTCACCCTCAACAACCTCCTAAACAAACCAATAACAATAACCGAAACAACAACTCTGGAAGCTACTGAATGGCAAATCGAAAGACCAACCTACATAACCAATATATGGGAGGTTACAAACGCTTCCCATAAGAGCGACGAAATTTTAGTAAATTCAACCATTTTCGTGGATGATTTCGATGATGATTATGGTGGGGGTTTTCAATCTTTAATGACATGTTTAAATGTAACCGCATCTCTTAAAAAAGGCTTCATATACAATCTTAATATTACTTTTTGGGAGAATTATGAAAAATCTTTAATAGACCTTTATCAACCGCAGGAGGAAACTAGGAACTATGAGCTTGGAAACCTCACTATTGAAGGCTGGGCTTACGGCCTAGATCGGTGGTGGCTTCTAAGAGGAAACCTCAAATGCTTCATCACCCTCAAAGCAGTAAACCACCCCCGAAAAATTCAATTCTCAATGCCAGCCGAATGGGCCTTCAAAAGTCCAGAAAACCAAACTCACAAACTAGAAATATTCATAGAAGTCACCTACTTTAACGGAACAACCTATAAAAGGCTGATTCAACCATACCAACTAAAAATAGGCCCAGACAGCAACAACAGCTTCGAAACAGCAACTGAACTCTCAAAAAACCAAACCCTAAAAAAACTCTACATAGGTGGTTACGACAAAAACGACTACTACAAAATCTACCTAGAAAAGGATCACAGCGTCCAAATATATCTAGAAGAAGAAACCTCCTCCCTCGCTATAGCAAATATAAACATCTCTGTTTACGACCCCAACGGAATCGAAAAGGCCTACAAAACTCTATATCCAGGGCCAGGGCCACGTTACACAAACCTAACACTAATCACAGACAAAACGGGCTACTGGTATATTAGAGTAGAACTAGGAGGCGGCCAATGCTTTTACACACTAAAAATCAACACAACTAAATGAGGTGATCCAAATGAAAAACGTAATAGCAATAGCAACAATAACACTCCTACTCCTACAAACACTTTACCCAACCCTAGCATGGAATCTGGAAAGACCAGCCGATGAGATCAACATTAGAAAAAGAACTGAAAACTCCTGCACAAACTGCGAAGCCGCCGTAGGATTAGGCGTATACATAGACGACTACAACGTAGACGGTTCAGATTATGTAAACCTAAATGTTTCCATGACTGCCAACTCTAGGGTTGGAATCACATACAGTTACAATTGGTATAGTTTAGACTGGATAGATGAAACTCAACTGCATTATAAGAATTCATATGCTGGTGTTGGCGATGACTGGGGTACTTGGGTGAATTTTCCGCCTGATGCAAGCGGCGGGCCCTCTATATTCCGCTTTTATGGCGGCCCAGGAAGCGCCGAATATGATAAAGTCTGGATCTGCAGCAATGGCTTCATAGCCTTCGACGACTCCAACTTAACTACTCCAACACCACCCTATAACATTCCATACAACGAAAAACCAAATGCCTTAATAGCCGCTCTTTGGACAGACCTCAAAGTAGACAACAACGCAGAGATAATCACGGGGCAACATGTGTCTCCAATATGTAATTACTACTTCGTAATAATCTGGAAAAATGTACTTCACAAGTCAAGCGGAGAAAGACTCACATTTCAAATAGTACTAGAAGATGCACCGGAATATTACCCCGCAGACAGACGTTATGCCCAAAGCAACATCTGGATAAGTTATAAGTCAGTTTCAGCGATCAATACGCATTTCGCTGTTGGGATAGAAGACCAACAAGGAGAAAAGGGAACTGGCTGGCTCTACGCTGGAAGCCAACTTCAATCTTTTAACGGCTACACCCTTCAGTTTTATCGGTATGCGAGCAGCTACTTCCTAAAAAGCCTAACACTAACATTTGAAGACACCAACCCAAACACAGAATTTGACATAGACGAAGATTTCAAAAGAAGAAGAGGATACCATATCGAAAACATACCGGGAGAAACAGGAGAACCAGATACCGCATACAGATTTATAGAAGCACTTACCGGCACAGCTACATTGCTTATTGACGCTATTTCGTTGGTAGCAAATCCACCAGCATGGGTTGCTGCAGCTGGCTTCATGATTAGTGCAACTTTTGTTACGCTTGACCTAGCCAGCCTATTAGCCTACAACCAGTATAGCCACAGACAGATAGAAGTACTTGACCGCGATGACTCTATTAAGCAAACAGCAAGCGCTACCGCACTAACCTATGACTATGTAGTTGACGCATCTCTTAGCATTGAGGTTCAGTGGATATTAATGACTCCTCGTACTGAGCATCATAAACTCACAATAACAGCAAAACTAGAATACTACGAATACACAGTAACAGGTGAAACAATAGAAAAAACTATTACAACTTCAGTTCTCTTGGAAATAGGCCCAGACGATAACGATAATGCTGGTTCCGCAGATACCATATCGGAAGGATGGTATCATATGCTGTATATAGGTGGTTACGATGAAAACGACTACTACAAAATCTACCTAGAAAAAGATCACAGCTTCTACGTATACCTAGAAGAAACCTCCTCTGACAAAGCAAATATAAACATCTATGTTTATGACCCCAACGGAATCGAAAAAGCCTACAAAACTCTATATCGATGGCTAGGGCCACCTTATACAAACCTAACACTAATCACAGACAAAACAGGCTATTGGTGCATCCAAATAGAACTAAGAGGTGGCCAATGCTTCTACACACTAAAAATCAATACAGCTGGTTGATAAGCGTTTGGTTGATAGATGTCGTCAAGAAGGTATTTACGGAATTTTAAATATTTATTTTCTTGTATTTTGCTTCTTCACAAAATTTAAATAAAATTTTTACAATTAATTTCATTGCGTGGCTGGTTTGAAACTATCTAATGTAAAAAGTTGGAAAACAGCCCTATTAATATCAATCATTATCCCAACATCCTTACTAACCGCCTTCACCCTCAACAACCTCCTAAACAAACCAATAACAATAACCGAAACAACAACTCTGGAAGCTACTGAATGGCAAATCGAAAGACCAACCTACATAACCAATATATGGGAGGTTACAAACGCTTCCCATAAGAGCGACGAAATTTTAGTAAATTCAACCATTTTCGTGGATGATTTCGATGATGATTATGGTGGGGGTTTTCAATCTTTAATGACATGTTTAAATGTAACCGCATCTCTTAAAAAAGGCTTCATATACAATCTTAATATTACTTTTTGGGAGAATTATGAAAAATCTTTAATAGACCTTTATCAACCGCAGGAGGAAACTAGGAACTATGAGCTTGGAAACCTCACTATTGAAGGCTGGGCTTACGGCCTAGATCGGTGGTGGCTTCTAAGAGGAAACCTCAAATGCTTCATCACCCTCAAAGCAGTAAACCACCCCCGAAAAATTCAATTCTCAATGCCAGCCGAATGGGCCTTCAAAAGTCCAGAAAACCAAACTCACAAACTAGAAATATTCATAGAAGTCACCTACTTTAACGGAACAACCTATAAAAGGCTGATTCAACCATACCAACTAAAAATAGGCCCAGACAGCAACAACAGCTTCGAAACAGCAACTGAACTCTCAAAAAACCAAACCCTAAAAAAACTCTACATAGGTGGTTACGACAAAAACGACTACTACAAAATCTACCTAGAAAAGGATCACAGCGTCCAAATATATCTAGAAGAAGAAACCTCCTCCCTCGCTATAGCAAATATAAACATCTCTGTTTACGACCCC
>JAOZNA010000073.1 GCA_029934005.1 Candidatus Bathyarchaeota archaeon
CTCTCATCAAAAACTTCAATTTCATCACTTGGAAGCGAATGAGAAGGATAAAACCGAGTTTTTTCAGTTTCCTTTCCTTCCTCTGGAGTAGCCTCTATCGTTGCTGAAGGCATCTCTTCTTCTGATTCTGTTTTTTCTCCTTCTGTACTCAAATCATGTCTCCTCTAACGCTTACTTGAGACCGTAAAGTTTCAAAAGAAAATTTGTACATGCCCCAATGTGACACACTACCCATAAAATGAAAAAAGCTTTGATATCCTCACCTTTCGAAAAGAGGCAATGTTTAGTACTAACGGTTCGACTTCTACTCTTCTCTTGGAGGCTTCTTTAACAGCAAGTAATATTCTATTCACCAAGTCTCTTTATTTTCGACCTGAGGAATTCGTAACGTTCCTTTCTACTCATTTTTTCTAGCTGTTCTCTATATTTTTCGCGAAGCATTTTCAGTTGACAGTAAGCGTATAACGCATCATAAATAAAGAAGCCTTTCTCCAAAGCTTCATAGTCATCTTTTACTATATACATGGCACCAGACGCAATTGCTTCAAGCCCCGATGCTTCTGGCACCTTATCTCTATCAGCAGCTATATCTGCTGAATGAACTATTTTGGCAAGTTCTAGTAACGCTGGATCCTTTAGATTGTATTTTTCAATGATTGTCTCAAAACTACATTTGCCGTCGTGGTGACCTAATTCAACCCCTGGAATGTCAAATGGAATTCCGTCCTCAGGTTTTAGCTCCATGCCTGGCCAAGGGACGAATTTAAACTCTG
The DNA here is from genome assembly GCA_029934005.1 of Candidatus Bathyarchaeota archaeon. Taxonomy (GTDB): domain Archaea; phylum Thermoproteota; class Bathyarchaeia; order Bathyarchaeales; family WUQV01; genus JAOZNA01. The sequence continues at coordinate 774 of JAOZNA010000073.1, forward strand.
CGTTGGGGTCAATGAATCTCTTTATTAACCAAGGGCAAGCGACACGGTCTACATGTACGTGTTCACGTGTTACCCATTTCATTTTAAACCGTAACAGAATATGCATATGATATTATAAACGTTTTAGCATTAGTAGCATATACTGAGTAGGTGAACATTTATAGGAGATTTTCTAGGTTTTCGGTTATTTTACAGGTATTTTTCTTTTCTGTTTTCTTTGGGTAACTACTGGAGCATGTTTTTCTTCTTCCGCAAGGCATTCTTTTAGATAATCTTCTAGGGTTTCAGCCGGAACAACTTCTATCTCATAGTCTTTCGGATCAATCGAATACATATAATTTTTAGCAGGTATTACCACTTTTTTGAAGCCCCACATTTGGGCTGCCAAAATTTTCTCGTGAACTCCTCCAACAGCAGTCACTTGGATAGAGTCGTCTACACCAATGTTTATTTCACCAGTGACCGCCACGTCTTGCCGTATGGGTTTTCCTTCTAGAAGTGAACAAAGTAGAATTGTCATAGTGACTCCTGCGCTTGGTCCATCCACTCCGTATGCTTGTGCAAAATCTATATGTGTAAAGTATTCTTGAGCTATGTCAACACCATATTTGCGTAGAATAACGCTCCGAACTTTGTCTATGCTGTCTGCTATGAATTTCTCCTTACCATGTTTGGCTATTCCAGTCACTTTATAGTAGCCCTTTAAAGATTTGTTTCGTCTATTCCTTTTTTCAATGAAACCTTTTACGATTAAGACGTTTCCAGTCATTTCTCCGCTGTATGGATCCATAACAACTCCTAAACCATAGATTTGTCCCACTTTCTTGCCGTATGGTCTAATTTCAAGGAAACGTCCTCTTTCTCTCATTTGGTGTTCAAGAATCTGTTTTTGAATGGTCTTGCAGTGCTTTTCTATTGCTTCTTTCACATGTTTTCTTTTGACTATTTTCTCTCCTTCAAGCATAGCTAGCGTAGCCGCGGTTTTTATTATGGACACTAAAGGTCTGAACCGTGTTGTAAGAGCATCCTTCTTTCCGCTTCTCCTTCGTCCTTCATCTATTATTTCTTCGCATGCCTCTCGACTGAAGGGTATTAAATGAAAACGTTTAACCTCTTGCGCAATAAACTGCACATATTTTCGTCTATTCTCAACGGTATTTGGCATATCGTTGTTCATTCGCACAACTTTACCATATCCATAAAATCGATCCATTAAAGCTGGATGAATTTGATTTATACTATCAAAATTGCCAGCACCGACAAGAAAGCACATGCACGGTACGGGTTCGGTTGCAACCGCCATTGCAGCCGTTCCAACATCGTGCCACTTACTCCGCATAGTAATTGGTAATTGGCCGTCTTCGAGAACTGTAAGCAGAGTTATAGCGTCTTCTGGACCCAAATTCTTTATTTCATCTATGTAAAGTATGCCTAGATGGGCTCTGTGAACATCACCAGCAGTAACCCTCTGGTGTTCTGGTGTTCCCAAACCACCAGTTTGCAAGGGATCCCAAGCAATGCTTCCGAAAAGCTGAGCTGAACGATGTCCAGTTGCATCCACAAACGGGGCAACTTTCCTTGAATTGTCCACTATAAGTTTCGGCACATCGCCTAGTGATTTGGCTCCTCCTATTCCCTTAGCTCCACCTAAAAATCCAAATCTTCCGAGAACAACAATCAGCACAAGGAATAACAGCATCATTCCAGCTGGCAGAAAAGTTGTTGAACCTATTGAAATAAACGCGTCTATCATAAATTTTTGAAAGTTTCCGTTATAGACATCTTGAACTGGTCCGAAAGGACCAGGAGCATTAGCGTCCCATTTCAGTTTTTCTTGCCATAAATAGTAAAATCCAGCTCCAATAAATACGAATGCAACTGCGATTAAAAAGTATATGAGAAGTTTTATTCCTATTTTCTGCAAATACATCTTTTTGGCGCGTTTAAGTTTCTCTTTTAGAACTATTTTCTTCCCTTTTCCTGCTGGATGACAGGAAATCTTTGGTTCACTTGGAATAACATTGTTTGGCCAACAGACCACATCTTGTAGTTGAATCTTATTTTCCTTATAGAGTTTTGTTAGGATTTCAGCGAGGGCTCTTCCAATCAGGGATTTTCCAGTTCCAGGATCACCTAAAAGTAGTAGGTATGGGCCCGGAGGAATCATTTTTGTTGTTTTTGGTTTTTCTTTGTTTGGGTCTTTCCATGCGTCGAACCATTTTTCTTTTTGTAGCCATTTGAGTTTGTGAACCCATTCGTGGAGGCATAGATAGCATTCGTTTAATGCTTGTTCTTGTCCTATAACCCAGTCGAGTAGGTTATCTGAAACTGGAAAGCCTTCTGTGGACTTGAATTTGCTCCAGTCCCATTTTTTGCCGTTTATTATTTCTATGTCTTTTCCGAAGTAATCGCTTTTTTCTTTAGAAGTTGTCAGTTTTCCTTCTCCCTCGCTATGTCAAACTTTTGTGTTTGGTAAATTAAAGGGGTATTTCGGAAGACAGAATATAACAGAAAGCATAATCTTGGTTTTAGAATGTGTATTTTGAATTCGTATTTTGGGTTCAGAAGTATAAAATATGTTTGAATCAGATTCCGTTTCCGAATTAACTTATTGGAAGGCTAAAAATGGAAACAATAACAGAAAAACCAGAAGAACTCGTACGATTATACGACGAAAACGCTGGCTTGTGGAAAATAGTAAAGAAAGACAGAGGAATCTTAAGGTCCTTGGAAATTGTTGAAGATGCTTTAATAAAGCTTGGATTATCTAAGAACGCAGCCAGAGTATATATTTATTTGGCAAGGGCGGGAGAGAAAAAAGCAAGCGAGATTTCTGAGGCGCTTTCCCTTCACAGAACAGAAACCTACAGAATACTGAGAGATTTAGAGAAAAAAGGATTAATATCTTCCGTTTTTGAAAAACCTTTAAAATTCATTGCTGTACCATTTGAAAAGGCAATAAGCATATTAATAGAGATAAAGAAGCTTAAAATTAAGCTCTTGGAAAAGGAAAAGAAAAAACTTGTAGATGTATGGGCTTCGTTACCAACACCGAAAATCGAGCATGAAAAGAAGGAAGTTTTCCAGATTCTTGAAGGCGAGGATCAAATCGATTTGAAAGCATCTGAGATACTCAAAAGGACGGAGCAAGAACTATGTCTATTCGTAAATGAAGAAGATTTGGCAAGATTTTATCATTCCGGTTTTCTCGATAGCGTAGAGAAAATTGTGAAAAAGAAAGTTTCAGTAAAAATTCTGACAGAAAAAACAGAAAGAGCGGTGTTCTTTATAAAGGAAATGAAAATTCCGGTAGGAAATTATTCGTTTGCAAATGTAGATGGAAAGTTACCATGTTTTATTATATCTGACAATGAAGAAATGCTCTTGCTTATCAAGAAAGAAGATGGTCAAGGGGCAAATGGAAACAGGAGAAGAAAACTGAAAACTGCTGCTTTATGGACAAATTATGAGGGATTTATAACAACATTAAAAATTCTTTTCAACCAACTCTGGAGTTTAAAGATGAAATAAAGGTTCATAAAACAAGTTTTTAAATAAAAACCGTTTTTTCACTATTTATTTTCTAATTGCGTCTCTTTACGCTACACACAAATCAAGATACTTTACAATTACATAATTTAATCTAAAACTCCATGTTGGGAGAGAAATGAAGTCGCTATTAACGCATTTGAAAGGCTTAAGCACGGTAGTAAGCACATTAATCATACTTGTTGTTTCTATATTACTGGCAACAGTCGTGGTTTTCTACGCAACAAACGTTGTCTCAACGAGGGTTCAAGAGGAATCATTGTATATCACTAAACTTCATGTTTGGGTAAACGCAACAGGGGGATGGTCTCAGGCGGCTTTGATGGTGATAAATACTGGTGGAAGAGATGTTCTATTGGACAAAATTACTGTACGTGGGCAAGAGTGCCCATGGACAAACGTTTACTATTGGGTTACAAACAACTACACGATAACGGCGGACTTAAATTTCACAAGGACTCCGCTTAATAAACCAACTGAAGATTTAGGGGCATCTGGAATTTTCACCTATGGAAACGGGAACTTCACGAAATCAAGCGGAGACTTAGCCTTAAAGTCAGGTTACACTATGGTAATTTACATAATGAACCCAGACAGCATTTCCGTGAAAGATGTTGGCATAACTGTTGGAGTCACCCTGTTTACTGCAAACGCTCAATATTACAAGGAATGTAATATCGAAGCTGTGGTTTAATTCCTATCTTCTTTATTGCTGAACTTGAAATAATTTTTAGCATGGTTTATCTTGCTTAGTTTGGTAGCCATCAGCAGCTGATTCCTACTTGAATTGTTGAACAGATTATATGTAGTACACATCTACACACAAAATATCATATCTTAATAATGCCGACTTCTTGCCAGCGAGGGAAAAATGAAAATGTTCCTTAAAAATAAGAAAGCGCTCAGCACCGTAGTAACAACATTGATAATTCTAGTGGTTTCGATACTGCTTGCTACAGTCGTAACTTACTACGCCATCAACGTAACATCAACACGCGTCGAAGAAGAATCGCTGTTCGTAACAAAACAACACGTATGGTACGACACCTCAACTAACTCATCTAAAGCTGCCTTTATAATCATAAATACTGGTGGAAGAGACGTTGTACTCGACAAAATAACAGTTAGAGGACAAGAATGCTCATGGTCAAGTGTTTATTACAACACTACAACAAACTCAATTAATGATGACCTTCCGTGGATTTCAGGCGATCCTTCGAGTGTGACGCTAGATGGTACAAGCTACACCTTAACTCAGGCAACTAAGGATATTACGCTAAAGTCAGGTTATACAATGATTGTCTACATTGTGAATCCAGACAGCATATCCGTCAACGATATAGGGCTATCAGTTGGAATAAACATCTTCAGCGCCCAAGCTCAGTACTACAAGGAATGTAACGTTCAAGCCGCTAGCTAGCCATTCTCTCCCTTCTTTTTCTCTTAATTTCCCCATTTTATAATTACAGTTTGTGTAGTACTGTTCTACACACAAACCATCTTATTCATAGCGAATCCGTATTCTAGTTAGTGAATTAAAAACTTTGGAGTAAGGAAAAACTTGAAAAATAAGCAGCGTTTACAACTTAAGATTCAAAGGGTTCTTTTAGGTAGGAGAGGGCTTGCCATTCCAGTATCCTTCTTTATACTTTTCGTTTCATTGCTCATGGTTATCTCCGCTACTTATTATTTTGCGGTTGCGAGAGTTAACTCCAAAAGTAAGCAGTTTAACATTTTAGCGGCTGAACAAAACATTATTTTACTTGAAGATAGCATAAGCGACGTGAGTTGGAGTGTTGATGCTTCGGAAATTTACGAGTTTGATAATTGCGGAGGCATCTTAAAAGTTAAGCCTAATTCTGGAAAGCTTAAAATTAATGTTGTTTATGGAAATTCAAGCGATAAAATTTTTGATGGTTTTATTGGTGAGGTTAGGTACGAGCTTTATCCAGCAGAATACATAAATGTAGGTTCTTTCTTGAAAGGCGATTCCCGTGTAGTTGTAAATAAAAGTGGCAGTGAACTCGCTAGACTTTTCATTACAAATACTAATGGGAAAGCGGAGATTGTTCTCCATTATCGACCACTTGTATTGGCTATATTTGACGGATATGAAAATGGAAAACCAGTAAATTACATTCGCGTATACGTAATTAACCTTAGTTCTCAAAACATGGAGCTTCAAGGTGAAATTCCGCTTAAAATTTCATGTTTAAATGTTTATTCAGAGTTTTACGTGTATAACTTTTCTCAGCCAATAAATAGCTTATCCATACAAGTTGTTATTGGTTCAGATGAAAATTCGGTTTCTGTTCCTTTAGAATCCAACCAGAATGGAGCGATAGCCAACTTTGAAGTTTTGGTTTGTAGAATTTGCATTGAAAAGTTAAGCAGGTGAGGAAGATGCCGTCTCTTGCCTC
>JAOZNA010000017.1 GCA_029934005.1 Candidatus Bathyarchaeota archaeon
ACTAACCTTAACTTTCAGATTCCGCTTCATAACTACCACTTGAATATTAACTACGAAATTAATTATTAATTTAATTTTGAAGGTATGCGGGAAGCCCTAAGGAAACCGCTTCAATTTCCGGTTAAACGTGGAATTTAGCTATTATTAATTGATATTTTGAGGTAATAAATCTTTTATCTTCATCTCTAACTTGCCTTGTATGGATGATGCATATTATGTTAAAGTTAGAGCATAGAGAAAACTTGGCAAAGGCTCTTTACTGCTCTGGGCTTCTTGAAGAGGAAGTTGCAAAGGTTTACCATCACCTTGCCACCAGAATGCCCGAAGAAGATATTAAATGTCTTCTGGAGTATATTGCTAACGACAGTTTAAAACATGCCGAAGTGCTTAAGGCTATTAGCAAATGTTTAACCATTACTGGCAAAGCTGATTTTGAAACTTGCGAGAAAATCTGGGGAGAAATATGGAGAAATCTAATCAACGATGCAAAAAGGCAACTTTTAAGAAAAGGCAGAATGAATCGTAGCGAACTTGAATCAATAATAGACAGCTTAGAAAAACTGGAAAACTGCGTAGGTGAAGAGTACTTGACAATCTTGCATATGAGGGCAATTGAATTGATAGCGCAAGAGCAGGGCATAGACCTAAAACATTACAAAGTAATCCTTGAATGGATAGTGGAAGACGAAAAAAGACACCAACAAACCCTAGACATGATCAAAAACATAATAACAAAGAACAGCCATGTTAAACACCATAGAACCCTCTAACTTTACTTCTTCATCAATATCAACTAAAGGGCTGGCGTGTTGGCCGTAATCCGCCTTTTGTTCTAGGTGGCATTCAGCTAAGCGGGCTACCCGCGTCTTCCGGCAGAACCCTCACCGACGCCTATTTGCCCTTCCACCCCGCAGGACAGCCGTTTCAACGCTTCCACCCAGCATCCTCAACAACTTAGCATGCATCATCCTCACATGCTGGATGGACGTTCCGTTTCTGTTCTGTTGCCAGGGCTCTCACCCTGCACCCTTACGGGCGCTGCGGTTCTGCTGGTGGGCGGAATTTCCTCAGGCATCCCCGTTGCCGGAAGATGCCCGAAAGCCACCCGCCAACACGCCAGCCCAAGAGAAAAATAACTACTTGAACCCAATAAACATTTTGAATCATTTTGTTCGAAATGGTTTAATTCTGGTTAGCGAATGGAAAATGTTTGTCTAAGTCGTTCCTCAATCTTCCTCATAGCTTCTAAGTCTGTTTTTTCTTCCTCCTCAAGCTTTTTCCTAAGTTGTTCGTTTCTGTTATATTCTTCCACCCGTCTATTTGTTGATTCAATAACTTCTTTAAGCCACTCAACTTTTTCCTCAATGTTTTCAGGCGTAGTAATAAGCTGAAGTTTTTGCCCCACAAAAACAACCTTTCTGTCCCAGAATCTAAGGCTCGAAACCATTTCTTGCTCAAACAAAGTTTGCCAAACAAAGTTCGGAACGGAATCAAGCGGAAATTCAATGACGTAAGTATTTTTGAAGAAGGGATATTTGTGGACTCGGATAGCAGAAACGCTGACAGGCTCAATCAAATTTACCTTTTCAACCTTGGTCATATTTCCACAAGGATAATATAGCCTTATGAAAGCTTAAAACTTATGCTATCTCAAATTCTCAATCAATATCTCAAAAATATGAAACTTCCATAACACTGCATATACTTTGATTTCAATCATCTAACCTACAAAAACAGAAATACTTTGGGCGCTTTGGCGGGCCCGCTGGGATTTGAACCCAGGACCTCCGGCTCCGCAGGCCAGCGTCCTAATCCAAACTAGACCACGGGCCCCTTGAGACGTTGTTAAGGAATAGTTTTTAAGTATAAATAGTGAACGTTTAGATTTGAAAGTTTCCGATTCTAAGTTTAGGGTATGAGTCTGAATCTGTCTCTTGGGAATAATACTACTTCGCGTATGTTTTGTTTTCCGGTTAAAACCATTAGTAGTCTTTCGAAGCCTACTGCCCAGCCGGCATGCGGAGGCATTCCATAATCAAACGTTTTGAGGTGATATTTGAAGGATTCTGGGTTTAAGCCTTGTTCCTTTAGGCGTTTGATTAAGAGTTCTTTTGAATGGACGCGAGTTCCGCCTGAGGCGAGTTCTATCCAGCTCCACATTAGGTCGAAGGCTTCGGTAACTTTCGGATTGTCCTTTTTTGGTTGTATATAGAAGGGTTTGGTTTCAGCTGGCCAGTCAACTATGAAGTAGAAGTTTGGGTGGATTTCGCCGAGTTTTCTAAAGGCTGGGGTTGGAATGTCCTCGCCCCATGGAATTTCGAAGCCTTCTTTCTTTAGTTCATCAATTATCTGGTCATAGGTAAATCGTTCAAAGGGTAGTTTAGGAACTTCAAAATCATGTTTTAAAATTGAGAATTCTTTTTGGCACTTGTCTTTTACTTCAGAACAAACATGCTGAATTAAGCGTTCTAAGAGCTGCATTACGTCTTCTGCTGTTGCAAATGCTTGTTCAATGTCGACGGAGATGAACTCGCTTAAATGTCTGCGTGTGTGGGATTCTTCGGCTCTGAAGAACTGTCCTATTTCAAAAACTTTTTCGAAACAGATAGTTAATTGTTCCTTGTAGAGCTGGGGACTCTGCGCCAGATATGCTTCTTTTTCGAAGTATTCAACTGGAAATAGGGCTGCTCCGCCTTCAGTTGCTGAAGCAATTATCTTTGGAGTATTAACTTCTATGAATCCTTCATTTGATAGGAATTTTCGGATGCTGTTTAACGCTGTATGTGCTATTTTGAAGATGGCGCGGTTCTCCTCTTTACATAAGTCTAGGATGCGAGCGTTAAGTCTAACATCGAGCTGAGCTGGAGTTTTTCCAGTAATATCAAGCGGAAGCGGATGTTTTGCAAATCCAAGAACCTTTATTTCCTTCGGAATCACCTCAACCTTTCTCGGAGTCAACTCCGTTCTCTTTACTATTCCCCTTACTCCTATACTAAATTGAGTTTGTAAAAGCTCAATTTTTTCTAAAATGTCTTTAGAAGTTTTCTTCTTATGCACAGTTATTTGTACAGTTCCTTCTCTGTCTTGGAGTATTAGGAATTTTATTCCGCCTAAATCCCTTATCTCCTTTACCCATCCAAAAATCGTTACCTCTTCACCATCTAGTTCAGGCAAAACTTCGGAGGAATAATGGGTTCTTCTCCAATCTCCAAGTTCATCAAGCTTCATTCAACATTCAGCCCTTTAATCTACCTTGAAAACTCCACTCTTAAAGTCATACCTCGAAGCTGTTTTGCAATTTTCTTTAAAGCATCAATATTTATTCTCGGCTGCCTTCTCCCCTTCCTTCTTAAAATAACACGAGTTTCCGTCGTACCATCCGGAAGCCAAATGGTATTTATTGTTAAAATTTCATATGGTGCAAACAAGTCTTCAAGGAATTTTCTATCGCTTACGCCGTGCTCCAAAACTCTAATCGTTCTTCCAACCCTCTCGCTTAGTAACTTTACAATTTTCCCCCCGTAACTTAGCATTCGGGGAACATCACCTTTCCCAACAATTATGGCAAGAATTCCGTCCGTTTCTATTGCTTTATGAAAATACACGTTTTGAAGGGTTGGGAATCTTTCCTCCATTGACTGTAAAATTTGCGCTATTTTTAAATCTGTTTTCGTAATTTCTCCAGAGTCCAGTTTAGCTTGACACTTTGGGCATAGTATGCCACTTCTTAGGCAAAAGTTGCATAGATCCGTTTTCACTTGTTTTTTGTCCCTCCGAAAGAAAGGAGGGGCGGCGGAGCATTTTAGGCATCGCCTTTTGGGGCTTGTTGCGTTGTTGTCTAGCGTGCGAGGGTTATTTCGATTGTGCTGACGTTGGTGGGCGTGCCACCCTCTTCAGCAGGTGCAATTTGTTCTGTGCCGATACCTACGCTTTTGACTTTGACGTCTGGTAGGAATCGGCGTCGAACAACTTCTACAACGTCTACTGCTCTGCTGATTGCTCTGCCCCTTGCTTTTACCATAACCTCTTTTGCTCCGCCGTGGAAGAGGGTTATACACGCTAGTACATAGTTCATCACGGGTTTTTTCCCTATCAATACTGTATTTGTTTCAGACATTTCACCGCCTCACTCCTTGATTTCATATTCTTTGTGGCTTTTTAAATTCGCATGGGCATAAATAAATACGTTACGGTATAGTTTTCTAGAAATTCTAAAGTCTCATTTAGAGAAAACGTTTAAATAATTGCTACTATTGTAAAACTGAGTCTTAACAAATGGTTGGTGAGCATATGTCAAAAGAAGTTCCGACTGGGCGTTCTTTACGTTTGCTTCGAATGCTGCTTGAGATGAGTAAGCCAGTAACGGTTTATTCCATAAGAGTGAAGCAAAGCGAATTGGCTAAAAAACTCGGAATTAGCCGTCAAGCTTTAAATGTTCATTTACGTAAGCTTAGAAACTTAGGTTATGTCCGAACAGGTAGAGGTTTCATCGACATAACTGAGGAAGGACTAAACATGCTCGGCATCACTGTGAATCCAGCCTTCATATTTGTTAAAGTCTCACCAAAAAGTCGAAATGAGGCTTATAAGCATATGATGAACATGCCGGCCCAACGAATTTTCAGAGTTGCTGGAGACATGGACGTTTTGATGATGCTGGAACAGGAAAAACTCAATCAGGCTTTGCAAAAGCTGTCGGAAATAGAAGGAATCCAAGATACAAAATCGTATGTTACGATTGAAAATATTAAGTAGAAGGAACTTTCCATGAAACTTTTTGAGTACGAAGCAAAAGGAATACTCATCAAATATGGAATTCCAGTTCCAAAAGGAGTGTTAATAACTAGCTCGGAAGAACTAGACAAGGTATCTGCTAAGATTAATCCGCCTTACGTGATAAAGGCTCAAGTTTTAGTGGCTGGAAGAGGAAAGGCTGGAGGAATACTCTTCGCCGAAACCATGTCAGAAGCCAAGGATAAAATTGAACGTTTACTTGGTTCGGAGATAAAAGGAATAAAAGTTCAAAGTGTGTGGGTGGAAGAAAAGTTAAGGACGAAAACTGAACTTTACTATGGAATAACCGTTGACCGTTACAGAAAAACCTACATTATTTTGGCTTCTTCGGCTGGCGGAATGGAAATTGAAGAAATAGCTGAAAAATACCCAGAAAAACTCGTGAAGTTTCCAGTAAACCCGCTTGAAGGTTTCAGACCATACCACGCAAGATGGATTGCCAAAAAACTTGGATATGAAAGAAAGCAAATGCTCGAATTAGCTTCTATATTCTATAAGCTCTATAAGGCTGCCATGGACTATGACGCAGAACTTATTGAAATGAACCCTCTCATAGAAACTATTGAAGGAAATTTTGTTGCCGCAGACGCCCGACTAATCATAGATAACAACGCGTTGTATAGGCATCCAGAATACGAGGAGCACTTCGAAGGTGAATATACAAAGGATGAGATAGAAGCAAAAAGAAAGGGCTTAGCCTACGTTAAACTCGATGGAAACATAGGCATAATCGGAAATGGCGCTGGTTTAGTTATGGCAACACTGGACGCAGTTCAGCTGTATGGAGGAAAACCAGCAAACTTTCTGGATGTAGGTGGAGGAGCCTCATCCGACAGAATAGCCGCAGCTCTCAACATCGTACTTTCAAACCCAAACGTAGATGTGGTTTTTATGAACATTCTCGGTGGAATAACGCGTTGCGACCAAGTTGCCATGGGAATTTTAGAAGCAAAGAAGCGTATTGGCTTCACAAAACCTATGGTGATAAGACTTGTCGGCACAAACGAAGAAGAAGGCAGAAAAATCTTGTCCGAGGCTGGAATTCACGTTTTGGACAGCATGGAAGAAGCAGCGAAGAAAGCTGTAGAAATAGCCTCAAAAACGTTTAAGAGGTGAATAGCATGGGAATCATTATTGACGAAGATACACGCGCAATTGTTCAAGGAATAACTGGAACGCAAGGAAGCTTTCATACCAAATTAATGCTGGAGTATGGAACAAAGGTTGTTGCAGGAGTCACTCCCGGGAAAGGTGGAACTGAAGTTCACGGAGTCCCAGTTTACGATACAGTTAAAGAAGCTGTAGAGGAACATGAGGCAAATGCTTCCATAATTTTTGTTCCAGCTCCATTTGCTGCCGACGCTGCTTTAGAAGCAATAGAAAATGGATTAAAAACGGTTGTGATAATTACGGAGCATATTCCCATCAAGGATGCGGTTGAAGTTATGGCGAGAGCAAAAGAAAGAAACGTTACGGTCATAGGTCCCAACACTCCCGGAATTATAACACCGAACAAGTGTAAGCTTGGAATTATGCCAGCGCATATATTCAAGCCTGGAATAATTGGCATAGCTTCCAGAAGCGGCACATTAACTTACGAAATTGCTGCCAGTCTTACAAGGGCTGGTTTCGGGCAGTCTACATGTTTGGGGCTTGGAGGAGACCCAATTGTGGGATTGAACTTTATAGACGCGTTAGAAATGTTTAGGAGAGATGAGCAGACTAGGGCGGTTGTTTTGATAGGTGAAATAGGTGGAAACCTTGAGGAGATTGCTGCGGAATACATAGTTAAAGAAGCTTATCCTAAGCCCGTTGTGGCTTTTGTCGCTGGAAAAACTGCTCCGCCTGGAAAGCGTATGGGACATGCTGGTGCAATAATTATGGGAAGAGCTGGAACTGCTCAGAGCAAAATTGAGGCTTTTAGAAAGGCTGGAGTTCCAGTTGCAGATAAGCCGTCTGACATCGCGAGGCTGGTTGCTGAAAGGCTTGGTAAAAACCAATGATTAGGAGATATGTTTTTAAGTTTAAATTTTTAATTCAAAGGCTTGAGAGGGAAAAGTGTGCCAGTAACTGACCCCGTGAAAAAGGCAATTGCTCAGAAAAGAAGGTTATATATGAAGATATGCAGAGAGTGCGGAGCTAGGAACGCGCCTACTGCTACGAAGTGTAGGAAGTGCCATAGCAAAAATTTAAGGTGGAAAAAACGAGAATTAGTGCGTTAATAGTTTTTGGTTTTGATGGTTTCTACCAATTTTTGTCCTAGAATTTTTGCGTTTTCGAGAGGTTTTAAGTCTTCATCTTTTGTTATGTCCCCTTCTCCGCCTACTCCGAAGTAAGGATAGGCTTTTAGGGTTATAACCTTCATTCTAAGGCATAAAGCGAAGTTCATTAAATGCTTTAGTACGGGCATAACATCTGCTCCTCCTGAAACTGCGATTAAACCGCATGGCTTATCTTCAAGTGGATGTCTAGCCTCAGGATGGTTCATTTCCGTGAAAAATGAAAGGCAAGCTAACCGTTCCATGAATGCCGTCATTTTCGAGGGAATCAAGAAATATCTTGGACAACCAAGCACTATGGCGTCTGCCTCAACCATTTTTTCAAGAACTTTCTGTAAATCATCCTTTACAACGCAAACATAGGGTTTAACTGAACAAAGCTCATAACAGGCTTTACATGGCTCAATTTTTAAGTCGGCAACATAAACGATTTCAGTTTCAACATTTTTGTCGCTTGCTTCAGCAGCATCCAAACAGCTCTTAACAACTTGATAGGTATTGCGATTTTTTCGCATAGACCCAACAAAACCTAAAATCTTCAATCAACCGCCCCGAACTAGTAGTTGGACTATAACAATTAAACTTTTTGAAAAGCAAGGTGAAAACTTAATAGAAGCTTCAAATGAAAAATTGAGGAAAAGGGCCCGTAGTCTAGTTTGGTAGGACGTTGCCCTCACGCAACGGAAGGTTCGCCTTTTCTGAGGAGATTTCTGTAAAAGAAGTTGATTGGGAGGATTTTGAGAGAGATCTTGAAGGGAAGTATCAGAATGAGAGGACAGAGCGTGAGCGTTTCAATTATGCAAAGAAGTATTCCGATGTCCTACTAGAAGATAATTATAGAAAATTATTCCAGTTTAGTGAGGACAAGCGATCTCATATTCTTAGAGGATTGTCTGCTTTAGCTAAGTATCTTGGAGTCTATGAGGATTTCAAGAAAAAGATTAAGGCGTATGGTTTGACTTGGAGTGGAAGGAATGGTGATGATCGTATTATTGCAAGGCTTACTAAAGTTGTGGATTCCAATGAAGTGTTTGAGTGGATTAGACAAGTGAAACAAGCTAATCCAGACTTTGAGGATTTCATGGATTTAATGGCATATTCGGGATTAAGACTGATTGAGGCTGTTAGATGTTATAACTTGATTATAGGTTTAGCAAGAGAAGGAAGACTAAGCGAATATTATAAAGAGGAAAACTGTTGTCTTGAACATTACAAGTTTAAAGACTTGTTCATTAGATCCAGCAAGAAGGCATTCATAAGCTTTGTTCCAAAAGAGTTAGTTGATAGAACCGCCAAAAAACCAAAGAACCTTAACAGTTGGGCAAATTCAAAGCAGAATTAAAAGGCAACCAATAAAATCGAGGTTTAGCGATATAAGAGAGGCTCATGCAACCTTCATGACTAAATATTTGCGTCCTTCAGAGATTGACTTTCTGCATGGAAGAGTAAGCTCAAGCATTTTCATGAGAAACTACTTTAACCCAGCATTAATAAGCGATCTGAAAGAAAGAGTTTTTGGGGCGGTAGAAGAGATTAAGGCAAAAATATCCCAAAACTTCACTAATGACAGGTATTCAAGAACAGATTAATGAGCTAGCTTATTTCTTGGCGCCTCTTAAGATTATCCTTTGTTTATTTTCTCTGAAAGTCACGTCAAATACTCTAAAAATTGAGTCTCGACCTAAAACAACGTAGGGAATTCTTCCTTCATCTAAAGGAACATAAACGGGGAAATCTTCAAAATGTGTGATAACGGTATTTCCCTTCAAAATAGCTATATCAACCTTTCGAACAGTATTTTGAAAAGTCCCTCCAGCGCCAATAGCTTCCTCTTGTTGTTCAATAGGTAAAGAAAGGATTTCAGCAATTTCAAGTGGGACAAAAGTTGTTGTGGATCCAGAGTCTACCAAGGCAATAGTGCTAAGGGATTCTTGATTATGTGATAGTCTCACAGGAACCAGGGGTAAACGAATTGTGCTGCCATTGGGTAACTCATATGAAAGATATCTGTATGTAATTGCAGCCCGACGTTTTCTTCTAAAAAAGGGAGACATTTTAGATCACAGTAACATTACTCTATCCTTTGGAACTTTCAGAATCAAAGGTTCCTTTTCGGGGTATTTCTCCTTCGCTTGCCTAAATACTAATTTTGCATCGGTTCCCTTTGCCACTACTTTACCGTTTACTATCGCTATCCATTTACCAACGTAATCTCCCAAATTTCGCATTGAGAGTAAGCACTGATATTCACTTTTAGGCATCTTTCTCACCTCTTAGCGATTCCCTTTATTCTTTACCTGCTATTAAATTTTGCTTTTTGCCTTCGGCTTCAAAATTTACTTTATTACCAGCGTTTATCCATAGTATCATCGCTTCTTCTAACGCTTTCGTCAAATTTCCTTTTCTTAATCCTTTTCTCTTAAAAACTTCTTCTCTGAATTTCTGTTCTATTTCATCTTTTATCTTTAAGTTTATTTTTCCCATTTTTGCCCCCATATAATTTTATGGTTTAGTAGTATATATGGATTTCTACATAAATAGTTTTCCACATAGAGATATTGAATGCTAATTATGATTTAGAATTCAGAATAAGAACTGGCGAACTTTAAGTAGAACTAAAAGGCAACCAATAAAGTCGAGATATTAGCGAAAATAAGCTGGTTCTCACCCTTTCCTTTTTGGTTACTGAATTTAGTGTTGAATGTTTGAAAAGATGTGACATATTTTGTTTGTATTAAGTTTCAGTAGGTGAATTTGTACCGTTAAATCGTAAGTTTAATAAAGTTTAGGACATTCAAAAATATTAAGTGAACATTTGACTATATGTATAGCTACAATTTGTGATGGTTCTCAAAAGGCAGTAGTCGCCAGCGATAGGATGATGACTGCTGGTGACTTAACAGTCGCGTTTGAACATGATGTTCCAAAAATAGTAAAATTAGCAACGAATTGTGTTGCCTTAACTGCTGACCGGCTTTAGTACATACTGACCTTTTTAGGAATGTTAAAGCAGCTCTTCATACTGGGGCATCTCCTCCAATATCCGAAATTCTCGATAAAGTTAAAGGAGAATATTTGAAGATGAGGAAAAGGCAAATAGAAGAAAGATACTTTAAAGTAAGAGGGTTTGACATAGAGTGGTTCATAAGAAATCAAAGAGCATTAACACCTGAAATTGCTATGAGACTTGACCAAGAACTTGAAACATATGACTTTAATTTGAACATTCTTATTGCTGGCGTTGATAAAGCGGGAGCACATATTTATTACATTTATCCTCCAGGATGTTCCGAATGTTTTGATGCATTAGGTTACTGTAGTATTGGGACTGGTGAACGACATGCGGATACTACTTTTATTTCTTATCGTTATACACCATCTTTTCCTGTCAACAAAGCTCTATACATAACCTACGAGGCGAAAAAGAATTCGGAAATTGCGGTGGGTGTTGGAAAACATACCGATATGGCAATTATTGATGAAAACGGAGTACAATTTATTAAAAAAGAGATATTAGAAAAATTGGATGAGATCTACAATAAGAAAATAGAATTAGCAAGATTAAAGAATGAGGAAATTAATAAAATGATTGAGGATCTACCCATCTCAAGGTGATAGGAATGAAAATGAAACAAATCAGTCAAGAGGCGGATTATAAGAGACATCTACAACGCCAAAGTAGAGGTTGCTATAGCGAGATGGGAATTCTGTAAATACTTGAAAAAGCAAACGCCTCTAAAAGAAACAGAAAAAGGAGAACATTGACTTTCACCTTCTTTTTATTCTCCGAGTGTTGAATTTGATAGAAGAACAAGTGGAAATAAAATTGTGTTGAGACGCACAACCATCGCCTCTCATAGGCGAAGGCTTTCAACATTATTTTAAGTTAAAAATTGGTTTCTTGTAACAAAATTTATTCCAAATTATCCTCTTTCCACTCGGATGTTACAACGTTACGGAGCATTTGCTCCAGTATACGGATTCCCTTGCGAATCAATCTTACAGCCTGCATTCTGGATCCAAGCTGATACTTCTGCATGAGTTCCTCGCTTGAAATTCCATATGCATAATCAAACGCAATTTTAACTTCAATCGTTCCCAATTTTTCTTTATCACAGTTTTAGACGATGAAATGCAACTTTCTTTTTACGTAAAATAATTATTGCATCTTTTTCATTTTCAAAAGCTTAGAGAAACAATATTTTGCTATTCTATATCAGAAGGTAATGTTTCACCAGAGAAGCTTATTGTAACTCCGTTCTTGGTACGAATAACTTTCTTTTCGTAAGCGGAAATTTGTTCTTCGGCTATTTTACTAATAAGGTAGCGCCAGTAGCCAGCGAGAAGGTCTATCTTCCTTTGAAGATCACCTAATGGCATCTTAAAATCCTCATCTGTCTTAATAAATAACCCATTTTCAATTTTATATTTAGAATGCGCAAACGCATTTCTTACCTCTTTAACCCAAAACTCTTTAAATATGGCACCTATTTGCAGATTTTCGTTTTCTATCTCTTGTATCTTTTGTTTAGGGTATTTTATCGAACATGAAAAAGGTTTCTTTTTGAATTTCTTCCCTGTGGACACTCTTATTAAGTTCATAGTAAGGTCATAGAGAGGGTCAAGCTCAATTAAGTGGCAATATAAAAGTAATGAAAAGCGTATTCTGCTATTTTCTATATCTTCCCTTGTTAATGGAAGCAATAAGGCTGGGTAATCGGAAATTTTAGACAGATAATAGTCTTTTTCCATGCGAACAATAGCCATTTGAGTTTCTCTAATAGTATCTTCTATTTGTCTTATCTGAGAGGAATCTGCTGAAAAAATAAATTTAATAAATTCTTCGAGATTATCAGTTTTAGCTTTTTCAAATAGGAAATCTATCAGCGCTTTCCATTCCGCTTTCAAATTTGGGATAACTTCATCTTCTGGTATTAATTCTCTCATTAATCTGTAATATCCTACATACATTTCAATTGTGTCGCTAAATTCGAAAAGTCCATGAGTAAGCTTTTTCAATTCTTTCAGCCTAGCCAATTTTTCAGATGGCTCACTTTCTTCAAAACGACGCAAAGCTTCCGTTATCTTCGCAAATCTATTTAATTTTATACGCCATTGTCTGTCTTCATATGCCTCAGGGGCATTTGCACACTTTGGACATAAAGGGTTTCCAAGCCAATCTTTAGGAACCTTATTCTTAATTGATTTCTTTATGTAGAAAATATCACCGCAAGAACATTGATGAACCTCACCATCTTTGTCTTTTCCTGAAAAAACTTGTTCCATCTTTCTGAAAACGAACATTTCTCTAAACGAAATAACTTTGGGTAGATGACGGCGGAAAAGTGCTTTGTTGATTTCTTCCCAGCTATTAAGCTTAGCCATACTTATCCAATAGAATATTTCATATTAGAGAAATATAACTCTCTATATAAAACTATATAGGACTGTGATAACATGAAAACCTTAACAAGTATCTACGTAGACAAACAAATCCTCAAACAAGCCAAAGAACTCGGACTAAACATCTCAAAAATATGCGAAAACGCACTAAAAATATATATCACCAGACTCCAAGGGATAAATACTGAAATAGGCAATATGGGCTCGGCTCGGGTCCGTAGTCTAGTTTGGTAGGACGTCGCCCTCACGCGGCGAAGGTCGCCGGTTCAAGTCCGGCCGGGCCCACCATTCAGCTTACATACGTTCTGGCGCTTCTATTCCGATGAGTTTTAGGGCGTTTCTTAAAACTATTCTCGTTGCATCGGTTAAGGCAAGTCTTGCGTCGGCAAGTTCTTGTGGTTTAGCCTTTATGACTGGTAAGGCGTTGTAAAAACTGTTGAATTTGTCTGCTAGGGTATTGGCGTATTCTGCTATGAGGTCTGGCTTTAAATTGTCAGCAGCCTCAACGAATATTTCAGGGAACCTCGCAATTGTTAGAACTATATTTTTTTCCAACTGACTGGAAAGCAAGCCGTAGTTGGGTTTTATCTCCTTTCTGGAAGCTTTTCTGAGTATGCTGCATGCACGAGCATGTGTGTACTGTATGTAAGGCGCGCTGTTCTTTTCAAAGCTTACAACTCTATCCCAAGTAAACACGACTGGTTTTGCCGGATCAACTCCAACTAGGGCATATTTGACAGCGCCTATTCCAACAATCTTGGAAATTTTTCTTTTCTCTTCTTCCGACAAGTGTGGAGATTTCTCCGAAACTTCTTTGTAAGCCCTTTTCTCAGCTTCGTCCAAAACCTCGTCAAATGTTATGTAACGTCCACGTCTAGCCGATATTTTATAACCAGGCAAAGTTACGAGGTTATAGGCGAAATGAGTTAAGTTTTTGGCGTATTCAACAAAGCCTAAAGCGCATAGAGCCAGCCTAAGCTGAAGTTGAGGAAGCGATTGCTCCATCCCAACAACGTTTATAACCCATTGAGCGCGCTTAAACTTCCAAATACTATATGCAATGTCACGAGTTGTATAAAGAGTTGTTCCATCAGCTCTAATAAGGGTAAGGGACGGAATCTCATAATCTTCCCTAAGTCCAAAAACCCTCTTCAAATCAAGGTCTACCGCCACTTTTTCAGCGTCAAACTCCAAAACTCCACCCTTATAGAAAACGTAAGGTGTCCTTTCAAGACGTTTAACAACATCATTCACTTGACTTGACCAAGTGAAATCGCTTTCCCAGTCCCAAGAATCAAAAAATATTCCAGCACGTTCCAAAGTTTGCCTAATTCCTTCAAGACAAAGTTCACAAACCCTTCTTACAAGCTTCTTCGCTTTCTCATCACCAGTTTCGTAAGCTTTATTCAAACCATTAATTTCAGCTTCTGGATCAGCACTTTTAGCAATCTCTTCAAGGAGCCTATCAAAAAGTTCCGGATACTTCTCTTTGAGTTCTACAGCTATTGCCACCCACTCATCCAGCTGACGCTGAAGCTTTCTAACATCTTCAACTCTCTCAGTTTCCTTTGCCCTTTTAACCTCCTTTTTCAACCTTTGAATTTCAACTATACAGTTAGTAATCGTGTATATTGCTCCCATAAAATGGTCGATTTTTCCCTTCGGCTCCGGCATCCCAAGCTTTTCATAACCATAAGCCATGATGGCTGTTTGCCTTCCAACATCATCCACATAATAATGCCTAAAAACCTCATGCCCCCTAGTCTTCAACAATCTTGCCAATGAATCTCCTAAAATTGGGTTTCTTGCCTGTCCAATATGAATTGGATGCGCAGGATTAACGCTTGTATGTTCAACAATAACTTTTTTCGGTTCTTTAACCTTCAAAAATCCGTATTCTTTATCAAGATTTCTAGCTGACTCAAGGGTTAAAGCTGAAAATTTCGGCAAGCTAACATAAAAATTGATGTATCCAGCGCCAGCAACCTCGATTTTATCTATCAACAAAGTCTCAGAAAAATCTATATTTTTCAGAATTTCATCCGCCAAGTCTAATGGATTAGCCTTTAACTTTTTAGAAAGCTCAAAACAAATCGAGGACGAAAGCTCACCAAACTTCGGGAATGGAGGAATTTCCAAAACAACCTTAGGCAATAAAACTTTAGGAAAAAGTTTTTTCAAGACATTTTCTAAAATTCTTTTACATTCTAAACGAAATTCACCGAAAGGATTCATTGAAATTTTCAATTTACCAACCATCAACCAAATAACAAAGCTTCCGCTTCAAAAAGTTTACGAGAAAAATAAAAGATTTATCATTCTTTTAAAGTCAACTATGTAAAACATCAATTTTGACCTCAACATTTTCCACTTCCAAAAAACCAATAATTTGCTCTATCTCCAAATTTATGGCATCCATCACCTTCTCCTCTAATCTCCTAAAAAGTCTAACTTCGATAATTGGATTCTTCATTCTCCTCCTAAACTTCCACGTTCCAACCACAAACCCGTTAACCATAACTGTAGCGGCGACATCAGCCAAAGGCAAGAAAACCTCTTTCTTATACGCCAAATCCATTATTCTGCTTTTTTCCTTATGCCCCATAATTAACGGATCAAAAGGAGGCAATAAACAAACCGAAAAATAGCTTAGCGGCTTATTTTCTAAGATTCTTAAGCTTTCTTCAGAAAGCCAAAAATCACCCTTTAAACCTTCAATTTCAACTTGAACCAATGAATCTTTTACCAAATCAAAGATCATTTTTACCTCTTTAACTGGTAAGTCAGTCCAATAGGCAAAATCTTGCGGAGAAGCAGGTCCATAAGAAGAAAAATACCATAACAAAAGCTTTCTTTTGGCATCCTGAGGATTTACAGCATCTATGTCGAGTTTAGGAAGCCAATTATCAACTCTCGCAAATCGGTATTCCCTAAAGTGATACCAAGGACCCAAAGGCTTCGCATGACAAACCAAACCTTCATAGCTTAATTCCCTCAACAAACGGGAAACAAGAATTTTCTCCTCCCTTGCTTCTAAACCCAAAGCTCTACATATCTCATTACGTGTTAACGTTTTTCCCGAAAGAAGATTTAAAATCTCATCCTTAATTTCCTTTCTTTTTCTCTTAGAGATAGAAATTCCTCTTCTTTTCAAAAAATTTTCCCATTTTATCCTTAATCTTTCCTTTAAAGCTTGGGCGTATACTGGAAAATCCTCTGACGGAATCACATGAACCGTCCCACGCATACACCATGTTTTAACAAGAGTTTTCTTCTCATAAAGCGCTTCTTCAAGCCTATTTCTATCAAAATTCTCAATCCTATTCCATAAAGAAAGATTAACCGTCAAGGCCCCTTGAGCATTAAGCCCACATATATCATGAACAACCTTCAATAAATCTGCATTTTTAGCCTTTTTAGTTAAATAATGCCTTGAAAGACAAAGCCAATTGGTATCATCCAAGGAAAGTTTATCACGCATCGCTTATCGCACCCACTCACTCAGAGGAGCCATTTAGTAGTTATAGTTAGAACAATAAAATAGGAGAAGTTTATTAATCTACGGTTCCGAGGTATTCTCCATTCCAGCTGATTTTAATTTTATCTCCAGCCTCCACACTCAAAGGAACAATAAACTTCATTCCCATTTCAAGTATCGCCACTCTTTTGCCATCGTATCTGGAAAAAACTTTCTTAACTTTCTGAATAAAGAACTGTTCATCTAAACTAACTTTAACGCTCTCTATAATTTTCTCGATTAATGTTATGTCCTCCCTTGGCATTTTCCACCTTACGGCTTCCACATTTTCCTTCACTTGATCTACACTACTTGCACCGACAAGAACACACCCTACATTTGGTAGGTTGGCAATGTAGTTCAAAACAAGTTGAGCCACGGTTTTTCCGTGTTTTTCAGCAATTTGCCTCATTTGATCTGTTATTTTTATGCAAGCTTCTATTATATTGGGCGGTATTATTGAACGTTCATCATTTTTAGTGAAAGTTGTGTTTTTAGTTATCTTTCCTGCTAATAAACCCATGAGAAGTGGAGTATAAATTATTAGGCTAATTTTTCTTTTTTCACAAATTGGCAGTAGCTTTCTGTATAGTTTCTGTTGAAGAAAGTTGTAGGGTGTTTGAATGCTTGGAACTTCCATTAATTCACACCATTCTTCTAGTTCTTTAGGTGAAAAATTTGACAACCCAACATATCTTATGGTTCCAGTTTCTAAGAATTCCATAAGCACCCTTATTGTTTCTTTAAAAGGTGTTGTTGGGTCTGGATAATGTATCTGGTAAAGGTCGATATAGTCAGTTTGCAGTCTTTTTAGGCTTTCTTTTACAGCTTTCCTTACGCTTTTTGGTCTTAAATCTTGAGTTGCCAAGCCATCTGAGGTTGTAACTATGCCTCCTTTCGTTGCCAAAATCACCTTTTTCCTCATATGCTGTACGGCTTTTCCGATAATTTCTTCACTAAGCCCCTTTCTATAAATATTTGCTGTATCAATGAAATTTATCCCGCTTTTTACAGCTTCTTGCACTATTTCAATTGCTTCTTGTTCCGTTTTCGCTTTATATCCTAAGGTTCTACATCCAAGTCCCACAGGGTACACGTATAAATCTGATTTCCCGAGTCTTCTCTTGTTCATTTTGATTTATCCTAATTTAATAGGGCATACTAAATGTTTAGTATGACCACATGATTTATTATCAACGAATATATAAACATTACGGGAACACTGAATGAGAGAACAAAAAGAAAATTTCGTAGAAACCTTGATAGATACTTTAAAGAACCCTACTAGAGCCTCAATATTCTTTCAATTAGCCAAAAAACCGGAATCAACAGCAACTGAGATTTCCAAAAATCTAGGAGAAGACGTCGACGTAGTCTACTACCACCTAAAACTTTTGAGAAAAGCAGGATTAATCTCAAAACCTCGCGTTGTTATAAAAGGAAACTACCTAGAAAAGTACTATTCAATACGCAGCGATTTTAAAGAAAAACTCATGCGGTCAATAGAAAAACTTGTTGTTAAAGAGAAAGAACTAAGCCCAGAAGAATTTAGGAAAATGCTCATAGCATTCCTTACAGTTATCCAATCAATACTCGCAAGCTCCATCAAAAGAATAGAGAAAATAGACCAAAAAATCATTAACAAAATGAAAGAAGAAGATAACATCGAATCAAAAATAATATTCTGTACCAAAGAAAGATATGTGCAATTACTAAGTAAACTTAGAGAAATTGCCAGAGGAGACATTCTAGACACGTTCAATCCGATTGAAAAGGAATATGTAATACTAATCGTTGCTGTACCAAAACTTAACGAAAATCAGAGAAATACATAGTTCTTGGCGGGCCCGCGGGGATTTGAACCCCGGATCTCCGGCTTTCCTCCATCAAGGATAGAAGGCCGACGCGCTATCCAGGCTGCGCCACGGGCCCTCTTTTCCTAAGAAGATTGTACTAGGGAAATATAAATACATTAATTGTTCTCGATGAGGTGATGCTTATTTATAGAGAACTTTTTCCAAAAGCTTAAATCATAATTCCATCTAAGTAATAGTATGGGGGATGCACTTTGTCTAAGATTTCTCGTCCCCCTTCCGAGCCAGAGATTCCGAATCCTATTTGTAACTATGTCAATCTCATTAAAGAAAAAAGAACGCCATATTATGACGTGATAAAGTATATTCTTCTTGAAATGGAGCACCATTATTTACGGGCTGGGGGCTCAGAAATTATCTATACTATTAACCCGCGGAGACTGCAAGAGGAAATTGAGGACAAAGTGAAGAGTGAGAAGCTTACGAGTGTGAATATTAGTCGAACAATTTTAGCATTGTTCTACGGTACGAACCTAAAAAGGGATGAAGATTTTTATGTGACTACTAGTTCAAGAGGAAGAAAGAACTACCATGTGAAGCTTAACTCTCAGACTCTCAATACCTTCAAACGTTTTGTTATGCTCTAATTTTCCCTATTTTTACAGGCTTATTCTATGTAGATTGCTGGTCTGTATGGTTCAGCCAATCTAGCTCTATTTTTGGGATCATAAATCTCCTTTTCCTCTTCGCTCCACACTTGAACCTCAGCTTTAAACTCTTTTTCAAAGAAGCTTTTGGCATCCTTTAATATTTTTTCCTCGTCGATTTTTTCTGCTTTAATTATTCTCTGTTTGACATTCTGCGGCATCTTATTGATTTCCTCTGTTATTTTCGAAACAAATTTTGCAATTTCTTTTATTTTTTCTTTAAATTCCTTCTTTGCCGCATATTCTTTGATAACTTGACTTGGAACGAGCACTCCTTCCGTGGCTTGTTTAACCATCTTTAGGTATATTTCCCATTTCCAGTCTGCTGCAGTGTAATAGCATATTTTCTGTGGCTTTATCTTTGTGGCTTTTATGATGTTTAAGGTGTCTTCTAGGACGTTTTTTACCAGTTTCTCGGCCTCTTCAGCCTTTACATCTATTTTGTTCTCTTGGAATTCTGGCCATTTGGCTGTTGATATAAATTCTCTTCCATTCATTTTTTCCCATATTTCTTCGCATATATGCGGTGCAAAAGGTGATAGTAGTTTTATCCATGTCTTTAGAGCTTCAAATAATGTTTTGTTTGTAGGTTTTCCTTTCCTTCTTATGTACCATCTGAAGTCGTTCCAGACTTCAAAGAAAGCGGTGTCTAAGGCTGTTCTTGTCTTTAGGTTTTCTATGCATTCGGTAACCTTTCTTATTCTGTGTTGAAGCTGACTTATCAGCCATCTTTCCAGAATTGTTTCTTCCTCTTCCTTTGCGTTTTCAATTATGTTACATGCAAATCGATAGAATGCCTCAAGCTTTTTTCTCAAGTCTGTAAGGTTTTCTTTTCTCCAGTCTGGATCGTCCATTCCTTCAGCGCCAAGCAATAAAGCCATTCGCGTGGTGTCTGCACCGTACTCTTCAACTGCATTTTTTAAAGTTATGAAGTTGCCTTTTGACTTGGACATTTTTCTGCCTTCAATCATTAGCATTCCGTTTACGCCTATTGCCTTTGGCCAATGCTGTGGTGGGAATAGAGCAACGTGGTGGAATATGAAGAAGGTTAGGTGGTTTGGGACGAGTTCTTTTGCTGAGTTGCGCATGTCAACTGGATACCAGTATGAGAATTCGTTTCGCATTTTCTCTAGTATTTCCGGTTTAATTCTTGTTTTTTCAGCTATTTCTTCCTTGCTTCCTTTTTCGTAGAATATGTAGTCGAAAACTTGCGGAATTAGTTGTTCTGGTTTAATTCCGTATTGTTTAATGTGTTTGTTTATTGTGTAGAACGCCATGTAAACTGTTGAGTCACTTAAGGTTTCAACTATCCATTCTTTATCCCATGGTAAAGGAGTTCCTAAGCCTGTTTTTCTTGCGCATGCCCATTCTTTCAGCCAGTCTATTACGTCTAGGAACCATTGTTTGGCTGTTTCTGGGTAAATGTTCATTTTGTTTAGTGCTTCTTTGGCTTTTTGTTTCCATTCTGGGTCTGAGTATTTTAGGAACCATTGGTCTTCAAGTATTTTTACTGTGCATTCTGTTAGGCATCTGCAGACTACGCGTTGAGGTAAATCGTACATGGTGTCAGCTATGCCTTTCATTTTGAAGTCTTGAATCAATTTTTCCTTCACTTCTCTCACAAGTTTGCCTGAATATTCTCCGCAGATTTCTTTAAGCACACCACTGTGGAACTCTTTTTTATACAGAATTTTCGTTGCTTCTTCAGCTTTCGGATCGTATTGATTTTTTGCTCCAAGTTTTTCAGCGATTTCTATTGCTGGATATTCGCCGAATTCCTCAACTTTAATCATTGAAATTGGCTTCATTGCTTCAACTTCTGCTGGGTTTATGTTAAACTCCTTTAGAATTTCTGGTTTTTCCTTTAAGTCTTTTAGAGCTAGCCAGTCGAATGGTGCGTGGGCTGGAACGCTGTAAACTACTCCTGTCGCATGCGCTGGATCAACAAACCATCCAGGCAAGATTAGTAATTCTTGATTATTAACTGGGTTTAGACATTTTCTCCCGATAATTTCTTTTCCTTTAAATTCAGAGATTATTTTAATTTTTCTTGCTTGATTTTTCAGTTTTTCCGCTGCAATTTTGCTTATTATCCATTTTTCGCCGTTAACTTCTGCCTTCACGTAGGTAGCTTCTGGATGAATCCAAAGGTTT
Organism: Candidatus Bathyarchaeota archaeon; assembly: GCA_029934005.1. Classification (GTDB taxonomy): domain Archaea; phylum Thermoproteota; class Bathyarchaeia; order Bathyarchaeales; family WUQV01; genus JAOZNA01. Next base: position 20,669 of record JAOZNA010000017.1, read on the forward strand.
GTTACTCCGTAAATTGTTTCTGGACGGAATGTTGCTGCTGTTAGGTAGGCGTTTTCAAATGGAAACTTAATTAGAGTATATTCTTCTGGAGATACTCCTTCTCCTTCTTGGCGGTCAGCGTCACCAGTTGGGCTTTGGCATGACGGACACCAAACGACTGGATGCGTTCCTTTAGTTACGTAGCCTAGCTCGCGTAGTCGCTGGTATTGCCATTCAATGAATTTGTTGTAGGTTGGGCTTGTGGTGTGGAATTCTCTTCGCCAGTCTATGGAGAAGCCCATTTTCTTGGCTGCGATTTTTCCTTCCTGCGTGTAGTAGGTTGCCATGTAAATGGGGTCCACAAACTTTTCGATTTCCTCTTTTGGAACGCCGTCGATTTCCATTAATGCTTTGATGAATTCTTGGTCTCCTTGCTTCACCCTCTGGCTTGCTCCGGCTAGTGGGCCTCCAGTCCAGTGCCATGCCCATGGGAAGAGCACGTTGTAGCCTTGCATGCGTTTGAATCTTGCGTAGACATCTACGCGTGTAGCTGTAAAGCCATGCCCAAGATGTAATGGTCCGTTCATGTATGGGTATGGGAAAGTTACGAAAATTTTTGGCTTTGCTGGATCTGGGTCAGCTTCAAAAATGTGGTTTTGTTCCCATGCTTTTTGCCATTTTTCCTCGATTCTCTTCAAGAACTCCATAAAAGTTTCTGGACTAGCCACTTGCTTATTAAAAGTTTTGTTATTTAGTCGGGAGGAAACGATCCCTCATTTTGGGGCACCAAACCAATAAAGCGTAAAACTCGCATTAAAAGGTTATTGTTCATGAGTAAATAATCTAGGCTTTGAGTTGTTTCTTTAGGATTTTCTCGGCTTCTTTTATTGCGTTTTCTAAGTTTTCTGGTTTTGTTCCTCCTCCCTGTGCGAAGTCTAGTCTTCCTCCTCCACCGCCACCAATTATGGAAGCTGCAACTTTTGCGATTTCTCCAGCGTTAACTCCCTTTTCTATTGCTTCTTTTCCAGCCATCACAACTATTCTGGCTGTTTTCTCATCTGAGGCATAGAATAATGTAACTGCGTTTGGTTCCTTTTTTATCGTTTGGCTTGCTGTTTGAATCATTCTTTCAATGTTTATGTCTCTAAACCTTCTCTTGAACAATTTTATGCCTTCAACCTTAATTGTTTCTTCAGCTACTGCAAACATGCCAGTTTCTTTTTCTGCAAGTTCTTTAAGTAGTTGTTTTTCCCTTTTTCTTGTTTCTTTCAGTTCTTCTAGAATTTTCTTTGCTGTTTTTGGAAGTTTTTCTT
>JAOZNA010000074.1 GCA_029934005.1 Candidatus Bathyarchaeota archaeon
CCGTTAAGAGTTGAAGTTGGACCAAGAGATGTGGAGAAGAACCAAGTAACATTTGCAAGACGTGACACATTCGAAAGAGTAACTGTTAAAGAAGAGGAAGCCGTAGAAGCAGCCAAAAAACTTCTTGAGGAAATACAAAGCAACCTCTATAATAGAGCCAAAAAATTCCTAGAAGAACACATAACCACGGTCAAAACTTACGAAAAATTCAAGAAAGTTTTGAAAGAAAAAGGCGGCTTTATAAGGGCATGTTGGTGTCTAAGCCCTGAATGCGAAGAAGAAATCAAGGAAGAAACCGGAGCCACAATAAGAATAATCCCATTCAATAAAGAAGAACCATTCTCAAACTGCATTTACTGCGGAAAAAAGGCAAAGGAAGTGGTCTACTTCGCAAAAGCCTACTAACCGCTCTTCCATACTCTACCCCTATATTCACTATTCAAATCACTTTTAAGGAACAACAGTAACTAGATTATAATTTGAACAGCCTAAATGAGATAGTACGACATGAAGGCGATACTTGTAATTGCCGATGGAATGGGTGATTGGCCATTAAAGCAGCTTAATGGAAAAACTCCGCTTGAAGCCGCAGAAAAGCCAAACCTAGACTTTCTTGCAAAACATGGTATATGCGGAATAATGGATCCATTAGCGCCCGGGATCCCGCCAGGAAGCGACGTTGCACACCTAGCCATTCTAGGCTATAATGCGAAAAAGGTTTATACTGGTAGAGGAGCCTTAGAGGCCATAGGCTTCGGAATTGAAGTTTTACCCGGCGACATTTGCTTTAGATGCAACTTTGCAACCGTAGACGATAACTTAACGGTTATAGACCGAAGAGCAGGAAGAATAAGTACTGAAGATGCTTCAAAACTCGCTAAAGATTTAGAAAAAATTTATTTGCATGATCATCCAGAAGCGGAAATTACGTTCAGAAATACTGTTCAGCACCGTGCTATTCTCCGCATCCGAGCACCAAGTCTTTCAATGATGGTTTCTGACTCAGATCCCCATGGAGTTGGAAAAAAGGTTTTAAGGGTTCATTCGCTTAAGCATACGCCAGAAGCCGATAAAACAGCGAGAATAGTTAATGAAGTTCTTGAAAAGTTCCATGAAGTGCTGAAGAACCATCCAGTTAATGAGGAAAGAGTCAAAAAGGGACTGCCTCCAGCCAACATAATTCTTTGCAGAGGCGCTGGTGTCCTTCCAAAAATTAATCCTTTCCCGTTAAAGTTTGGACTTAGAGCCGCAGCCGTCGCCGTCATGCCCCTCGTCAGAGGAGTATGCAAGGTTGCGGGAATGCGAATATTAGATGCACCAGGGGCAACTGGAGGCTATGATACAGATGTAATATCCAAGGCTAAAACAGCCCTCGAAGCATTAGAAAACGAAGATTTCGTCCTAATACATGTAAAAGCAACGGATCTTGCAAGTCATGACGCAAAAATTGAAAAGAAGATTGAGATGATAGAGAAAGTTGACAGAATGGTCGGATACCTAATTGATAATGTAAATGAAGAAGAAACTTACATTGCCGTTACCGCAGACCATACTACTTCTTCTGTCTTGAAGGAGCATACTGGCGATCCTGTTCCAGTCGCCTTGTGGGGTCCCTACGTTAGAACAGACGATGTTGAAGAATATTCTGAACGTTCATGTGCTCGCGGCGGTTTGGGAAGGATACGAGGTAGAGATCTAATGCATACAATTGCCAACATGCTTGGGAAAATGAGAAAATTCGGCGCATAAACACCTATTTTACTGGTAGGAGCCTCCATTCTCTATAGTCTGTTATCACTTTTATGTAGCCTCTAAGCATTTCGTCAATTTCCGCGTCGCCTGTGTCGACTCTTAGGAGTCCTCCTTCAATTCTTTGAATTTTACTTTTCGTCGCAAGTACAATTATGTGTTCTTTTCCAACCCGCTTTATTATTTCTGGGCTTATCTGCTGGTTTCCACGTCCAAAAATCATGCCTTGCCCACCAATTGGAGAAACAATTATCCATGTGTTTTTCCAGTCTTCAATATTTTCTATGAGAGTTTTCTCGTTTACGTCGTTTATTACTTTCCCCTTTTGGTATAGGTCTACACCTAAAACCGTCTTTTTTATTCCGAGCATGTCGGCTAGGGTCTTAACGGTGGTTCCGGGTCCAAGGATGTAGGCGGCGTCTGGTTTGATATTTTCGATTACGAATTTTGCTATTGCCCGCTGATTCTCCTTTTCATCCGCTGTCTCTGGACTAACTTGCTTTGTTCCTTGGATTCGCATGGGTAAGTATGGACCTTTTAAGTATCCGTAAAGGCGTATCGCAAATCTATCGCTTCTTATGGCTGTTTCATCAGCATCCATGATTTCAAATTCGGTTATTTCAGCTTCTCCATTTATGTATGCTTCAAGAACTTCAACTGCTTCTGCTGGATTAACTGCGAATATTCCGCTGTACATTTTTACTCCAGCTGGTACGCCTAAAACTGGAATTTCGCATTCCTTTTCTTTTAATGCATCAAGTATGTCTCTTGCTGTTCCGTCTCCTCCGACAAAAACTATTAAATCGACATTATACGGGCTTTCAATAGCCAACTTGACCGCTTGTTTAGTATCTTCAGCCGTTGTTATCTCCCTCTTTTCCATTGGAAATATTTCGATGGTTATTCCAACCTTCTTTGCTTCTTCTTCTCCCATCTGACCGGGACATGTGAAAATCTTAATTTTATCCATAACTTCGCTTTCTTTTAACTCTTTGAGGAACTCTGTGGCTCTTTCTGGCGCTACTGGTTTTGCACCTAGTTCTATTGCTTTCTCTAGTACTCCATCTGTGCCTTTAAGGCCTACTCTCCCTCCCATTCCAGCGATTGGATTTACGATAAACGCTATCTTCAATGTGGATTCCTCGCCTACGTTTGGTTCAGTAGTAAACCTTAATATGTGTAAGCCTAATCATTTAGCTTTCTCAGACTTGCGGTGAATTTCATTGAGCATGTATGCAGTTTTAAAATCGGAGAGGGCTCCTGGGCTCAAAATTGACCGTGTTGAAATTCCAAAAATTAAGGATGATGAAGTTCTTGTAAAAGTGAATATGGCTTCAATTTGCGGGACAGACGTTCACATCTGGGAATGGAACGAATGGGCTCAAACCAGAATAAAGAAAATTCCATTAATTTTTGGTCATGAATTTGCAGGAGAAGTTGTAGAAATTGGAAAAAATGTAACAAATGTTAATGTAGGCGATTTTGTTTCAGCTGAAACCCATATCGTGGATGGAACATGCTATCAATGCCAAACTGATAGAATGCATGTTTGCCAGAACATGGAAATTCTCGGCGTAGATAGAAACGGAGCCTTCGCAGAGTATGTTGCTTTACCAGAACGCAACGCTTGGAAGAATGATCCGCATCTAGACCCAGCAATTGCCTCAATACAAGAACCTCTCGGAAATGCTGTACAATCAGTCATACCAAAAGATCGCGTGGAAGATATTGCTGGAAAAACCGTTGCGGTTTTAGGCTGCGGTCCAATAGGGTTAATGGCAATAGCCGTTTTAAAGGCGTTAGGTGCAGCGAAGGTTTTTGCAACCGCTGGTGGAAGAAATCTTGTGCGTATGGAGCTTGCTAAGGAAATGGGCGCCGATATGGTTTTAAGTGCAGCTGAGCATGGAGAAAAAATTGTGGATATAATCCTAGACGAGACCAATGGACAGGGTGTGGATGTTGTTTTAGAAATGTCTGGTGCAGCTTCAGCACTTAAGCAAGCTTTTAAAATTCTCACTCCAGGCGGAAGAGTTTCACTTCTCGGACTCTTTAACAGACCGGTTGAATTAGATTTTAACAATGCTATTGTGTTTAAATCGGCTGTAGTTTATGGAATAACAGGGCGAAGGATGTTTCAAACATGGTATCAAGTGAAAGGCTTACTTTCCAGAAGTGAATTTAGAGAGAAAATTAGTAAAATAATAACTCATAGGTTTCCAATAAAGGATATAGAAGAAGGTATGAAGGCGATTCATGAAAAGAAGGCTGGAAAAGTAGTTTTGGAGCCAAAATGGTAAGTTACATAAATAATTGTAACTGTGGTTAATGAGCTTAATTTATTAGCCCTACCATCTCTTTCGGTGGCAAGCTTAAGTAGTGTTAATGCTAAAATATTTAGAAAAGTGTAAGTAATTAACAAGATTGTTGAGGTGTATTAAGTTGGCAGCAACTAAAAGGAACCCAACAGCTTTCTTCCGAGAAGAATACGAAAGACTTGTTCGTGAAGGTTTAAACTGGGAACTCAGAATTCTAGAGTCTGCATGCGAGCCAGTCTGCAGAGTTGATGGAAGAGAAGTAATCATGATGTGCGCAAACAACTACCTGAACTTGGCAACCCATCCGAAAGTTGTTAAGGCTATGATTGAAGCAACCGAAAAATATGGAGCTGGAGCTGGAAGTGACCGTTCAATTGCAGGAAACATGGATATTCACGAGGAACTTGACAGGACACTTGCAAGATTCAAACGTGCACCTGCCTCGCTAACTTTCCAGACGGGCTTCATGGCGAATGAGGGGTTAATCCCGCAGCTAGCCGATAGAGGAGACCTATTCGTTTCAGACGAATTAAACCATGGTTCAATAATTGATGGAATTAGATTAAGCCATGCCGATAGAGCAATTTACAAGCATAAGGACATGGCTGATCTTGAACGAGTTCTTAACGAAGCGGAGAAGCATGATCCGCCTTATAGGCGCATATGGATAATTACAGACGGAGTATTCAGCATGGACGGCGACTTAGCGCCTTTACCTGAAATTGCGAAGCTTGCCGAGGAGCATGGCGCAGGGGTCTACGTTGACGATGCCCATGGAGAAGGAGTTCTCGGCGAAGGTGGAAGAGGGATAGTAAGTCACTTCCGGTTGACTAGAGATCAAGTTCATATAGAGATGGGTACTTTCTCTAAGGCTTTTGGAGTTATAGGTGGACATATAACTGGAAGCGAAGACTTACGAAACTTTGCATATAATAAGGCGAGAACCTGGCTTTTAAGCGGAGCTATGCCTCCCGGAGTTGCGGCTGCATGTAAGGCTGCGATTGAGGTTTTGGAGTCTAATCCGCAGCTTGTGGATATGGTTTGGGAAAACAGACGCTACTTCATGGAGGAAATGCAGGCTTTGGGATTTGACACTGGGAATACCGAAACGCCTATAGTTCCAATAATGTGTGGAAGGAGTAAAACAGCTAGGGACCTTGCTAACTACGTTTGGCAAGAAGGCATATTCGTTCTTCCAATAGTCTATCCAATGGTGCCTAGGGAAAAAGCTAGAATTAGAGTGCAACTATGTGCGAAACATACAAGGGAACATTTGGACAAGGCAATAGAAGCTTTCAAGAAAGGCGGAAAAGCAGTAGGCTTAATCTAACTCTCACCTTTTTATTGTTTGTGAATTAGATTGGATGTGAAAGAGGAGAAAAAGAGGCTTAGAGAAGAAATTTGGAGACAAATGCAAGAAAAGGGAATAGCTAAGTTCCCTCTTCCATGTTATGGTAGAATACCGAACTTTTACGGAGCAGAAAAAGCTGCTGAAAACCTTAAAAAACTTGAGGAATGGAAGAAAGCGAGAATAATATTTGCAAATCCAGATTCTCCACAGAAAAAGGTTAGAGAAAACGCTTTAAAAGAAGGAAAAACCGTGATAATGGCTTCTCCAAGACTGAAACATGGATTTATCATTATAAGACCCGAGAAAGTTTTAGGAAAAGAAAGGTTTGCCGCTACAATACGTGGAGCCTTCACCTATGGAGAAAAAACCACAAGCATTCCAAAACCAGATTTAGTTATCGCTGGAAGCGTTGCCGTAGACCTTCAAGGGCATAGACTTGGAAAGGGCGGAGGATATGGCGACAGAGAACTAAAAATGATAAGGGAAAACTTCGGGAAAGTTTTGGTTGTAACTACAGTTCATGATGTGCAAGTTGTTGACTATGTTCCGAATGAACCGCATGATGAGAAAGTAGACTTGATAGTCACACCGTCGAGAACGATTAGAGTTAAATCAGTCTAAAACAAATTAGTGGAATTAATGAGTAGATGGAAGGAACTGCTTGCAACTTGAAGAATGGCTGCTAAATATAGCTATTCAATACCAGTTCTTAGGAGTTTTCTTCGTAAGTTTTATCGGTTCATTATCAATCATTTTTCCAATCCCATATACAATAATTATTTTAAATTTAGGTTTTTCAGGAATGGATCCCTTAATTCTAACCGTTGCTGGCGGTTTAGGCTCAGCAATAGGTGAACTTTCAGGTTATGCTTTAGGTTATTATGGTGGGAAACTAATAAGCAGTGAAAGACGAAGAAAAATGAGTTTTTTCTTAAAAATCTTCAACAAGTACGGAGCAATAGCAGTGTTCCTTTTCGCTTTAACCCCTCTACCAGACGATTTACTATTCATTCCGCTTGGAGTTCTCCATTACAGCTTCATTAAAATTTTCATTCCATCCCTAGCCGGAAAACTCCTCATGTGCTTCTTACTCGA
>JAOZNA010000075.1 GCA_029934005.1 Candidatus Bathyarchaeota archaeon
AAGCGGTGTATTAATTATCTAACCTTTTGGTTTTAGTTTGAATTCCCATTCACACCAATAATCTGGTGGCTTCGGGTCTGGTGGGCATGATTTACAGATTACTTCGAAATTTGGGTTTAGTTCTTCTGCGAAACTTTTCAGATAGCCAAACCTAACTTTCTTACATGGGAAGATGGGCAATCCTTTCCTTTGTCTGGCTTCTTGAACACGGCAGCTTATTACACGAAAAGTTCCAATTTTCTTTGAATCGTCTATTTCTACTCCCTTTTTTGTTTGGTAAAGTGCCCAGCTAGTGTTTCTCAACAAGTATAGCAAGGTTTCAGCATCTTCAACCTTCTCTATTCCTAAAGTCCTTTTAAGATCCTTTGCCTCAATTTTCGCTAGAATTTTCCAACAATTTGCATCGATTTCTGTAGCCGCATCCGTTCCAAATTTTTCCTCTATCCCTAAAAAGTAAAGGCCGTCCACTCTCCAGAGATTTCTAATGTGCAAAAAGAATAAATCCAAAATTTTTTCTAAAGACCCCTTTGCCAGCATTTCCCTATCATTATTTTGGTCTAATTCCTCAACCAAATTTCCACCAGCCAGAGCAAGAGAATTTATCGCATAACTTATAAAAATTATTCTAAGTTTTTCTGCTTCTTTGTAATGTCTTATTTGCTTGCGCATAGATTCCTCGCGTATCAATAACGCCTACGCTTACGTTTACGTCTTTAGACTCCACTATTGCATTGAATGTTATGCGGTAGGTTCCATTGCCATAATCGGTTAAACTAAAGTCTTCCACGTTAATCCAGCGGGTTCCATTGTAATAGCTAACTTCGAAACCTTTGGCTAAAGCTGGATCTCCCTCGTTCAAAACCTCGCATATAAGCACCACATTTTTTTCTCCACCTTGAATTTGATAATACCCATCTACGCGTAAAGTTGTTGTAATGTTAGCAAAAAAGTCAAAATGAACGTCGAATTTTGTTCCTAAAAGCCTAAAGCTGAAGTTTGTGCAAGCGCTGGAAATTCCGTATCCATTTTCGCTCCAGTTTATTAGAAGTCCGGAATTGTATGGTGGAATGTTCCAAAGAGAAGTGTTAGCAACTAAAATTCCATAGGTGTTTCTTATTCGTAGGGACTTTATCCATTTGTTTACGTTTTCTTCGAGGGTAGTGTTTGAGCCTCCGTTTGTAATATTGGCAAGTGACACTTCAACTGTCCGGAACGCACCGACTTTTATGGCTAAGAGTATTTCCGTTGGTATTTTCTCATTAGCTTTGTTTTCCGTTTGTAACTGATAGAAATATTGAGTTGTTGATATTATGAGTAGAGAAATTACTAGGGCTGTTATGACAAGGATTTGCCCAGACCTTTCTTCCCTAAAAGTTTTATTTTTCATAATCATCCCACCTTGGCTAGCTGCAGTCGAACAGTATAGACTTGAAAGGTTGTTTTTCTACTTACACAAAGGTATTCTATTGAGGCTTTTCTTTGGCTTGGTGCCTTTCCATTTGTTATGCTGAAATCTTGGTTAAGCACTGTCATGTTGTTGTCGAAAACCGTTAGGTTAAACCATACGCCATTTGGTAAGAGAATTTCTAGACTTCTTTTGATTCCGAGCCAATCTTGGTTGTCGATGAATTCCGCTAAGGTTCCGTTGTTGTCTAGTTCCAGCAGAACATTCATCCCCATCTGGGTTAATTCGTCTAAGGTTTCTTCTTTATTTGGGTAATTTAGTGAGCTAGTTAATAGCAATGCGGAAATGATGAGTAAGGCTGAGAAAAACGCTTCAATTATTCGAATCTGCCCCTTTCTATTTTCTCTTATTTTCAATTTCAATCACCAAACAGAACTTGTAAATCATAGAAGAAACCTTCTATGCTAACTATGTAGTCAAAAACGTGATTTTCTGATTGTTCAAGATTAGCTCCAACTTCTAACGGAATCTGCGGATAAGCAGTCCATTCCATAAAGAAAGTTGAGTCTTTGAAGCCTCCCACTACCAGAACCATCGTACCACTGTTAAGGAGCCTTGGAATATCATAGACATTTTCTTGGATTTCGTTTAGGCTATTGTTGTAACCATAAGCGAAAAGGAAGCAATCCGTTAATGTAACATTTTGATAAAACGGTTCAACATACAAGGTATAATTAAGTGGGCTTAATCGGACATACGTTTCATTTGCGGCAATCTCATCCGTAAGGTGATAAAAGGAATAAACATTATAGGACAAGGCTTTTGGATTGTATGATGCTCTAGCAAAGGTTATAAGTAAAATCGTTCCGTTTGAAGAGTTAGGAATTGTGAAATTTAATTCTGCCTCTCCATTCTGAGCAAAGGCATACGTGCTGTCCATGTAGTTCCTTCCAATTGCATAGCAATGAATCGTTGCAGTTACGGGTACTCCGGCTTTTTCCACATTCACACTAAACCAATATGTTGTTTGATTTTCATGTTGAATTTGACCAGTTTTTGTTACATTAATGCTGAACAACTGTCCAATCCTTATTTTAAAAGCATAATTCGTGCCTAAAGCTTTCCAAAGCGCAGAGTAAGGAATTGAATAGGCATTTTGCTGGTTTAGTCTAGAAACTTTGTCGATATCCAGTGCATAAGGATGCGAATTAGATTCTGCTAAGCCTAAACTTTCTAGTGTCAAATTAGGATTTGCTCCCCAATTTTGTGGATGACCAGTGTTTAAAACTATTTTTTTGGCTATTTCAGCGAAATAATCACTTTTTTCATTTAAATTTCCATAATTTGCAATGTTTATCTGTGAAATTTTAGCTGTCGCAGCCATAGCAGCAACAATTACGGTAATCATCAGAGAACAAGCGAAAAAAGTGTCAAGCGAGACTGTTGGCATCTTGTTTCTCCTCCTTATGACGGTGCGGCATATGCCGACCATAGGAAGTTTTGGGAAAGCAGCCATGAGATATAAGCTGTTACGGCTAATAAGGCAGAGTATTTGAACCCTGCCGCAAAATTTCCTTCACTTATTTTTCCAATGAAGAAACCTGAAATCCAGCATTGAAATATTATTCCGGTTGAAAACACGTTTATCTGATCAACTAAAGCTTGAAGCATTTCGGGAGACAAGTTTGGAATTGTGAGTTGTGTTAGTACGTATATTGTTATGGCAACAACCGTGGTGGTTAATGCCATAAGAACGCTCCAAATAACGGAAAGAATGATGTAGGGCTTTAGAAGAGAACGTTTATTAACTTCAACTTCACGCTCCTTTTCGCAATATTCAGACAAAATTTCTAAAGCTTGCGAAGGCGCCCCGCCTATTTCAACGGCTTCTATCATAACTAAAAAGTTAACCAGAACAGGCCAGCTTTGAATTTTCCTTTTTATTCCGCTGAAAACCTTTCTTAATGGAACCCCCCATTCAATTTGACTTCGAATAGTACTCAATAACTTAGAGAAGCTTCGATAATCCTTCCGTTTAGTGGCATGTATTATACTTTTCTCTGGTGAAAGACCTATTTTTCGAGCTTCTGTCACGTCTCGTATGAAGCTTGGAAGCGAGCTTTCAGCTATATAATTAGCCTTTGCTATTTTATAATAGTGAATTGCTGAAGGAAGAGAAGCAAAAACGAGAATTATCGTTGCTATTAATGGCCAGCCTAAATTTTGAACGATGAAATTCAACGACGGAATAAATGCTAGCATAACAACTGCGATAACTGCGCCACTTATCGGCAGAATCGCTTTTTTATAGACATCCTTAAGATTCATAAGTGTGCTTCTATGCGTGTTATGAGCTAATGCCATAAACATTATTGAAATTAGTGGCATTATAAATAGAACAACCAAATAAGATAGGTAGGGCATTACTGGCATCCTCATTTTTGCCAGAAGCTCCATCATTGCGGTTGAAGAAAGCACTATATACAGAATGTAAACGCACATTGCTACAATTAACATCACAGCATAAGCTTCAACAAGCGTTCCAATTTTTTCAACTGAACGTACAATGGCGTTGTTTCGCAGCTCAAAAATTGATCTTAATTTGCTCTTCAAATAATCTACTACTTTTCCTCCGCTTTTTAATGACGACACAAAACCTGAAAGGAAGTCTCTGTAAAGTTTAGAATCTGTTTTTTCAGCTCTGTCATACATGGCTGTTAAAGGATCTTTGCCTAAAACTTCGACTTGTCTAACGACTTCTTCAGCTTCCTTTTGGAATCTTTTGAGGATACTAATTTTTCTCATTCTTTTCCAACTTTCATAGATTGAGATACCGCTTGCGGCCATCATTGTGAACATCATGAGGGCGTATGGGAGTTCCCGTTCAATTTCTTCTGTTTCTTCGCTTGTTTTCTTCCTTAACCAGCCGAAAACTTTAGAGAAAAATGAAGCTTCCATTTTATTACCACCCTTCTTTTTCAAAAAATTCTTGTCTTAACAATCTTGGATTTTGGTAATATCTGCTTAAGGCTTTATTTACGCTCTTAAAGTCTCTGATGTTGTGTTCAACCATTTCAAGCAAAATTTCCTTTCTTCTCTCAAGTTCATTTAACAAAACATCCAATGAAATATCGAGTTCTTCAGCTATTTTATCCAATAAATAGCTTTTATCGAGTTTTGCTCGGAAGAAATCATTTGAAGGATTCCAAGTAAACACTTCATGAATATTATTTACATCTTCTATTTCCACAACTTTAATGAACTTTCTGCTGGAAAGTTTTCTGCCATCTTCGAGGAAAATTGGTTTCCTAACATGTTTAACAACTATCATACAATTCATTAGTGGAATTACAGAAGACGGAATGTTCATTGGTGGCTGGGTTAAACGTTTTATGGCTGTTTCAACTCCATCTGCGTGCATTGTGCATAACCCGCCATGACCAGTTGCTAAAGCCTGGAACAAAACATAGGCTTCTTCTCCTCTGATTTCCCCTACAATTATGTAGTCTGGACGGTGCCGAACCGCTGCCTTAATCAAATCGTAAAGAGTTATCTCGCCTTCGCTTTCTGGTCCAAATCCAGATCTTGCAATGGTTGAAGTCCAATTTTCATGTGGAAGATTTATCTCTGCAACTTCCTCAACCGAGATTATTTTACAGTTTGGTTTAGTTAAGCATGCAATAGCGTTTAAGGCAGTGGTTTTCCCAGCTCCGGTTGCTCCAACTATCATCACGGACATTTTCATTTCCATTAAAAGCCAAAGATAAGCTGCAATAGTCTCGTTCAACGTTTCATTCCCAATGAGGTCTATTATTGTAAACGGGTCTTCACGGAATTTCCTTATTGTAAAGCTTGTTCCAGCAGGTGTAGTTTCTCTTCCGAAAGAAACTGCAAGTCTGTGTTTTCCTGGAAGCGTTACGTCAACTATTGGGAATGCTATGCTTACATGTTTGCCTACTCTGTGAACAATTTTTAAAACGAAATCGTTTAGTTCTTCTTCATCTCTGAAAAGGAGATTGGTCTTAATGTTTTCGTATTTTCTATGCCACAAATAGATGGGTTTGTTGACTCCGCTGCAACTGATGTCTTCGACGTTTGGGTCAAACATTAATGGGTCGATTTTGCCATAGCCAACCATGTCGCGTTCTAGATAGTATAGGATTTTTCTGATTCCTATCGGAGATATTTCCTCTAAAACTTTTTTGTGGGCATCCATTATTTCGGGAATTTGCCTATGGAATGACTCTTTTAGGGTTTCGTCTGGTTCTGGAGCTTTTAATTCGTATTCTAGGATGTTTCGCATTCTTTCAAATGCTTCTTTTTCCTCCTTTGTTAATGGTAGTTCATCCACAATATAGAGATATTCGGCAGTATCCTCGTTTTGTGCGATGCAAGCATAGGAAAATGGAGGCTTAAGGGCGTAAGTTTCAACTTCAGCGTATCCTTCTGGAAGCCTCCAACGCTTAACCTTTAATAGTCCTATCAAGTCCTCTTCAGAAATTTCCTCTTGTCTCAATCCATGCTTTTTCTCTTTTTTATCACCTTTAAACAAGCCCATTATCCAGCCCCCAAACTCAAAAGAATATTTCTGCCGTTCTTTTCACAACTAATCGTAAGTTTATCGGATACACAGACGAAAATTCCAGAAGCCACAACTTTCTCTATCAAATAAAATTTATATTTAGCTCGAATAGGCTCAGTTCCAAAACCACCTTCAACCCAAGCAGTTGAGGAGCCATTCATCAACCTAATCCAATAATGTTTTGTGCCAATTTTTAATGGCATTTCGAGTTTAAGCTCAGCTTTTGACGCGTTTCCAACTTTTGAAGCCAATATAAGTTCATTACATTTACTCGCGACATGCTTTGTTAGGTTTTCAAGCTGTTTTTCTTCTGGTAATTGTTTAAGGTAAACTGTGAACGAACTGAATGTGGAAACAAGAAGCGCGCCTACGGCGG
>JAOZNA010000018.1:0-9656 GCA_029934005.1 Candidatus Bathyarchaeota archaeon
TTGGATCGGTTTTTCAATCCAGCATTTTTCATCGTAAAGTTTTCCTCTCAACCCTCGATGCTTTCCTCCTTTCCTGACAAGCGAAGGAGGCGAAACTTTTCTAGCTTCATAAACAAGTCTTTTTCCTACGACACAATCGCCAACTTTAGTATAAACAGTCATTTTATCTAACCTCCTTTATCTTTCTTTCAGCCTTTAACTGTTTGACCGCTTCAAAGACGGGTTCAAGTTCTAAACCGTAATGATCTGCTATATCGCTTGGATAAACCGGCCCTGGATGCTCATCCAGATACTTCTCTATTAACTTCTTAGCTTTTTCAACCGGAGTTTCCCTTATGCTTAGAATTTCTGTTTCCCCTATTCTTTCAAGTTCATTCTCAATAGCTTTTCTTGTAAAATCCGAGAAGTTAAGGAACATACCAGCCTCGATCAGTTTTTTTATCTTCATATACGTTGACTTAGAAACTTTACACGCTACTTGATAAGATACTTCTTGGGTAGTCACGAAATCACACCTTTGTTACACATGTATAAAAATATGTAACAATATTAAAAGTTTCCCTTAAAATAAAGACCAGTTTAAAATAGGCGAAGGTAAGCTAACAATTGGAATGGATTAAAATATTATACTTCAACCAGTGGTACTATGAAATCTTGCAGTTGCACTATTAGTGATGCTTTTAACAAGTTTTCTAGTTTCGTAGATTCTACCTGTTTCTTCATAGCCTTTCTCAAATTTTTCCTTCATTTCTTCTGCAAGTTTTTGAGCAAGTGGAGTTGGATATTTCCCAGAAACACAGCCCAAGCATAATTCTTCCTTTTTCAAACCAGTTGCGTTAACAAATCCATTTATTGACTGGTATCTAACCGCATCTGCACCTATGAGTTCAGCTATTTCTTCTGGTGTATATTTTGAACCTATGAGTTCACTGTATGTTGCCATGTCGATTCCGTAAAAGCATGGTCCAGTTATTCTTGGAAAAGTAATTAAAACATAGACTTTTTTAGCTCCCATTTTCCTCAATTTTTCAACTACAACTCGTGTGGTATCTCCTCGCACTATACTATCATCAACAACTATCACATTTTTCCCTCGCACTTTTGAGCCTAAAATATTAATTTTCTTGCTTATCGTCTTGTACCGCTCATTTGGCAAGAGTATGAAGGCTCTTTCCGTAACGTAACGATGCCTTCTGGAAGCCCTCTCCCATCTTATACCAGTCGCTTCATGCAAACCATAAGCAGCATCATTACCAGTTTCTGGCATAGAAATAATTACGTCTGCATCCTTTACTACGTCTGGATTCTCCTCAGCCAGGTTCCTTCCAAAAGCTTCACGAACCTCATAAACATATTTTCCGTTAATCTTCGAGTCTGGACGAGCAAAATACGCAAATTCAAAGGCGCAAAAAGCTCTTTTACAATTTGAAAAAAGCCTTTCTCTACAGAAACCTTGCTCAGAAACCGTTACAAGCTCTCCTGGTTCAATTTCAAAATCGAAAATAAACTCGTTAATGTCTAATCCTACAGTTTCGGAGGAAAACGCGTGAATTTCACTATCTCGACTATGCCCAGCACACAACGGTCTAATACCATGCACATCTTTAAACGCAAAAAACTCTCCTTTCCCAGTTAAACAAGCAACGGAAAAAGCTCCTTCAATCTCTTCCATACAAGCCTTAACCGCCGAATCCAAATCGCGCCTTTCTGTAAGCTCTATCAAAAGTTTTCTACAAATAAGCTCAGCATCACATTGATAGGAAAAGCTTGGCCAAACCCTTCGAATCTCATTTAAAAGCTCGAAAGTATTAACAACATTTCCGTTAAAGGAAACCGCAAGCTTTACTCCATCTTTTTCAGCGAATACTGGTTGTGTTCCTCTTTGCAATGCTCGGTAGTCCTTCCCGCCAGAAGTCGTATACCTTACATTTGCTAGACCCAAATATCCCGGAAGCATATTGAGCCATCTTTCCACGTTCTCTCTTCTTATCTTTGGAACAAGGTCTAGGGCTTTATGAACGTGAAATTCGCCATTATATGTTAGGAAACCGTAAGATTGGTGCCCTCTATGGTTTTGGGCTCTTATTCCCCAATATAAGATTGGGAAAATTGGCTGTTTAGTATGGTTTATTGCGGCGAATACTCCGCAAGCCATTTTAACGTAATCGCTCATATAATCAGCTAAAGGTGCATACTATATCAATTTTGTTAACTATCTTATGTTAATTTTTACATGAAACTTTAAATTTTCTCCTTAGAACCCCTTCAGCGTTCTCAATAAGCTCCAACTTCTTATCCCTCGGAAGAATAACGTTTGCTGCATATTGATGCCCATCTGCAAAACCAAATCCAGCCGAAGCTTCGACTAAGAGGTCTACCGCTCCGGGGAGAAGTTTTTCTTCAATCTTAGGCTGCATTGGTTTTGGCACACGGACTGAAGCCTTCGCTAATGTTTGCTTTAGTTTCCCCCATCCAGGAATTTCTGGTTGAACGTTCATAAAGCCAATAATGTATTTGTCTGGTTTAACTAGCCTTTTTTGATATGAAAGAAAGGAGCAGAACTGCCCAATTACCTTCGTGCCCATACCCTTATACATGTCTTTTGCATCAAACCATTGAATATGTTCTGTTTCCTTCAGCCTTTCACGATAAAGTCTAGCCAGCAAACGCTTATTCACCGTTTTTCTTCTTTCCTCAAGCTCTTCAACCTTTCTTTCAGCCTCCTCATTCAAACCTTCCAAACAGACTTTTATACCAAGTTCGGGGCCACCTTCATAATAGCCAGCGGCTCCCAAAATCTGTAACTTTGAAAATAGCTTGTCTATTCGAACATTAAATTTTGTTACTTCAAAGGTCTTTCCTTTCGGTCTAACAACTCCATTTTTTAAGGCTTCGTCTAAAACAACCTTGTTGAGCCCTATAAAACCGGAGGGAATTTCGCAACTTCCTATCAAAGCTAGATAAGAAAGTTTGGTGTTCGTTTCGTTTAGGGACTTTGCAAATAAATAACAGCAAGTTGCTCCTGAAAAATCTGTTTCTCCTTTAAAGCCGTAATGTTCAAGGTTTAAATCATAAATTTTAGGGTCTTCTGCTGGTTTTGGATCATGGTGATCCAAAATTATCACTAGGTTTTTGCTTTGGTTTTGTTCCGAGATAAAGTCTGCGTGGGCGGAACCAATATCAACATAGAAAATTACTTGTCCAGAAGCACTATGTAAGCTTTCAATTACTTCTGGATAAACCTTTTCTAAGCAAAAAGTTTTCACTTTGAATCCTTCGTTTTGGAGAGCGGCTTTTGTAATGGCTGCGGAACATAATCCGTCTGCATCGTCGTGGTGGATGACAATTATAGAGTCTGGTTTAGCCTCTTTTAACTTAGAAATTGCTTCAGCAACCTTTTTCCCAAATTCTTCAAAGCTCATGGTAATTCCGCCAAAATAATATTGTATGTTTCTCTTTTAAATTAAGGTTCTAGAAAGTTTTGCAGACTATTTTTAGAAAGTCTGATTGAGTTATTATTCCAGTGACCTTTCCTTCTTTAACAACCAGAACTGCTAGACTGTCATCTAATAGGGATTTAACTATGCTTAACGGCGTATTTTCTGGAACCATTGGCATTGGGGGTTCCATAATTTCTTTAACTTGTTTATCTGCAATGTTTGGGCTTAGGTTTCGAATTATGCTTTTTTCAGTTACTGTGCCAACAACCGTGCCTTTATTTATTACTGGCAATTGAGATATCGCGTATTTCATCATTTTTTTACTCACTTCTGAAACTTTATCGTCTGGTTTGACAAATATGACTTTTTTAGTCATTATTTCTCTGCATTTTCTTCCAGCACCACTGGTTAGAACTTGGAGAATTTTGTTTACCGTTGAGAGTCTAGGGTCAACCTTTTCGTTTTCTATTTTTGCTATGTGCGCTTGCGAAACACCTATAAGTTTGGCTAGCTGTCTTTGAGTCAGTCCAGCTTCATTCCTTAGCTTCTTTAACATTTTTCCACTGATCAATTTGATAACCTCCAGTTATCTAAAATACCATAATATATATCAAAAAAGATATATTATAAGCTTCTTATAAAGCTTAGGTTCAAGGTGAGAACATGCGAAGAAACATAGTTGTGGAAAAGTTAAAGCAAGTTCCTCTTGAGAACCAAAAACTGGAAATAGTTGAACGAAAAGGACTTGGTCATCCAGACTCCATCTGCGATGCAGTAATGGACAGAGTTTCAGTTGAACTAAGCAAAGAATACCTAAAAAGAGTGGGCACCATCCTTCATCATAACGCTGATAAATCACTTCTTGTAGCAGGAGAAGCCGAAATAAGGTTTGGAGGGGGATTCGTCAAAGAACCAATGATTTTAATTATGGGTGATAGAGCAACATCAAACGTTAATGGAATGGAGATTCCAGTTGCAGAAATAGCGGTAAAAGCAGCGAAAGAATGGTTTAGAGAGAACCTACGCTTTGTTGATCCAGAAAAACATGTTAAGTATCAGGTGGAACTAAAACCAGGCTCACCAGAACTTGTGGACATTTTTAAACGTGGAACCAAAATTTTAGGTGCAAATGACACTTCAGCAGCAGTTGGCTATGCACCAATGACAAGAACGGAAAAAATAGTTTTAAAAGTGGAACAATATTTGAATTCGCCTGAGTTCAAAAAGAACTTCCCAGAAAGCGGAGAAGACATAAAAATCATGGGCCTAAGGACAAATAATGATCTCCATTTGACAATTGCCATGGCTTTTGTGGATAGATACGTAAAAGACGAAAAAGACTATTTTAGAAAAAAAGAGGAAATTCTTGAGGAAATACGTCAATTTGTACATGAAAATTCTGGATTTAACAAAATTGATGTTGAATTAAACACCTTAGATGTGGAAGGAAAGGGAATTAACGGAGTTTACCTATCGGTTTTGGGAACAAGTGCAGAAAGTGGGGATTCTGGACAAGTAGGGCGTGGAAATAGAGTTAACGGAGTTATTCCATTAAATAGACCAGTATGTTCAGAAGCTGCCGCTGGTAAGAATCCAGTAAGTCATGTAGGAAAAATCTATAATCTTTTAACTCATAGAATAGCGGATCAAGTGCATAAAAGAGTTCCAGGACTTGAGGAAGTTTATATTTGGCTTTTAAGCAAGATTGGAGAGCCAATTGATCAACCAGCGATAGCAGCGGCGCAAGTTGTTATGAAGCAAGGAAATTCATTTGAAGAAGTTCAGAAAGAAATAGAAGAGGTTGTAAATGAGGAACTTGAAAACATAGATAAGTTTTGTGAAGATTTAGCCTATGGAAAGTTTAAAGTTTGCTAACGGAGCATATCTAAGTTTAACCTTGGAAGGATGGTAAATGAGTAAGGATGAAAAACCACCAGTTTCAGATTTCTATACCCTTATTGACCACGTTACAATCTTTAAAAGTGATAAGTGGTGGGAAGCAGTAGCAGTTATTGAATCCTTTGGAAGGAGGAGCATTGCACTTTACCTTTGGCAGTTTAGAGATGGAAAATGGAAGAGAAAACACAAGTTTGAACTCCGAAATCTTCAAGAATGGGAGCAAGTGAAAAAAGCTGTGGAGGCACTTACGCCAAAAATGCAGAGGTGAACTATCCTTTAAGCAGATTTATTAGAAAACTCTTAATTTTATCATTTGCATTGAGTATGGTTTCAATCATTTTTCTCCCTTTATCCGTCAAATTGTAGACTCTTTTTCTTTCACTCCATGTTCCTTCTATTAAGCCGTCTCTTTCCAATGAGTATAGTAGAGAGTAAACTGTCCCTGAACTTACGAGTAGGCGGAATTTATTGTGTATGTAGGAGATTACGTCGTAACCGCTCATTGGACCGTTTCTTAACTGGGAAAGGATTATTACGTCCATAAAGCTTTTTATGATTCTTTCATGCATACTTCTCAAAATTTTTGCTTCCATGGCATCACCAATAATTATAGTCATATTTATCACATTTTGATATTTTTATTCAGATATAAATATTTAAATTTTATTCTAACTCGGATTCAGAATTCTATACTGAATTAAATAAATATAAACAAATCCAAACAAAACACTAGAACATACATCTTATGCATTAATAAAAGATAAATGTAAAAAATACCAATCAAACATTCACATTTTGAAAAGTTTTTTCCACATACTTAGGTAAAAGCACATGATTTTATTAATTAGAAATATATCAGCATGTTATAAAAGTTATTTTGTTTTTAAAACCAAAAAAGTTTAGGTGCGACCATGTTGATGGAATGGAAAAGCTCCCTTGAGAAATTAAACAACGAACTCGAAGTATTAAACAAAAAGAAACAAGCATTAGAGAAATTACTGGATTCAGGAAAAATCTCGCAAGAAACATACGAATATTACAATAAGATGCTCGCCGAGTCGCTTAAGGAAATTCAAGAACGAAAAGACAAGCTTCTCGAAAAAATGAACGAAAAAATGAAAAATCTAAACGAGCAAATGAGAATTTTGGAACTTTTCCTGGCAGAAGTAGAGGTTAACTATGCCGCCGGAGAGCTGGATGAATCTCAATATGCAAAACAAAGAGATGCACTATATTTTGGCTTAGAAGCCATGAAAAATGAGCTTGAAAACCTCAAAACAGCAACTTCAAACCTAGAAGCACTAAAAATAGAATTTGGTGAAATCAGCGAAGCTACGGAGCTTCCAGCACCACCAGAGGAAAAAGTAGAAATTGAAATGCCAATTGAACAAGAGCAGCAAGAAGTGGAAGTTCAACAAGAAGAGGAACCCAAAATAGAGGCTGAAACTGAACAAACCGAAAACCTAGAGGTAACTAGTGAAGATACAGCCTTAGAAGAGGAACCTCAAACTGAAACAGAAATCCAAGAAGAGGTTCCGCTGGTTCAAACCGCCGAAATAACTGAATCTACAGAATCCACAGAAACTTCTGAGAGGGAAGAAGCAGAGGCGGAAACCATAGAAAGTACGTGGTAAAACCATAATTTTCTCTTTTTTACCGTAAAACTTCTATTCATCTTGTCCTTATACTTAAAAGAATAAAAATGAAAAGGAATTTTGGAATAACCTATCATGAGAAATTTCGCCAATATGACCTTGGACCAGGCCATCCTTTCAGAGGAGACCGTTTCGAAAACGTAAAAAGATTTTTTGAGGAAAAAGGGATTTTTCAACATCCAAACGTTCATGTTTTAAGGCCTGAACCAGCCACAAAGGAAGATTTACTTATGGTTCATGATGAGAGCTATATCAACCACATTTTTGAGTTAGCTGAAAAAAGCATGCCTTATGACATTGAAACTCCGACTTCACCAACCATTTTGGAAGCTGCATTGCTAATCGTTGGGGGCAGCATTCTATGTGCAAGGATGGTTTGTGAAAACAAAATGGCTCGGGCAATATCACTTGGTGGCGGTTTGCACCATGCTGGAAGAAACTATGGTGGTGGATTTTGTCTTTTTAACGATGTGGCAATAGCCGTTGAATATGCTAGGCGTAAATGTGGAATAAAACGTGTATTAATAATTGATTATGACGTTCATTTTGGAAATGGAACGAGCGACATTTACTATGAAGACCCAAACGTACTTTTCATTTCCATACACCAAGATCCAAGAACAATTTATCCAGGAACAGGTTTTATAGAACAAGTCGGAAGGAAAGCGGGTGAAGGTTTTAACGTTAATGTTCCGCTTCCACCTGGAACTGGAGACGAAACTTATCTTCATGTGGTGAGGGAAGTTTTCGTTCCCTTGGCTGAAGAGTTTAAGCCGGATATTATTTTTGGTAATGGAGGAAGTGATCCACATTTTGCAGATTCTCTCGGTAATCTTAATCTTTCTATGAGAGGTTTTTTCGAATTGTCTAGGCTTATTGTTGGAGTTTCTGAGAGGGTTTGCGATGGAAAGCTTGTTTTAATGACTGGAAGTGGGTATAATCCTTCTGTTCTGCCTGGTTGCTGGTATGCTTTGGCTGCTGGGGTTATTGGACTTGAAGACTTAGATGTGGAGGAGCCTTATCCTCCGCCCGCTGAGTCGCCTTGGTCTAGAAATAAGGCTATGGAGATGTTGCAAAACCTTAAGCGTGTGTTAAGTAAATACTGGAAGTGTTTCCGTTAGAAACTTAGAGGAGAAAACGATGCAGAGTTTGGAGAGGATACGTGAGAATTTTCCAATAGTTAGGAATAAGATATTTCTTAACCATGCTGCTCATTCTCCGCTTCCTAAGCCAGTTGCTGACGCAATTATAGGGTATGTGAAAGAAGCATCTGAACAATGGTTTTCAGAAATAAACTTTGAGGAAGCTAAAGGTCTTTTTGCTAAGCTTATTAATGCCAAGAGAAAGGAAGAGGTAGCTTTTATTCCAAACACTTCAACTGGACTTAACATTGTTGCTAACATGCTTGAATATAATGAAAACTCTAACATTGTGACTACTGATTTGGAGTTTCCATCCGTTGTTTATCCATGGCTTAAAAGAAAGTTGAATGTAAAAGTTCGTTATGTAAAAAATTCAAGCGGCAAAATTCTTCCAGAAGCTGTTGAAGCAGCTGTTGACGAAAATACCGTTGCTATAGTGGTTAGCCATGTGGAATACGCAAACGGGTTTAGAAATGATTTGAAGGCTTTAGCTGGAATAGCTCATAAAAATGGAGCTTATTTGGTTGTAGACGCCATTCAATCCGCTGGAGCCTTAACAATAGACGTTGTAAAGGATGATGTTGATTTCCTTTGCACTGCATGCTATAAGTGGATGCTTGGGCCTTCTGGAATTGGATTCCTATATGTTCGTGAAGAATTAATTGAAAACTTTGAACCTCCATTTGTCGGATGGGCAAGCGTCAAACCAGAAGTTTTTGAAACAGTGGATTTTTGGAATATTTGGAGTTTGGAATTTTCTGAAACTGCTAGTCGTTTTGAAGTCGGAGGACCAAGCGTAATAGGTATTGTAGGCGCAATTGAAGCCTTAAAATTACTTTTAAATTTTGGAATAGAAAACATTGAAAGAAGAATTTTTGAATTAACAGATTATCTGATTGAAAGGATTAAAGAACAAGGGTGGCAACTGCAAACTCCAGAGGAGAAAAGATGGCGTTCCGGAATAGTGAACTTTCTAATTGATAAGCCGCAAGAAATGGTTACGCGATTAGCTGAAAAAGGAATAATTGTTTCGGCAAGGACAAATGGAATAAGGGTTTCACCTCACTTTTACAATACAAAAGAAGAAATTGACAAGTTAGTAGAAGAATGCAAGGTAAATGTGTAATTAAAATATGAATTGTTGATTTTAAACCATAACTGGCTTGGTTCTTTTCTTTGACTCTTGCTCTGCAATAAGCAAGGACATCTCATTTATAATTTCATCCAGTCTTTTAACTAGCGGATGCTCTCTGTTTATTCTATACATAACCGCTCTTCCTATCTTCCTTGAAAACTTGACTATGCCTAGTTCTTCCAAGTCTTTGAAGTTCTTGTAGAGCGTTTGCTTGCTCATTCCAAGCTCTTTTACCAGTTCTTCCTTGCTGAAGTCGAAGTAGGGATTGGTTAAGAAAATGTCGATTATTCTAAGCTTCGGAGAATTACCAAGAGCCTTTATCAAAAGAGAATCTCCTAAATCCTTGTACCTTACTTCCTCGTTCATCTGTTCCACATACATTAAC
>JAOZNA010000018.1:9756-20196 GCA_029934005.1 Candidatus Bathyarchaeota archaeon
GTTTCAGTAGTGTTAGAAATGTATAATGTGGTGAAGGTTGACAAGGCTAATAGAGACTTCGTAATTTTCTTGTCTAAAGAAGAATATAACTTCCTTGGGAGGCTTCCCCTTAAAAGGACAAATTGAGAAGCATGGGAGTGCTACGCTTTTAATTAAAGCCTTAATTATTTCGTGTAAGGTTTAAATTCCCATTTTTCAAGTTCTAAACAAATTTTCCTTAAGATTTCAACAGTTTTTTCTCTAGGTAAACTCATCATTATTTTTCCTATGTGTTTGCAGAACTGCTTAACTGGTATACATCGACTCCAGTCTGCACAGTCATGTAAAATTACTTTCTTATCAAAATCAATTACTATGTGGTATCCACGTATGGAAGCCGCAAGTTTTTTGTCTGAAAATTCTTGAATACTCACTTCTTCATTTTTTATTCCTTTTGCACGCCTAATTCTTCCTTCATCCATGAAGAATCTGAGTAAATCGTTAAAATTCATTTTTTCTATTTGTTCTGGTATGAATGCTGTTAAAGTCTTTCTTTTACTTGGTAGTGGTGTAGGCTTTGCAGTTTCAGTTTTAAAGTATTCTTCAATTGTTTTTTTCGCTTCCATTTGGGCTTCGGTTATCACTCCCAACATTTCCAAGACTTGGAGGCAGTTTTCAACGGCATAACCATGATAATGATTATTAAAGTATCCATAAACAACCCTTGTCTGCTTTGAAACTTCCTTTATTTTAGGAATCCAAGGTTCAAGTTCCTTTCTGCTATAACGGTAGTTATACCATGGTCTTTCACCTTTTCCATGCCACCGAAAATAGGCTATATCTGAAGTTACATGTATTTCTGGAGGAAGCAATGGTTCATCAACAATTGTATAGGCTACGTTGTAGCGTTCCATAAGTCTCCAAGTAGAACTCTTCAACCATGAGGTGTCTCTAAATTCAACTGCAAACCTAAATTCAGAGGGCAAAGCTGCAAAGAAGCTTTCAAGCAAACTAATATCGTATTTAAGTCCAGGCGGAAACTGCAATAGCAAACAGCCAAGCTTTCCCTCAAGAAGTAAAGGTTTCATTAAATCGCAAAACCGTTTAAGGTCTTCTTCAACACCTTGCTTAACGTCCAATTTCTTCTTATGGGTAATAACCCTAGGAACCTTGGCGCAATAAATAAAATCGGATCGAGTAAATTTTATCCATCCGAAAACCGTGCCCTTTGAAGGATAAGCGTAAAAAGTTGAGTCAATTTCAGCTGTGTCAAAAACCTTAGAATAATACGCAAGTTTACTCTCAGTTTCCGACCTATAAAATGGTCCAACCCAATCTTTGTAATGCCACCCTGAACAACCAAGCAGTATTCTGCCCAAAGCTTAAGCCTCACTGTTTAGTATTTTATTTCAATCATTTATTCTTTCATAACAATCTCATACAATTGCTTAGCCCTCTTATAAATTCCCTTTTTACTGCCAAATCCCTTTGGACCAACTTTCTCAACTACAAATGATGCAGCTGCATTTCCAACACACGCACACCAGACTGGGGTTTTACCCGAAATGTATTCAGCTAAGAACGCTCCTGCGAAAACGTCTCCTGCACCAGTGGGATCAACGAATTTTCTTGATGGATAAGGTGGAATATGATAGAAACCGTTTTCAAAAAATAGACTTGTGCCTTTAAATCCTAAAGTTACAATTACTATTTTTATTCCATAATCCGCTAAGGTTCTCATTGCAGAACGTAAATCCTTGGTTTCAACAATTTTTTGAATTTCTTTTCGATTCGATTTAAAAATGTCTGTTTGCTGAAGAATTTCCACATCCTTCCATTTTTTGAGTTCTAGAGTTCCATTTTTCAAAATTTTTCTCACATATCCTTGAGGATCAAGCGACAATATTTGACATAAGCTTCTCAGCTTTTTGAAGACTTCAAGTGAAACTTCATTTGCGATTGGCGAAACATGCACGGCTTTGACTCTTAAGCTGACTGGTAAATCCTTGCTTAGAATTTTCGGGGTTAAAGCCTTAATTTTTAGAATTCTATCTTCATTTAGGTATTCTAAAACAAAACTTGTTGTCTTAGCTTTTTCAACAACATGAACAAATGATAAGTCTACTCCTTGTTTTTCTAACTGTTTCAAAAATTCTTGCGGAAAATCTTCTCCAACCTTAGAAATAACCGTTACATTTGCACCTAACTTACGGGCGGCTACAGAAGCGTAGGTAGGTGGGCCTCCAAGCGTTAAAACAGGCTTTTTTATACTAGACAGTTTTATCGTGTCAATTGCGAAGTGACCAGCGACGCAGAGGTCAAACTCTGTATTTTTCAAGTAATAGTCTCCCTTAGCTTAACGGTGCAAACGTTAAATTTGTATCTATCCATTTTAAAGTTGAATCCTAAAGGCTAAAGGTGAAAGTCGATGCTTAGAACGAATGTTGATAAATTAGTGAAAATATCCGTTATGGGAGAAGTTTCGAGTCCTATCTTCTCAAGACCCTACAGAATATCAGCTGATGGCGTGCCAATGGTTCTGCCGAGTGTTGGAGGAATCACCTATAACATTCGAGTCGGTGACCCCGCAACTGGATGGGTAGCCGATCACGTTGAGCCTGGAGTGAGCATTATGAATAAGGAGAAAAACGAGAGGTTTCCTATGGGACCAAATATGGCTCTTAACATCCTTGCTTGTGTGGGAAACGAAGCAGTAGTTGTTTCTGGAGATGCAAAGGGAGAAAAGGGTGTAGTTACGGGGAAACATGGGGGAATAGAGCATGTGCTTGTTGATTTTCAACCTGAAACTATGGAAAAACTTTTGATTGGAGATAAGGTTCTCATTAAAGCCTTTGGTTTAGGCTTAAAACTCTTGGATTTTCCCGACATAAAAGTTATGAATATGGATCCTCGTTTTCTTGAAGCCATTAATCCTCAGCCAGTTGGAGATAAACTTGAAGTTCCGGTTACGCATATAATTCCAGCAGCAGTGATGGGTTCTGGGCTTGGAGCTGAACAAACCTATTCTGGGGACTATGACATACAGCTTTTCGATGAAAGCGTTAAGCGTGAATACGGTCTTGAAGATTTAAGGCTTGGCGATTTAGTGGCTATACAAGATGCAGACCATTCTTATGGAAGAATCTTCAGAAAAGGAGCGGTTTCCATAGGAATAGTTGTCCACTGCGACTGTGTCGTTTCTGGTCATGGGCCAGGAGTTACAACGCTTTTTACTTCAAGAAAAGGAAAAATAGTACCGCGAATAGACCCAAATGCGAATATTGCGAAGCTTTTGAAGTTAAGAAGCGACTTATAACTGCTTCAGTCCAGCAGCTTTTTCAACTATTTCGAGTATTTCCTCTTCTAGGCTGTTTGGTTCCTTAGGGTTCTCGATAATTGTTCCAAGAAGTTTGCCTTGCCTATTGAATATCATTATGTGTGGGAATTTTATCAACATTAAAGGTTTTAACTTCAGGTGGAGAAGGTGGTATCCTCCATTTTTCCTTAGGATTTAACGGGTCTTTCTTTAGGTTTCCAAAAACTCTGATTTTTATATCAGCTTTTTCGGAGAGTAGAGCTAAAACTGGAATGTTAGCTGTACAGTCCTTGCACCATTCAGCTGAAAAAGCTACAATAAAAACCTTCTTTGCATATACCTTTAGCCTTTCAGCAACTTCGCTGTTCAACTTGTAGGTTCGTTCCCTTTCAAAAAATTTCTCTTTGAATGGTTCACTTAACTTTTCAAGATAATCATGTATGGAAACTGTTCTTTCAAACAATTGTTTGACATCAACGTTCATTCAAATCACGATTTATTTTGCCTTAAGGTTTTAATTACGTTTATGCACGTTCGCAAAAGCTGGTTTAATTTGAGTCCTATTTCTTCGCATTTTAATACCTTCCCCTAAGCCAATGTTCAACAAGCTCTAAAGCTTCATTTAAATCTTTTACGATGGCATCTGGTTTAACCTTAAAATTCGATTGCGGTTTTCCAGTTCTGTTTAGAAAAATGGCATGTATTCCAAGTCTTTTAGGAATTAAAATGTCAACATCTGGGTCGTCGCCAATCATTACTGCTTCTTCTGGTTCAACATTTAGAATTTCAAGGGTTTTCCTATAGATTTTGGGATTTGACTTTTCGCAATGGAAAGTAAATGCATCAACAAGCAAGTCTATTTTGTCTATGATTGGCTGAAGAGCTCTTATATACTGAAATTTCGCAATTGAAGTTACAACGGCTGTTTTTAAGCCAAGATTTTTAGCTTTAGTCAAGGCTTCTTCAGCATCAGAGTAAAGCTTCCAGTTTTCAGCCTTGTAAAATCTTGTCCATTCATCTAAAGTTTCATCATCTATTTTGATGCCAAGTCTATAGGTTATGCGTTCCAGCCAAGCTTTCCAAGAGTTAAAACCATGCTTGGGATAATCTATCATTGCTACATAATGCCAAGCAGCACTCAAAGATTGGGGATAAACTTCATAACCACGACTAACCAGAAAGTCGGAGATAAATCTGCCATCCACTTTCTTTTCAAGAAAAGCCAAAGTACCGTATAAGTCAAATAAAACAGCCTTTAATTGCATAAAATTATATAAAATTAGTGAGGATGTAAGTTTTTCGTAAAGTAATGGTAATGGAAGGATTATTCTACGTGTACTCTGTAGAGGTCTATATCTTCCCGCATTTCCCTTGTCAGTTTTAGAAATTCCCTTACCGAGCGTTCAATATCCTTAGACTGCGTAATATATCTGCCTACTATTATTATGTCTGCACCCTTTTGTAGTGCTTCTCTTGCTGTTTCCGGTATTATTCCGCCTGCTACTGCGATAAGGAACTTTTTGTCCTTGAATGTTCGTCTTAACTCTTCGATTAGCTCTAACCCTATTGTTCTTCCTGTTTCAACATCTATTGCACGATGAATTATTACTACGTCCGGAAAATCTTTCAGCTTTTTCAGTTTCTCAATTGGATTCTCAACATACATTAGGTCGACGAAAGCGTAGATTCCAAGTCTCTTCGCTTCGTAAACGAACTTGTTTAGGGTTTCTATTTCTGCTAAGCCTGAAGCAACCACAGCATCGGCGGTTTCCTCATAAGCTATGTCAACTTCAACCTTGCTTACATCCAAGGTTTTTAAGTCGGCAATCATGAAAACGTCTTTTGCAATTTCCCTTAAATCACGTATAACACGTGTTCCATACCTCTTAATAAGCGGAGTGCCAACCTCTAGGATGATGCGGTCGCTTCGTGGAATCTGCCTAATAATCGATTTAGTTCTTTCTAAGCTTGGGATATCAAGTGCAATTTGTAGGTATGGAGGACGCCACAGCCTAGGCACTTTAAAGCCCATTATCGGATGTGTAGCTCTATCCTTGTCAAACATTATCTTCTTAAGAGGTGGATACTTAGATAAAGCTCTTTTCAAAGCAAGCTTTGTTGCTCCATAGTTGAAATGGTATATTCGACGGTAATCACTAGCGTTTGGATGGACAAAAACGCTGCAAACAACAACCCAATCGTCAATTTTATCCTTCGGAATTATTCCTTCCTCAACGGCATCAGCAACAGCCTTAGCAACAGCCGCTTGCGCAGGCCCAAAAATCTTTCCAGCTTGCTCCAAATTTTTGACAGTAACTTTTGGAACAACAATTGTATGTGGTTTAGGTGGGAGATTTGGACGTATAACGGCAAGTAATGGGGTATGCCCAGCCGACATGCTTGATAAGCCCTGTGCAAACGCTTCCCCAACTGGACCGTTTTTATCTCCGATAAGAAGGTCTATGTGTGCAACTTCGTCTCCAGACCCAACTAAAGCTTCGCCAATCAGAAAAACTGGTTTCTCAGAGACTTCAACAGCTTCAAACGAAGCCGCAATGTCTCTTGCTAATTCGTCAAATTCGACATTAAATTCCTTCATCCATTCATAAAGTGTGTCACGATGAACACCCAATATCTTAGCAGTGCCGGAAACTGTCGGTTTAATGGCTAATCCTCTGGCTTTACGATGAGCCAATTCACGTTTTATGGCTGACTCTAAAAGCTCAATTAATTCGTCTCTTGTCCTTGGCTTCTTTACGGGCATTTTAATACCCAATGTCGAGTGTAGCGAACTTATATAAAAGCTTATCGGAATATCCGACAAAAGTCGACATTAAATGTCTAATTAAGAGATGAAATGGAATGTAGTATCGACACTGTATAAACGATTAAAAATTATAATTGGTATATTATCCGACACTTTGTGTCGAAATTAATGCAGTTTTTCCTTGACTGCGTTTTCAAATTCCTTGGCTAGTTCTTCTCCGAAACCAACCAGAACAACCTCGTTTAAAGAGGTACCTTCATCGATGTGATTTTTAAGCTCTTCCACCATGGCTTTTGCTGCTTCTTTTGGTGAAACTCCACCCACTCCTGTTCCTAGTCCTGGAAAAGCTATGCTTTTTATTCCCATTTCTTTTGCGCATTCAAGTGCTGCTTTCATGGCTTTTCTAGCGTTTTCTACTCCTATTTGCATGGCTGGTCTTTCCATTGTTGGTGCGTGTATTACGTATTTTGCCCTAAGTTTTCCAGCCGTTGTTGCTACGGCTTTTCCAACTGGAAGAGGAGCATGTTTAACAGCTTCTTCCTCTATTTCCTTGCCACCCGCCCTTTTGATTGCACCAGCTACTCCGCCACCCATCACAAGGAGGCTGTTAGCTGGATTAACTATAGCGTCCACTTCAAGTTTTGTTATATCCTCACGTAAAACCCTAACCTTCACATTCTTGTATGTGTGTTCAAGAAGCTCCATTTTTTAACACCATTCTAGCTTAAGATTTTCACTCATAAAACTTTATTGAAACAAGCAACAATCCTATCCGTGGTGTGTATGTCCAAGCAGGAGCTCATGGCTGAAATAGCAAAGGAAATAGCTGAATGTAAAAAATGCGAGTTATGGAAGTCTAGGAAGAATGTTGTTCCAGGCGAGGGAAATGTTGATGCAAATGTCATGTTTATTGGCGAGGCGCCGGGGTATTGGGAAGATGTCAAGGGAAGACCATTTGTAGGAGCTGCTGGAAAGCTTTTGGATAAGCTTTTGGAAAATATTGGGCTTTCAAGAAACGAGGTTTTCATTGGGAATATTTTGAAGTGTAGGCCTCCGCAGAATCGTGATCCAAGACCGGATGAAATTGAGGCTTGTACGCCTTATCTTGATAGGCAAATTAGGGTTATTCAACCGAAGATTATGGTAACCTTAGGTAGGCATTCAACAGCTTATATTTTCAATAAGGTTGGTTTGAAATTTTATGGAATCAGTAGGCTTCATGGAAGGATTTATGAAGTAACGGTCTTGGACTTGCCCGTGGTGTTGATTCCGATGTATCATCCTGCAGTAGCCTTATACAATGCTAGGCTTAAGGATGACTTAAAAATGGATTTTGAAGTTTTAAGGAATGTACTCAGTGAACGTGTGTTTTAAATTTCTTAAGGTAATTTCTTTATGGGAAATTTATTGACGCTTGAATCAGAACTGGTTCATTTGAGGCAGTTGGTTCGGCAGCTTCAAATTCAAGTTGGGAAAGCGAAGATTCCAAGGATACTTTTAGGTACTTCGCCGTTTATAGGGGCTGGTCAGTTCGGGAGAAGAGCATACGAGTACTACTTTAAATTTTATGAAAAACCGGAGAATATTGTGAGGATAATTCTTAAGGCAGCGGATTTGGGGGTTACTGGAATTCAAGCGCTTCCTTATGCTCCAATTTTTGAAGCTATGAGGAAGGCGGAGGAAAGTTTAAAGGAAAGGTTGGTGGTTGTGGCGACTATTGGTCCTGATAATCCTTATGATGATATTAGGCGTTTTCAAGATTTTAATACCGTTGCGATGGTTTTGCATGGAGAAATTACAGACACAAAAGATAAGAGGAAAATTTCAGATTTGCTAAATAGGATTCATGCAGCTGGTTATTTAGCTGGAACGACAACTCATAGACCGTTTTCAACTTTAAGCTGGCTGCTTGAAGAAGCTGAGGTGGATATAGACTTAATGATGATGCCTTTCAACAAGCTTGGAATGTTTATGGACGCAGAACCAGAGGAGATTGCGAAAAAGGCGATTAGGCTTCATAAGCCTATTATTGGAAAGAAGATTTTGGCTGCTGGATATTTAAAGCCAAAGGAAGCCTTGGAATTTGCTCTGAAAAGCGGAATCATAAGTATGGTTGCTTTAGGTGTAGCTTCAGAAAGGGAAGCAGAAGAAACATTTTTGACTGCAACCGAAATTTTCTCTGGAATAATCAGAACATAAGACTACTATGTAAGTCTATCAAAATCTATGTATGGTCCACCGACAATCTTTAGCTTTGCCCAGATTCTACGTCCCTTAATTTTTATTACGTTATAGCTGTTTTCGAAGAAACCTCGCAATCTTATAGTTGAAACCGCTCCCGAAAACAGGAAGTCGATGTCATTAAGTTTCCACATCCATGGTCTATGTCGATGACCACTTAACACGAGGTCTGGTTTATGTTTAGATAAAACTTTCAAAACGTCTCCTGCGTCTTCAACTATTGCCACTTCTAATCCTGTGTCTGGAACTGGGATGAGGTGGTGGTGCATCACAAGAATGTTCATCTTGCCCTCTTCGAAGTTTTCTTGGATGAACTTGATTTGGTCTCTTCCTACGCGTCCTTCGTCTCTATCTGGTCTAGCAGTATTAACGTATATGACTTTGCAGTCTGGGAGTTCGAGAATTCCAGATGGTGAGTTGAAAAATTCTTCGAAGAGCAAGTAGCCTGTGTAAAGTGAATCGTGATTTCCCATTGTAATAATCTTTTTTGGGCATTTAATCTGGTCTATGAATCTTTTTGCTTCTTCGAATTCTGTTTTGAAACCGTTTTCGGTTAGGTCTCCAGCTATGATTACTAGGTCTGGATTCAGCTCGTTTATTTCGTTGATTGCGGTTGTGAGTTTGTCCCTTAGGAATTGTGGTCCGCTTGAACAGTGTAGGTCTGATAATTGCACAATAATCATTGAGTTTTTCCTCCTACAATTTTGGCTTTCCTTCAGCAACTTTTACATAATTAAACTTTTCTATTTTAAACGAATGCTAGGCATAGAAAGAAACATAAATGGAAGCTGTTCTGTTAAACTAAACTTTAGGCTTTATAAGGGGAAATTCATTCAACGCCTAAATAGGTTTCTAGCTGAAATTAACATGAATGGACAAAAAGTTTTAGCGCACCTTCCAAATTCTGGAAGAATGTTAACTGTATTGTTCCCTAACTGCAGAGTTTTCCTTGTAAAGAAAGAATCGGCTAAAAGAAAGAGCAAATATACTATGTTTGCGGTTCAACATAATGACATTTCCATCATAGTTGATACAAGATTTGCAAATAAAATAACCAGAACCTTGATAGAGAACGAGATTTTCACTCCTTTTAGAAAATATAGGGTTGTAAAGGAAAATGTTTTAATAAACAGCTCAAGAATTGATTTTCTTTTAGAAAGAAATGGGCGAAAATTTTACCTCGAAGTCAAAAGCGTCTCATACGTTGTAAACGGAGTTGCCATGTTCCCAGATGCACCAACCCTAAGGGGGAGAAAACACCTAAAAACCTTAATGAAATGCCTAAAGGAAAAATTTGAGGCTGGAGTATTGTTTACTGTGCAGAGACCAGGTGCAAAAATAGTTAAACCGTGCTATGAAATAGACCTTGAATTTTCAAATCTATTGAAAGACGCCCATGAGAAAGGATTGAAAATATTCACTCAAATGCTGGTTTTCAAACCGCCAAACAAAGTACAAGCTTACATTTCTGTTCCAAAATTTTCATTTTAA
Organism: Candidatus Bathyarchaeota archaeon; assembly: GCA_029934005.1. Taxonomy (GTDB): domain Archaea; phylum Thermoproteota; class Bathyarchaeia; order Bathyarchaeales; family WUQV01; genus JAOZNA01. The sequence continues at coordinate 19,551 of JAOZNA010000018.1, forward strand.
CCTTAAAAGATTTATTTTGCTACTGCAACCAAATTTAGAGCTGTCAACGGACTCATGGGTTGTAATGTGGCGAGATTTCCATATGTAGCAATAGGTTCCCAGCCAGCTTCTTGAAGAAGAGAGGAAAGTTCACTGAGGCTGTATACGTGAAGCGTGAACTCCACCTTGTCCACATATTCCAGATTTTTCCCATGTTTTCTATAAAAAGTCCATGAAGTTTCTAAGGTTGAGGTTATAGGGTTATACTTTCGCCTTTCTAAGGTTATCATGTCTTCTGTTTCCATATAGCTGGACGGAACAAACTTTAGGGACAGAAATTCAGTATGCATGGTTTCAAGTATAAATAAAACCGCGTTTTCTTCTGAAAGTTCCCTTGCTTGTTTAAAGATTTCTAGTTCTTCCTTAGGTGAGAAATATCCTATTGATGTCCAAGCATTCACAATCACATTAAAAGGCTCCTTCATTTTTATGATTTCCCTAAGTTTTCTGACGTCACCTTCAAAAAATTTCACAAAACTTGAAACTCCATACTCCTCGGCTTTTCTTTTTGCATCTTCTATAAAACTCCTTGAAATGTCTATTCCTACAGCCTTAAATCCCTTAAGAGCCATGCATATGGAAATCCTTCCATTTCCACAGCACAAAT
>JAOZNA010000018.1:20206-21349 GCA_029934005.1 Candidatus Bathyarchaeota archaeon
CGACACGATTCCGAGATCATGAAGCACCCTAACCATACCATTAACAAGCTCTTTTGTGCGAGACCATCGCATATTCATAATTTTAAGGAAGATATCGGCTCGTTCAATGAACAGCTTTTTAATCCAATCGTTCATACCAAAAGTTAAGATAGGTGCGTTATATAACTTAAACGATGAACTCGGACATAGTTTCATCTAATAAACCATTTTAAACTTTGATTTCTTTCATGAGTTCATCCACATTGTTATAGGTCTTAGACGGAACCTCCTTCAACAGCTTTTCCAGCCTAACTTGTTTTCCTTCCTCAATTTCAACAAGTCTCCATCCAACCCTCTTAAGAAGCACGCTTTTCGTTGTTGGATACCGTGTTTTGCTCAAAACATGACGAACAGACTCCAATCCAACCGTTCCAGTTAGGCTTGGGAAACTTCCATCTTTAATGTAATGGACAAACCTTAATGCGTCATCAAACATTGAAAGATTGTTAAATAAAACGTAAACTTCAGCTTTCTCTTCATATTCCCTTAAGGTTTCATAAAGCCTTCTCAATTCTTCATCTGAATACTGGTAATAGTAGAGCTTTTCTCCAAGCCCGTGAAGCCTAAAATAGGCAACCTCGCCAGTATAAACCGGAAGCGTCTTAAAAGGGTCAGTAACATGCGACACATCGAGTTCCCTTAGCTTTTCCCTCAGCTTTTCTCGAATTTCAGGCGTCTCCCATGCAGGCCCCCTCGTCTCCCAAACCAATGTTAGGTTTTCACGATTTACCTTTCGGAAAAATTCCTCAACCTCTTCAAGCTTGTCCGGCCTCAATGAAGCTGGAGTCTGTATAAGCAATATTTCCGCTTTAAGAATTTTACATATCTCCTTCATCTTTTCGAAGGCTTCTATGCATTCTTTTTCGGGTTTAAGCTTGAACTTATGACTTATGTCTTGGTGTGCCTTAACTGTAAATTCAAAATCTTCTGGAGCTTTTTTCCTCCAACCTTCAACCGTTGAAGTACGCGGATAATTGTAGAAGGTGGTGTTTAACTCGACTAGGCTGAATTTTTCATAATACTTCTTCATGGAAACTGGATAACCACAACACCCAACCTTAATCATGTTGTTATCCCTATTCTTTAAATTACTTTAGAAAATTT
>JAOZNA010000019.1 GCA_029934005.1 Candidatus Bathyarchaeota archaeon
CCGTCAGCGGGTCCAGAGCCCGCCATGCTTGACCGCTACACCACCGGGCTTCAAGTTTAATTAATATTTTTGTTCAGATAAATTTACTATTGTTGTTTAATCTTTTCGAAACTAATTTGTGTTTCCATTTCTAAGTGTTAATATGACTGGAAAATGGGTGTTAACCTTACGCCGATTATAGTTAAGCATGATTTTAGGCTTAAAGATTTATGTGGCAGAAGCTTTGCTGTTGATGCTAATAATTATCTTTATCAGTTTTTGGCTTTAATTAGGTTGAGGAATGGTTCTCTTTTAACGGATTCTCGTGGAAACGTTACTTCTCATTTGGCTGGCTTAGTTTTTCGTACTACCCGTTTGCTCTGTGATTATGGAATTAATCTTGTTTTCGTTTTTGATGGGGAGCCTCCACGGCTTAAAATGCGTGAAATAGAGCGAAGACGACAACTTAGAGATAAAGCTACCAGAGAATGGCTTCAAGCTCTAAAAAGTGGAGATTACCCAACAGCCTTTTCCAAAGCAGTTATCACAAGCAGACTTACCTCTACAATGGTTGAAGATGCTAAGCACGTCTTAGACCTTTTAGGAATACCCTATGTTGAAGCTCCAAGCGAAGCGGAAGCCCAAGCCGCATACATGGCTATGAAAGGAGATGTCTGGGCGGCAAGCAGTAAAGACTACGACTCATTACTTTTTGGAGCCCCGAGACTAGTTCGCTACCTAACTATTACAGGCAGAGAATACCTACCAAGCAAAGGAACGTTCAGAAAGTTAAATCCGGAACTAATCAGCCTAAAGGAGCTTTTAGAGAAACTTGGAATAACAAGAGAACAGCTAATTGATATCGCCATATTGATTGGAACAGACCTCAACGAAGGAATAAAGGGAATTGGCCCCAAAAAAGCACTAAACCTGATCAGAAGGTACCAGTGTCTGGAAAATCTGCCTGAAGAAATAAGGCAAAGGCTTCCTTCTAATGTTGATGAGATACGCAGCATATACCTTAATCCGAAAGTAACATCCAACTACAAGCTTCAGTATAGTGGACTCAAAGAAAAGGAATTATACAATTTTCTTTGTAAACAGAGGAATTTTTCGGTTCAAAGGGTTAAAACAGTTGTTGAAAGAATGAAAAAATTCTATTCCTTACAGAAACAAGCTGAACTCGAAAATTGGCTTTAACTCTTTATCTTTACCTTTACTTTCTTTGCGTTTTCTACACAAAAGCATTCGTCAATACTTTCCTTCCAATGTTCACAACACCAAAGTGTAGGCACAATTGGGTTAAGCCCCATAATCAGCCTCACTGCACAGAAGATTTTGTCGGGATATTCGTAGGCTTCATGATGCAAACAATTTCCACAAAACTTTTCTTTCTCTGCTTTTTTCATATTTTATCACCTTAAAACAGTTTATGTTCTCTAATAAAATTCTCTCCAAGCCTTTCCATAACAGAAGCAACCATTATTGGAAAAATCATAACTGCTTCACCAGTAACCATAACTTTTTTGGCTTTACTCTTAACTTTTCCCCAACTCACAGTTTCTTCAAGCGTTGAGCCAGAAAGCCCGCCTGTTTCCTGCCGATCCATAGTTATCACAACAGCATAATCTATTGACCTTTTACTCGAAACTGCAGCGTGTTGAATAGTGTTCCGTGGGACTCCGCCTCCAATGATTATCATTCCGTTTTTTTCAGCCCTTTCAAAAAGACTGATAAAGACAGGAACTTCTTTGAAGGAATCGATTTTTAACTTTTCATTCGCCCCAACTAATTTGTCGTGGTAGTAATAGACTAGACTGAATTCACAATCTCTAACGGCTGGCATGAAAATTGGAAGCTTCATCTCGTATGCTGCACGGAGAATGGAATTTGAGTCTTCCACTCTCTTGCCCAGTTCCCACGCAAACTCGTGAGTAGCTAAGCTTTGGCCTTTAAACTCACGGCCAATTTCATTAAAGATTTCAACTAATTTAAAGTCAAGTTTTGTAAATGCTTCTTCAGGGACAAAAATGTCGTAGATACGGTAAATATGATACTTATAAAGTAAGAAATCATCAACGAGCCAATGCCCCTTATAATGGTGACCTCCAATCGCCTCTATCAAATCATGAATGATATTAGCGCCAGTACTTACAATCACATCAACCATTCTTTTCCTAATAAGGTCGGCGATCACTGTTCTAAGCCCAGCTGGCACAACAGCTCCAGAAAGCCCAAGAAAAATCGTGCAGTCCTCCCTCAACATTCTCTCGTAAATATCACAAGCAGTAGCCAATCTTCCAGCTCCAAAGGAACCAGACTTTGAATATTCCTTTATAAGTTCATTTACAGTCATACTCGGCTTTAATTTGATGTGCCGTACGGGGTTTATTAAAAAATCTTCGCGTTTCATTATCTTCACCGTATGATTTGTTCTTAGATACACGCCATGAAAGAAAAACTTTTGTGTTAAGTATAACTTTCTGGTGATATTTAATGAATCTCGCTTCATTTTAAAAAATGACAAATTTCATACTCCAATCTGTAATTTGGATAGAATATTATTCCATAAAGCCTATATGATTTTGTAACATAATGGTTTGTAGTTAAAATTTGAGAGAGGGGAAAGAATGAAGATAATGTTCTACAACATGAGGCGAAGTTACATCTCATGCACTCTGGTAGCTCTTTTGACCATTTCAGCTGTTTTCGCTGGTGTCTTTTATATAAGCAACCTAACAATAACCGCCAAGGATTACTCAACGATATCCGCTGTTCAAAAAATTTCTGCCAACCTTTTAGATGCAATTAACAGTGGTGGATCAGAAAACGTTAAAATCCTCGTTGAAACTTTTGACCATAATTATGCGCCCGTTAAGGCGCTTATTGAAAGCTTAGGAGGATCTGTAAGCTTTGAATACAAATACGTAAATGGATTGGCCGCTATTATACCAGTTGACAAAGTGTTTGCTTTAGCTGCGGATAATCATGTGAAGAAGGTTTACTTGGATGAGACAAGGTATCCACTACAAGGTTCACCATTACTTCCTCTTGTTGATGGTGAATGGCGACCAACTTTGCCCGCAGTAGATAGAAACAGGTTCGACTATGTTGAGCGTCCGATTTCTCAAGTTAATGCTATATATCAGTTAGATGATGCGCTACAAATCACTTTGTCACAGGAGCAAATTGAACTTGTTATGGGACTCATTGAGCCAAATACCTACTGGAACCCTGTGGCAATGGATGCTGTTCATGCATGGGCATTAGGTGATTACGGTCAAGATTCGCTTGTAGTAGTAATTGATACTGGTATATATGCCGATCACTTCATGTTAGCGGGGGCAGTCATTGGTGGAGTTGATTTGAGTCCTGATGTTGGCACTGAATATGAAGGTTGGAATCTTGCTACTAACCATTGGCATGGGACCCATGTGGCTGGAATTATTGCTGGGCATGGAGCTATACTTGTTCATTCCAGTGACCCATTATATCAAGCCATATCAAGATATGCTGCACCTCCGCCAGAAGCATCAAGCCTCGGTTACCCGGGCTATCACATTATTCCATTGTTTGGGATGGCTCCGATGGCACAGCTTTACGCTATAAAAGTGTTCCCGCACACTGGCGCTGGGGTTTCGGAATCAATAATAATTAATGCAATTGAATATGCTATTTCAATGAAATTAGAGCAGGGATACGACGTAGATGTTATTAGCATGAGTTTAGGCGGTCCAACAACGTTCGACGGTAGAGACCTAGAAGACCTAACAGTAGATTACGCTACTTCGGTCGGAATAACTGTTGTTGCTGCTGCTGGGAATGAGGGACCTGCTTCTATGACTGTGGGTAGTCCTGGAAGCGCTGAGTCAGCTATAACCGTTGGTGCAGCAGCCCATCCAGTTAACACACGTGTATACTGGGATTATTACTACGGAAAGCCAGGTATAGGATGGCAACTATTCGTGAGTGATATTCCACAGATTTATGCTTTCAGCAGTCGTGGACCAACTTCTGATGGGCGTGACAAACCTGACGTTGCCGCAACCGGAATGTTTGTACTCTCCGCTTATAATGAACCGGAACTGCCTGAAGGATTAGCTTGGGCTTCTGGAACTTCGATGGCTACCCCTGCAGTTTCAGGCGCAGTCGCATTGCTTAACACTTATGCTGAAGCGTTCATTTCGGGTGCTACTCCGCTGGATTATAAACAAGCCCTAAAGAACGGTGCCGTATGGCTAGACGGCTATGGAAAGTATGACCAGGGAGCAGGTTATCTGAACGCTTACAATGCACTCGTAGCGCTTGTGAATGATCCTTCAATTGGTGATACTTATCCGCCATTACCCGAGGAATATGGGCTTATTGACATAAGCAATATTCCAATAGTTGAAGCCGGAGTCTATGAGGGGACAATAGAAAATCTTGCACCAGGAATGAAACATGAATACATATTCAAAGTTACTGAAGCAACTGCCTCTATCACTCTAGAAATAACCAATGTAGATATCAGAGTTAGAAATCCATACAAATTGAATAGCTTTGAAATTTACATTCAGAGCGCAAAGAGAACAATGTATGCATATTGGATAGAAACCGCAAACGTTTGGGGCGACGCAGAGTTTGTCATAACGGATTATGGTACAACATGGTCAGGATGGGTTACCGGTGTTTACTATGATCCATCAACCCTAGAAACTGCGATAGAACCTGGCTATGTCAAAATAGTTATCGAGAATGACTGGACAAGTTCAGGACCAATTTCATGTGACTTCAGAATTGAAGTAACTGCGGAGCCAACCACGCCAGATGACGTATACTCTGGCACAGTTGAGGAAGGTGAGTGGATAGTGTTTCCGATAACACCTCCGTCCGGGACAGAGAAAGTTATTCTAGAACTATGGTGGGAGAATGACTGGAGCACTTATCCCACAAGCGACTTAGACATGTATATAGAATGGTTCAACGGAACCGACTGGATTTTCGAACCATTCGTTGAGGGAGCTACTTTGAACTCGCCAGAAAGAGTAGTAATAGAAGCGCCAACAATTGAAGGAATACACGTTTATATCTATGGATACGCTGTCTGGACAGGGCAGCCAGAAAACTGGGTGCTAAAAATCTACTATGAATAAACTAAATTTTAAATTCCCTTCTTTTTTATATTTGCTTTAACTAATTCAAGTAGAATAAAAATTGATTGTAAGTTTAAGATATGGAATTCTATCTGTTGTAGTTTAACCTTTTAGGTTTCTTCTTTTTCTTCTTTCTCTGTTTTTTCCTCTTTGCTTATAACTTCGGCTTCGGCGAATCTTCTGCTTATTCTTGTTATTCGTATTTTTACTCGGTCTCCTGGTTTGGTGTTTGGCACGAAGGTTACTAGTCCTTTTATTCGGGCTATTCCTTCTCCTCTTCTGCTTGTTTCTTGAATTTCCACAACGTATTCCTTTCCTAGTTCTACTGGTTTTGGTGGGAATCTTCTGCTGAAACCGCTTCTTCTATCTCTCCTCTGCATTCGTTTCACCTCGCATTACGTTAATAAAATAATTTTTCACCTACTTTAGGTTAGACTACGGAAAGTTTTCCGTATTTTCCTACGTTTAGCTGTATTTCTCCTCTGAAGCTTGTAACGTAGCCGTTTTCAATTTGTATTGTGTCGTTTACGTTTACTTCGTCTATTTGTTTGTTCCATAGGGCAAGTTTTATTGTTCCAGTATCATCTTGTAGGGTTGCTGTTGCTACTCTGTGGGTTGTATTTCCATATCTTGACCTTACTTCTCTTGGTGGGGAAATTTCAACGATTTTGCCCGTTACATTCACGCTTCTCATTCCAGATCTTAAATCCCTTATTTTCATTCTTTCTCCTCCTAATCGTTTATTTTTTCCGCGATGGCAAATTTTCGTTCAACTTTGACTATTCTTACTCGTATTCTTTCGCCGATTTTGCTGTTTGGGACAAATATTAGGAAACCTTGAATTCTTGATACTCCGTCGCCTCTGCTGCCAATGTCGTCAATTACAACTTCCAGTTCTTGTCCTTCCTTGACTGGCGCTGACTGAAAAATTGGGGCAGAGCGGTATCTTCTTCCTCTAAAATGTCTAGATCTCCTTTTTGACTGTCGGTTTTTTTCCGGTAATCTCCTCGGCATACACTATTTCGTCCTTATCGCGGAACCAGCTTTAACAGAACAAGCACGCATTTATGATACGGCTTGTTGCTGAGCTGGTTAACAACAAAAAGTCATAGCGACATATAAGTTTTGCTAACTTTACATCAACAAGTATTTAAATTAAATATGAATTTTAAATTGAGAAAGTTCGGGTGCAGGTAATGAGTTCGTGGTTTGATATACTTTACGAAGTGCCATACCTTATTCAAGTAATATACCTTGTGATAATTGCCGTTGCTGCGATTATCATCGAAAGGATACTTACTAGGAAAATTAAGGGAATTGTGGCAAAAACAGATTTGCCGCCTGAAGTTGCAAACGGGCTTATATTAATTGTTAGAATTATTATAATATTGGGAGCGGTTGGTGCTGCATTTAACGTAGGTGGTATTCCGTCTGACTGGCTTGTAAGTGTGTCGGCTGTCGCTGGTGCGGCCGTTGGTTTTGCATCAACGAGAACCATTGGTAATCTTATGGCTGGCCTTTACGTTATGGTTTCCCGTCCGTTCAAGGTAATGGATTACGTTACAATCGGAAACATCGAGGGTATAGTTAGGGAGATTACTATTAATTATACAAAGATATTGACAGCTGGCGGACAGGTTGTTTCTATATCGAACCAGAAGATTTTGGATCAAACCGTTGTTAATTATAGTGTTGAATCTGGTAGGAGAAAACTTTATTGTTATACTTTTGAAGTTGTGTTTGATCATTCGCTTTCTGCAGATGAGCTTGACGGGATTTTTGAAAGGGTTCTAAAAAGGTATGAAAATAAGCTTCCCAGAAAAATTGAGTATCAACTGGTTAAACTTACGCGGCTTGAAAGAACTTATAGAGTGCATCTATACGTTAAGAAGCCGAAAGAGATTTTTCTTTATCATCCAAAGGTGCTTGACGAAATAATAAGAGAATGGGAAAAGGCGAAGGCTGAAAAGGGATAGTTTAGTAACCTAACAGAAACATCATGATGAATGCGCTTGTTATGAATGCTGGTAGCGATATTAAAAGAGACTTTTGCCATTCAAAGTCTAGGATAGAACGTAACCCGATTGCACAGAGAAAGACGCCCCATGTATAGAAGGGAATGTATAGCCAACTCATAGCTGTAATCGCAAATCCAGCTTGCCCATGGATTCTTGTTAGAATCTCCTCCGCTTTTTCTCGCTCAGAGCTGACAGGATATATTACATCTGCTGGATAGCGAAATTGAGGAAAAGTTCCAACCAAGATTGCTTCAACAAGTGTTTTTATAAACAGAGTGATTAGTACGTAGCCAGCCATGATGAATAATATTTTCCATGCAAATTTTGCTCCAATTAATTTAGCAAATACAGCAATAAGAACTCCTAGAATTATCCAGAACAAAAGGAAATATGAAGCAAAAGAAAATGCCAGGATAAAATAGAATTCATTGGTTGCATAGCTTATTGCAGGGGTGTAAAAGCCGTGGAAGAAAAGCCTATCGACTCTTAGAGTTGTTTGGGAAATGTTTTGCCAGTTTAAAACAATCCTTATGGAAACTATTTTCTCCCATGTGGGATTATTGACTTTACTCCATCCGCTTCCTTCACCTACTGGAATAGTTAAATTAACCCACTTGTTTTGACCGTGTTGAGTTAGATTTTCAGTTATATCAAAAACGAAAAAATCGTTTGTTGTGGAATTTAGATATATAGTAGCATTTTTCGGATTTTCACTATCCAGCCTTGTCCACATGATTCTAAAGGATAGGTTCTTCGGGTTTTCTGGGCCTGAACAATTGATTGTTTCTGGAAAGCGGAGTTGCATCCATATTTTTGATGCGTTTTTTGTGTGTTCTATGCTAAAGTTTCCATAGACCTTTGTTGCTGAGTTAAGTGTACACTGTCCATACGGCTCCCATAACGTTGAATTATCTGTCCAAGGATCACTCAAAAGCGGTTGTGGAATTGTTTCTTCGTAGTATGTTTTTGTGAAAAAAGCGTATGTTCCTCCAATTTGGGCTATTACGTATAATATAAGGATTAAAATAGGTCCTATATATTGTGGTTTTTCAGCCATTTTTTTGAAGGCTTCTCTGGGTGAGTAAATTACCTTGAATATTCCGTAGGCAAACAAGTTTTACACGTTAAGCATGTTTTGCAAAGTTATTAATAAAGAGTTGCCTATGTTGCTTCCAGCCCGGTTTTGAACTTACGATATGTGGTGTAGTCCACATAGTATAGGAAAGGATTTTCCGCTTGATATTCAATTGTAAATTTCTGTCTATTTCTCTTTTCAAGAATCTGGTTTGTAGTGATGAAGGAGTAAGCGTCGCTTCCAGCTCCAGACCCGTAACTAGCCACCAAGATTCTTTCATGGGGTTTAGCTTGGTCTAAAACTGCTGCAAGTCCGGTGGGTGAAGCTCCAGAATAGGTGTTGCCGAACTTTGCAACTTTTAGTCCGGGTAGATACTGCTCCTCTTTAAAGCCTAGTTCTTTCGCAACTTTTGTTGGGAAGTTTATGTTTGGTTGGTGCGACACAAAATAGTTTATGTCCTCTGGCTTCAGCCCAAGCTTATCCATGAGTTTTTGGGCTGCTTTCCGTATATGCTTAAAGTAGGCCGGGTCTCCAGTAAAGCGTCCTCCATGCCTAGGATATGGCTCTTGGTCTCTTCTCCAAAAATCTGGAGTGTCGGAAGTTACCGAGTACCATCCTTCAATTTCTGCTATGACATCTTTCATTCCGAAAATAAAAGCGCATGCTCCATAACCCACAAAAAAGTCTAGTTCTCCGCCTGGCTCTCCTCTTGGGGCTGCTTGAGAATTGTCTGTTCCAATTACCATCGCATACTCGATTTCTGATTTGGGATAGTAGACGATTGAGGCTGCATCCTTAAACATGCTTGTGGCTGCTTTACAAGCGAATTCTGTGTCAACAGCATCCACGCCTTGAATTCCATCAGCTCTATCCTCCTCTCCAAGTTTAAGAACTTGAGCAACCTTTGAGGCTATTGGCTTCACAGCATATGGATTAGATTCGGTTCCTACATACACCTTTCCTATTCTAGCATTATCTACACCCGAATGTATTAAGGCGAGTTTTCCAGCTTCAACAGCCGCTGTTATTGAATCTTCATCTATAAATGGAACGGAACGTTCCATATGCGGCTCCTTTATTCTAAATCTAGAAATGTAGACTCCGTATCCAACAATTCCTGGTGTCTCATAGTCTTTATTCGGATTCACTTTACTATATTCTTGATGAGGATAGTATTCGTCGGCGAAGGTGAATGCGAGGCTTATTGTAGGAATTATTTCACTTCTTTTTACGGCGTATCTTCTTCGGAATCTTGGAACAACCTCTCTTCCTTCTAAACTTGCAAAATCAATTTCGTCGTTTTCGTTTATTATTAAGTCCGTAAGTCTTCCTGGAACTCGAATTTTTCCGTTGTGAAATGAAACTATTCCGTAGATGAAGCTGCCCAGTTTCTTAAACTTGTTTGTAGGTTCGTTTATTAATGTGCAAACTTCTAGTTCGCCTTTTTCGTAGAACAGGTCTATTTCCTGCATTTTTCCAAAGCTTTTCCTTCCGCATCGTCCACAATAGTCTCTTACGCGGAAGTATTCTTTTCCACATAAAGTGCAACGGCTTCCTCTAAGCCTATCCCCAATATATGCAACTCTTCTTTCTATCGGTTCGCTGCTCATAAAACATTTCTCCCTAAAATATGGCAATATGCCTTAGTTCCGAAACCTTCAAGTTCTAAGGCACATCCAAACGAGAGTTCACCATCAGCCTTAACCTGTCTTTCTCCAGCCTCCCCTCTTAACTGTTTAAAAATTTCATATATTTGGGCTCCACCAGTCGCACCCAACGGATTTCCATCCGCTTTCAACCCGCCATTAAGATTCACAAACAATTTCTTTCCTTCAATCTCATAGTAGCCCTTGTAATCCTCACAGCTACTGTAAATATATTGCCAAGCAGTTCCAAATTTGGCGAAACCTAAATCTTCTAAGGAAATCATTTCCATGACTGTTGATTGATCATAAATTTCGAGCAGTTGTATATCCTTTCTGCTTATTCCAGCCTTTTTTAAGGCGTTTTCAACGGCCATTCGAGTCGCCAAAAATCCGGTTCTTTCCTCTCTTGAAGGAAAGGTTATGTAGTCTGTTGCTGACGAGGAGCCTAAAATGTAAACTGGTTTATCTGTATAACTTGATGCAATTTCATCGCTTGCGAGAATAAGTGCTGTGGCACCATCCGAAATAGGTGCAAAATCAAATAATCCAAGCATTCTTCGGGCTCGGTTCCTTGCCTTAAAAACATGCTCCAAGGTAATTGGTCTTCTGAACTGAGCATGTTCGTTTTTTAATGCATGAAAATGATTTTTAACAGCAATCTGGGCGAGTGCAATCTTTAATTTTTCAAGATCCTCTCCAAGAATACCGTATTTCTTGATGTACTCTCTTAGTAATAGCTCATGGTTAGCTTCTGGAGTCCCGCCAGCGTAATAGCTCCATGGGTCTTCAAGCATCATTAAGTCGTCACGTATTTTGTCCCAGCGATCCGTCATTTTTTCCATTCCACCAACCAGAACAAGTTTGTATCTTTCAGCTTGAATGGCGTTGCAAGCGTTCATTAATGCTGAACTAAAAGACCTTGAAATTTCCATCGGAATGTGGAGTTCGGAAAGTTCAGAGAGGAAACCTTCTTCTAAGCCTATTTTGTTGGTTAATGGCAAGAAATAATCTGAGAAATATCCGGCTTCCAAATCTTTTCTTTCGATTCCGGCTTCTTCTGAAGCTTTAAGCCAAGCTTCTTCAATAAGGTTTTCAGGCTCCCTTTCGTAGTGTTCACCAAACTTTGTTCTTCCAACCCCTATGATTGTTGGAATTGGTTTTTTATTCATGGTTTTCTCCATCGCAAATTCTAATTCTGGATCAAGCTTATAATTAAATATTTACGTTAATAAAATGCCAGTTTAGAAGGGTGAAGAAATGAATGTTTACCGGTTGGTGATAACCGTTAAAGAAATAAATGGAAAATGCCCAGTTTTTAAAGTTGGAGACAAAATAATTGTGGAATCTCCTAAAATAGTTGTAAAGGAAACGGATGCAATTTGTATTCATGCACTTGCGTCTATGATGACCATGCTTGTTCCATTAGCCCGTGGAGTAAGCTTCAAAAAGCTTGGTTTGGCAAAGGAAGAAAAGGAAGTTGGATACGTACAATGTCTTGATCCAGGGCCTCCTTATACTAATGGGGGTACGGTGTTATTTGAAATTAGAAGGGAGAAGTTTTTAGAAACTTGAGTAAATGTTTTATTGTTTAAGGCGAAAATTACCAGAAATGGTTGGTGAAGATTCGTGAGGATTCAATGGTTATTGATAATCCTTAATTTTCTCTTTGTAATAGCTGCGAGAAATAAGTTCTGGGAGAAAATACCTGTTGAAATTGGAGTTTTGGCTTTAATTCTCTATCTCCTAATCTACCTATTCCTTCTGACAGTTATACTCTACATTGCTGGGTTAATAGTGGTTGGTGGACGAAAGGCAAAGTTTAGTGACGCCTTAGCTGTTTCGACGTTAGGCACTTTCCTAGGAAGCTTTGTTTGGGCTTTCTTCAATTTACTTATACCAATTCCTCTGCTTGGACTAATTGCATACTTTATTTTTTGGTTAGGAATGATTAAACATTTTTTTGACACCGGATGGCTTGGAGCTTTGGCAATTGCAATTCTAGCCGTAATAATCAGCATAGTTCTTTTAGTGATACTCACTGTAATTTTGGCGATTGCAATATCAATAGGCGAGCTTATACAGTGGCTTTTCGGAATTCAACCGTAAAATTCGAGGAGCTGAAGCTTTGAATCCAAAAACAAGAACAGTTCTTCTAGGCTTAACCTTTCTAGCTTTTCTTCTAATTGCCTACTACGAAAATGTGAGTTTTTTCAACATGTTAAATCCAATCTTTGAAAATACTTTTTTAGCGATAACAATGGTTTTTATCCATAACGTGCTTGCCATCTCAATTATCCTGCTTGGAATAAGTTTCTATGTTGAATTTGTACTGAACTTTCTAAAAGAAGAAAAGCATGAATACGTCGTACTTGAACATCCAAAAATATTTGCAATTTTATTTACTTTGATAATTCTTTTCGTTAGCATCCTTCGCTCATGTATGCTGATTTATGGTGTTGTGGAAATCCAAAGGTTGGGCTTAATCATATTGCTTAGCAGTCCAAACGGCATAATAGAGGCTTATGGAATATATCTCACAATAAAAGAAACGTTAAACAGAACAATTACCATGAAGACTTTAGCCCTAATTTATGGACTATTTTTTGTAGCAGCACTTATGGAAGTGGGATTTGTCAAGCTACTAATTAGCATAACCCAAGTCTAGACAGTAAGCAATTGCCACTTTCACTGCGTTTTAACACATGACCCTACAGGACTATTCTAATCACAAAACAGCCTCTACATCACTAATAAAGCAGTTGGAAAACTAAAACTTGTGTCATAATTCTTTAATTATCTCGTCAACAGTCTTTATTTCGGCTCCATAAACAAATTCTAAATACCTCAATCCTTCCTCATGATCCTTCTCAGTAAAAGCCTCAACTCCATCTTTAGCTACAATAATCTTGTAGCCTCTGAAAAAGGCGTCTGCGGCTGTGTGCCTAACACAAATGTGGGTGTGGAGCCCGCCAAGAATAACTGTGTCAACGCCTAAACTTCTCAACAATAAGTCTAAACCAGTTTCAAAAAAGGCGCTGTAAGTCCTTTTCTCAACAATATAATCCTTCTTAGCTGGTTTCAATTCCGGAATCACCTGCGCTCCCGGCGTCCCCTTTAATGCGTGTTTTCCCCATCTTCGGACAACCTCAAAATCTTCTTCCAAGTGAGAATCATTTGCATAAATAACTGGAACCCCCTTTCTCCTTGCTTCTTCAATAAGCCTCTTAAGATTAGGAATTATTCTCTGCGCCCTTTCACACTTCAAACTTCCAGTAACAAAATCATTCAACATGTCAATTATGATAACCGCTTTTTTCTCTGGCATAATTACAACTTAACCACTTCAACATATATTATTTTCTTTCTTTATGCTGGAAAATGATTTTTAGTGCTATTATTGAAGGGATTGCTGTTAGTAAAAAGGAATAATTGAGAGGTAACCTTGAGATTGATAGAAAAACGAGACAGATTGAAGGACCAGCAATAAGCCCTAAATCCATTAGAGCGTCAAAGGCACCGAATAACATGGCTTTATTTTTCTCTGGAAGCATGTCTGCAGCCATTGTTGAACTCATAACATAGACGGAAGAACTTCCAAACCCGTAGAAAGCCATTAACAACAAGATTTGCCAAAAATTCTCGGCAAAGAAAAATGCTATAAGAGTAATGAGCTGGCATGTCAAACCAATTATCATGATAGGTTTTCTGCCAATTTTATCGGATAATACGCCAACAATCAGACTTGTTAAGGTGAAAAATACTGCTTCTATAGTGAAAAACGTAGCTATTTCCATCTCAGCCATTCCAAGATCAATAGCAAATGCTGGAATAAGCGAACTTAATGCAGCAAACGCAAAGGTTTCTGAAAAACCCAAGCAAGCTATCTTTATCAAGGCTAAATTCTGTTTAATAGATTTGAACGCTTCCAGAGGAAATACAAATTCTTTACGCTTTCTTCTTTCCTCTGGAACAAAAATAAGGAAAATTGATATTCCTAAAATTGTTAGGCCAAAATCAACGAAGAAAGGAGCGTAAATCGAGAAAAAATGGGCAATTGATCCGCCCAAAATCGGACCTATTATAAAAGCCAAACCTTGGCTACTTCTAAATATCCCCATGGCTCTCCCTTTCCTCTTTCCACTGAGTTCCGCCACCAAAGCTAACAAAGCTGGGCCAGCAATGGCGTCAGCAAGCCCGCTGAAGGCTCTTAAGACCAATAGTTGTTCCCAAGACCAAGCCAAAACACACAGAATTGAGGATAAAGCAGCAAGAAATGCTCCTAAAGCAATAGTCCTACGCTTACCATACCAATCTGCAAATGCTCCCGTGAAAATCTGAAACAAAGCCAAAAGAACCAAGTAAGCACCGGAAACTGTGACAATATTTAAGTCTTCACCGCCTAATTTCTCCGCTAAAACAGGAACTACCGGAGTAATTAGCTTGGCGCTTAAAAAGGTTATAAAGGTAGCTAAACCGAGCAAATAAATGGCAAAGCTTAACTTCCCCCGCGCAATCAACCTAACTAACACTCATTTAAAATATCTATAACCTATTCAAAAATATCGATTTTTAATTGTCTTTCGGAAAAGATAAATTTTGAATAAGTAATAGTAGGATGGAATATTGCTGGAAGGGAGACGTTTGAGAAGGTTTCATATAGCAACCGATGATGAAATAAAAAAGGCTGAAACCACAGACATCTATTTTGTCAGAACAAAACAAGTGTTAGAAGCAAAAAATTTACAAGACGTTCATGTAATAGCGGAAATTACTCCAGGCGAACTTCCAGGCGGCTTACCATGGGGAGTTCTATGCGGAATAGAAGAGGAAGCCCATCTTTTTGAAGGCGTTCCAGTTGACATTTACGCAATGCCAGAAGGAAGCATATTTCACTATAAAGACTATTTTGGTGTCCGCGAACCAGTAATGCGAATAGAAGGTCCATATGGAAAGTTTTGTCTTTATGAAACTCCAATGCTTGGGCTGATTTGTCAAGCCTCTGGAGTTGCCACTAGGGCGGCTCGCGTGAAAAAGGCCGCTGGAGAAAAACTCGTTGTTGCATTTGGAATTAGACGTATGCATCCGGCTTTGGCTCCCATGCTTGACCGCGCAGCATACATTGGCGGATTCGACGGAATTTCAAGTCTAATAGGAGCTAAGACTGCTGGTGTAAAACCGACTGGAACTATGCCGCATGCGCTCATAATAGTTTTCGGAGATCAAGTTCAAGCTTGGAAAGCCTTTGACGAGGTTATGCCGGAAGATGTTCCACGCGTTGCATTAGTCGACACTTATTATGACGAGAAAATAGAGGCTGTTATGGCTGCAGAAGCCCTTAAAGACCGTTTATTTGCCGTTAGACTTGATACGCCTGGTTCAAGGAAAGGTGATTTCGCAGAGATAATTCGTGAGGTTCGTTGGGAACTTGATGTACGAGGATACAAACACGTTAAAATCTTTGTTTCAGGCGGGCTTAACGAGGAGAAAGTTAAGGTTTTAAGTGAGGCTGGCGCCGACGCTTTCGGAGTTGGCACCTATGTGAGTAATGCACCTACAATAGATTTTGCAATGGATATAGTTGAAATAGACGGTAAAATCTGTGCTAAACGTGGGAAGCTTGGTGGTAGGAAGGAAGTTTGGAGATGCGTTGAATGTTTAACCGATGTTGTTCTGCCTTTTGGCAAGCCTCAGCCTAATTGTCCTAAATGCGGAGGGAAGATGGAACCTATGTTGAAGCCTCTTATTAAGAATGGTAAGATAGTTGCGAAGCTTCCGTCTCCAAAGGAAATTCGCGAGTACGTTCTAAAACAATTAGAGAAAGTTGAGCTTTAAAATTTCAAATAATATTATGTCTTGACAAGACTTAACCATTTTCTAGGAGTTTTCTGATACGATCTCTGTATTTCCTTTTCACCCATGTTGGCAAATACCGCAACTTTTCTTTTTGAACCTTTTTTGGTAATTTAAAGAAATCTCCGATTATCTTTTTTCTGCAGTTTTTGCTTCCGCATTTACAATCCAAAACCCAAGGATTTTCATTGTCTATTTGGTCAACTGCTTCTAAAGAATAATCCTTTGTTATTTCTTCACCTTTCTTAATGTCTCTTAAGGCAATCAAGTATTTCTTTCCTAATGTTTTGAATTCGACATAAGCGTTTGGATCGCAAGAGTGGTTAACGTAGGATGCTGGAGAATAATCCAACACGTATTTTCCATGCCCCACATATTCCCAATGCTCAGAATCTATACCGCTTTCCTCAATTTCCTTCAAAGTATACTTTTTCTCAATTTTAGTCAAATCGGTGAAGAGTATTATCTCGCCCTTTTCAAAATCTCTATTGGCAAAAAGCCCCTTACCCTTTTTACCTGCATCCTTAACTATAACATCTTTTGACATACATTTTAAGGTTTCAAATTTACGTTTATAAAAGGTTGGCTGCTGAATAATGTCCAAAATAAAAATTCACGTTTGCTCTAACGAGTTGGAGTCATGGGACACTATTTGGAAATGGAAGTGGTTTACTAGGGATGTTTGGGAAAACGTATATTGGAAAGAAGAACAAGCTACTCTACGCCCACTTTTCCCTCTTCTTCACAAATTAAACATTAAATCCATCTTAGATTGTTCATGCGGACTCGGCTTTAAGACGATTCTCTTTGCCAAGAGAGGATTTGAAGTTGAAGGTTCTGATGGTAGCCCAAACGCAATTAAATATGCCCCTCAACTTGCAAAAGAAAAACGGGTTAAAATTAGATTTTTCCTTTCACGATATGAGGAATTAGGCGAGAAGTGTAAGCGCAAATATGATTGTGTATTTAGCGATAACTTCGACGAGATTGAAACATACAAATACATGAAAGTTGCAGCTAAAAATATCCATTCCATACTTAATAACGACGGAAAATTGATTTTTTCAGCATTACCCCCTCATTTTTCTAGAAAAGATTTGAAAAAGGTCATTGAGAAAGAATGGAGAAAGACGAAACGATTCGATGTTGATGCGCCTTACGAAAAAGATGGCATAAGAGTAACACGCATCGAAGTTAATGAGAAAACCTCTGAGGGAATCCTTGAGAATAATATCTTCCTAATAGAAGAGCACGGAGTCCTTCGTGTTGAAATTGCCCAAATAATGAATCCGCGAATTAAATGGACATGGAAAGATTATTATAAAGTATTAAAAGAAGCAGGGTTCAGCGAAGTTTACAGCACTAAAGAAAATTTTGCTGTAGCAATAAAATGATCAAGATGCTTATGCGAAATGCCTATTAACCAAGTATGCTTCCAAACCTTTAGGTGCTGAATTGGACAAAACCTTCCTTAAGCTGATTGATCAACCGAAAATCGAAAATCCAATATTAATTGAAGGATTGCCGGGATTCGGAAACGTTGGAAGATTAACAGCCAACCTTTTCGTAGAATTCATGGCTGCAAAACGTTTTGCAGAGCTCTATTCACCCTTTTTCCCAGACTACGTAATTATAGATTCCAAAGGAGTTTGCAGACCTCCAAGATACGAATTTTACCATGCAAAATCTGCAGAACAAGACTTCCTCATATTAACTGGCGATACGCAACCAGCATTAGAGGATATAAACGCCCATTATGAACTATGCGACGAAATACTAGATTTTGCAGAAAAATTTGGATGCCAAACAATAATAACGATAGGCGGAGTGCCAGTTCCACAACCCACAAGACAAATTTATGTCGCAGCAACTTCCACTAAGCTTGCAAGCGAACTTGCCGGAGAAGGAGCCACTATCTATGGGCGAGGAAGAATAATGGGAGCTACTGGCATACTGCTTGGACTAGCTAAGATAAGAGGGTGGACTGGTATATGCCTACTGGGAGCCACAACGGGATTGAAAGCCGACCAAACAGCCGCCTTATCCGTATTCAGATTCTTAATCAAACTTCTTGGATTAGAAGAGAAAAAAGGTTTATAACTTAAAGGTTCAAACTTTAAGGCGTTCATGAAAAGGTGTCAGAAAATGACTGAAGGAAAGAGAGCCAGAATTCAGAAAGCTTTCCTCGTCTTATTGGGAATGGTTCTAATATTTGCTGGTCCAACTTACGTGGTATTATTGATTGATATGGTTGGGGTTCCATTTCCCTTCACAATAATCACTGGTGGAATACTCTTTTTAATTGGGTTATTTATTGTTTTTAGGCTTATTAAAACCGGAGAAATTAAGTAATTTAGACATTCCTTAGGCTTGCTATTCCAACCTTCCGACGGAGGAAGATTTCAAGAGGCTGATATTAAAGCATGAAACCGATTAGGCTACTAAAATGTTCAAACAAAGCTTCATTTTTCTATGGGATCAGATTTCATCGAATTCGCACTCGCGTACGTAATATTGATTTTATATAAGTTTTGTCTAATCTAATAAGTAGTTATATGCAATCGGCTTTAAGGAGGCAAGAAAATGGATGAAATAGAAGAACATGAATTTAGGGGCTTAGTCTTTGTGGCTTGTATGTTCATTGGTGCTGGCATCGGTTTGGCTTTTGGTAGACCTGATGTTGGTGGGGCTATTGGAATGGGTATCGGATTTCTTCTCATGGGTATCATTCGCGCCAAAAAGATTAAGCCAACTCCAGTAACTATAAGTTTGCCAAGGAGTTTGGGACAGATTACTCTGTCCATTATGGGCATCCTTATAATCGTATGTGGGTTGTGCCTATTATACAAGCCAGAACTTATATACCCTTACGTAGCAAGTATAGCGGCTGTGATCTTAGGCATTCTCTTTTTGCTGGCGGGTCTTATCGGATGGCGCAAGAAAGGAGAATAAAATGGCTTGCCGACAGCTAGAAGAGCAGATAAAAGAAGTTGTGGAAAAGATTCTAAAGGCTAAACCCAAGAAAGCTTACGTTTTCTTTAACAACGACCATGTGTTGCTCTGAATTCCAGAAGGATGCTGAGTATGTTTAAAGAATTGCGATAAACATTATCTAATTTTTAGTTGTAATTTTCGAACATCATTGTTATGCCTCGGATACCCCAGAGAACCTCATCCATTCTCAGTTTTGGAGCCTCGTCATCGGCGTTTAATTCTATTTTAACAATGAGATATAAACTTGTTTAGTTGAAGGCTTATAGAATATTTCGTGACGGGGCATAACTCATATAAGGTATGCCTTCAGATATATTTGGTATGTGCTAGTGATGGTGGAGGAAAAACGTCCGGTTAAGAGAACAACAATCATATTGGATGAGGAGGAACGCAAATACATAGATAAGTTGATTCGAGAGGGAAAGGAGCCCGGAATTAAACCGCTTATTTCTAAGATGCTGGACGTTTATCGGAGCATGATGATTTATGACTGGAGATATCCCGGAGAATATTATTGTGGCATAAGCAGGATAGCTTTTGTGAATGTTGAATTCATAAGCGTCCTTTTGGAGTATATTCCCCGTGAGAAATGGTGGGAGGTCGGTAGGAGAGTAGGAGAAGTTCTAAGAGTTTCCCTTATGGCTAGTCTTAACTTGAAAGCGGATGATAGAGAGAAGTGGCCTGACATTTTTAAGAGGCTTCGTGTGCAGGGCTTCGGAGACTTTTTTATTCGTGATAAATATTTGATTGTTAAGGCTCCTTTTATTGAGAGTTACGAAATTTGGGGCGGTTTGTTGGAAGGTTTGCTCGGTGTTCGTTTAGATAGTAAGACTTCTGTTGCTCCTTTTGTTTTTGAGATTGTGGAAGAGTGATTGTGTGTTGGAATCTGATTCGGAATTCGTATGACTTAAATAATGCGATATGCTAAAATCTATCTTGATACAAATGCCCCCCTCCATGCAACCAGAGTTCTTCCTACTGCTAGGCATAGACATATTCCTAGCCATGAGCCTACTAACAGCATTGTTCGACAAGCACTTCCCAACAAAAATACCCTACATATACCAGCTTGCAGCCCTAGCAGGCTACGGAAACCTAATAGTAAGCAAAGCTTTTCTAACAACCTTCGAGCCTTACATACGTTTCTGGTACAGTCTCACCTATCTCGGCATATCTGTAGCAAACACCATGATGCTTGCCATCTATTTGGGGTATATGAAAAAAGCTTGGGCTGCAGCTAAATTCTTCACATTTACAATAGCCCTACCAATAGCAGCAATCACCGGAGTATTCGTTTCAAGCTACGTAAGCATAGCTCAACATCCACTATTAATAACGCCCACACTCCCGCCAGAAATGCTATTCCTAACAATAATAACCTTCGACACAGCCGTAGTAGGCATCGGAATATACCTATTTGTCAAGCCAAAATGGTGGCAAATCACCATACCAGCAACCATCATAATAACAGCCGCAACCATCTACACAATTCTAAAACCAGAACTTAAAGAAGCGATATTCATAACAAGTGCAGCAGCACTTGGCTCAGCATGTGCAGCTGTACTTGCAGCAAGCATCTACGTACTGATAAAACTGTGGAGGGAGGGCTAAAAGGAGGTGGAAAAATGAAAATAGAGAATAAAAAAGTGATCAAGGTCATCGCGTTAATGGTTTCGTCACTGCTAATAGCTTCTGCGAGTGCCCAAGTATACAAGTATATGTACATTGATGGGTCAATTACCATAGGGACTCCTGCGCTTGTTTGGATACTTGGCAACGACGCTCCGTCAGATGCCACAATAAGTGGAAGCACTGTTACAATAGATTTAGACGTTAATCCTGGTGAGCCAATAAATTATACAGAATGCCTCTTCCTAAAGAACCAAGATGCAAATCCACATAACTTGACTATAGAGGTGACTACTCCAGTTTCATCAGGTACTTTCAATAACTTCAAGGTCCATATCTATGAGAATTCTTCAGGTTCATGGTCTTTCGTAGATACGCTGGACGTTACGGTTGACGGAGACAGCTACTCAACATACACCAATAATAACCCATTACCCGCAGGAGGCTACTACAGATTAACATTTGAGATTTATGCTAAGGACACCGCGAGCGGCAGTGTTCAATTCGATATACAAGTGACATACGAATAGCCTACTCTTATAACCTCTCTTTCTCTATTTTTAATCTTTATTTTGGGTTCATATGTGTTAAATAAGGTTTTATTGAATGTGTAGCAAGAGGTGAAAAATGGTTGCTTAAGAAAGTGCTGAAATCTAAAAAGGGTATTTCGCCTATCTTAGCTACACTCTTGCTCATAGTGATAGCCGTAGCCGCCATAATAGTTACGTATGCATGGATAACCACCTACATGCGTAGCTCAACTCAGCAAGCTGCAATGATTTCGTTCGATG
>JAOZNA010000076.1 GCA_029934005.1 Candidatus Bathyarchaeota archaeon
ATACTGAAGAGCAAGCCATAAAAGAGGCTGAAAGATGTCTGCAATGTCCAGAACCACAATGCGTTAAGGGCTGTCCAGTCGGAATAGACATACCAGCATTTATCCAATTACTCAGAGAAGGAAAATTCAGAGAAGCAATACGCAAAATAAAGGAAAAGAATAATCTGCCAGCTATTTGTGGAAGAGTATGCCCGCAGGAAACTCAATGTCAAATGAATTGTGTTTTAGGAAAGAAAGGCGACCCAGTCTCAATTGGAAGGCTTGAACGTTTCTTAGCCGATTGGGAACTTGAACATGGAGTTGAAATTCCAGAGAAGCCCCCCTCAACTGGGAAACGCGTAGCTGTCATAGGGTCTGGACCAGCCGGACTAACAGCTGCAGCCGACTTGGCTAGGCTAGGCCACGAAGTGGTTGTTTTTGAGGCTTTACATGAGCCGGGCGGCGTATTAATGTATGGTATTCCAGAGTTTAGGCTTCCAAAACGTATAGTTCAGGCTGAAGTTGATTATGTAAAGAAACTTGGGGTAATCATAAAGACAAACGCGGTTGTTGGGCGGCTGTTTACAATTCCGGAACTCTTAAAGGATGAAGGTTTCGATGCAGTTTTCATTGGAACCGGTGCTGGCTTGCCAAGATTCTTGCGAATTCCAGGTGAGAATCTCTGTGGAATCTATAGTGCAAACGAGTTCTTAATCCGCGTTAACCTAATGAAGGGCTATATGTTCCCGAAGTGGGATACGCCTATTAAAGTCGGAAAGAAAGTGGCTGTTATTGGCGGCGGAAACGTCGCTATGGATGCATCTAGATGCTCATTAAGGCTTGGAGCAGAGGAAGTCCATATAGTTTATAGGCGTTCCCGAGCTGAGATGCCCGCAAGGAAGGAAGAAGTGGAAAACGCTGAGGAAGAAGGAATAAAATTTGATTTCTTAGCAAACCCTGTTGCCTTTCACGGAGACGAATACGGATGGGTTAAGCAGATGGAATGCATACGCATGAGGCTTACAGAACCAGACGAAACTGGAAGACGAAGACCTGTACCAATTGAAGGTTCAAACTTCCTTATGGATGTGGACACAGTTGTGATTGCTATTGGGCAGACACCAAATCCGCTTATCCAACAGACAACACCAGGCTTGGCAGTCAGCAAACGTGGAACAATAATTGTTGACGAGAATATGCAAACAAGCATTGAGGGTGTATATGCTGGCGGAGATGTTGTGACTGGAGCGGCAACCGTAATCAGTGCCATGGGAGCAGGCAAGAAAGCAGCAGAAAGCATACACAAATACATGATGAATAAAAAGTAATGTTTTGCTTCTTCCTTTACCTACAAAAGTTTTAAGTTTTAGGACAATAGTATGGTTTTCTAATTTGGGGGTTTAATCTTGCCGAGGAAAATAGTTATTATTGGAGCGCATGCGGCTGGTTGTGATGCGGCTGCGGCTGCAAGGAAAACTGATAGAACCGCTGAAATAACCATGTTAACAACGCAAAGGGTTGCTGGTTATTCTCCATGCGGAATACCATTCGTCCTAGGTGGACATATAAAAAGCTTTGATGACCTTGTTGTTTTTCCACGATCATACTTCGAAATGATGAAGATAGACCTTAGACTAGAAACAACAGCTACTAGCATAAATCCGGAGGCTAAAACTGTTGAAATCCAAGATAAAACTGGGAAAACTGAAACTTTGCAGTATGACACCTTAATTATTGCCACTGGTGCAAAACCTTTCGTTCCACCCATTAAAGGAAGAGAAAAGCAAGGTGTGTATACCCTTCGGACAATTGATGATGGAATGAAAATTGATCAAGCTATTAAGAGTTCAAGTTCTGCTGTTGTTGTCGGAGCTGGACTAATAGGGCTTGAAATAGGCGTATCCTTTGTTGAACGCGGACTAAAAACAACTGTTGTTGAGCTTTTGCCGCAGGTTCTGCCAGCAATGCTGGACAAGGATATGGCCGACATAGTGCAGAAAGGCCTAGAAGAAAAAGGCTTGAGAATCATTACCGGCCACGGAGTAGATGAAATTCTAGGCGGAGAAAAGGTGAGCGGAGTCTCGGTTGCAGGCGAGCAAATTCCAACAGACTTCGTAGTAGTTGCAACCGGTGTGAGGGGAAACACTGAGCTTGCGCAGAAGGCTGGAATAGCCCTTGGCGAAACAAGACTGATTAAGGTTAACATGCGAATGGAAACAAACATTAAGGACATTTACGCTTGCGGAGACTGCGTTGAATCAATAAGCCTAATAACCAAACGTCCAACCGTAAGCCAACTAGGCACTACAGCCGTACGCCAAGCTAAAGTCGCTGGAACAAACGCCGCAGGCGGATACGCAATATTTCCAGGAGTTATAGGCGCGGCTGTCACAAAGCTTTTCGACATGGAAATTGGCGCAGTAGGTCTAACGGAATTCTTCGCGAAAAGAAATGGAATAGAAACAGTCTCAGTCACATTTACCGGAAAAACTAGAGCGCAATACTATCCAGGCGCCCTTCCACTCAGAATAAAGCTTGTCGCCGAGAAAGAAACTGAAAGGCTTATTGGAGCCCAAATAATCGGCGGAGAGGGAGTAGCTCAAAGAATAAATGCGCTTTCATTCGCTATACTGAAGGAAATGACTATCAGGGAACTTGCTAAAGCTGAAACTTGCTATGCTCC
The DNA here is from genome assembly GCA_029934005.1 of Candidatus Bathyarchaeota archaeon. Classification (GTDB taxonomy): domain Archaea; phylum Thermoproteota; class Bathyarchaeia; order Bathyarchaeales; family WUQV01; genus JAOZNA01. The sequence goes on from JAOZNA010000076.1 coordinate 2,663, forward strand.
GCCAGTAAATGAGACTTGGGATCCAATGGTTCTGGCTGCCCAAACATTGCTTAGAAGACTCAAATAATCAAATTTCTCATCTTCCACTTTCTTCTCTGCTGGTTTATGAAAGGGTTATATGCTAGTTTGGATTTTATACGGTAATTCTGGTGAGGAAGATGGTTACGATCAAAGCGACTGCAAAATGGATTGGAAATGTTCGTTCTGTTGTTGACAACTCGCGGACCCACAGCATTATATGCGACTTGCCAAAGGAAAAGGGCGGAGACGACACTGGACCTACAGCACTGGAATTGGCGGTTATGGCGTTGGCTGACTGTGCATTAACAATCTATGCTGACGTTGCAAAAAACAGCAAAATAGAACTTACCAACCTAGAAGTTGTGGCTGAAGCTGAAAAAGCTGCAGAGGCTCCAAAAATAACTGGAATCACCATTAAGGTTAACGTTTCTGGAAAGGCAAGGCAAGCCCTTCTAGAGGCCATTTGGAGGAGAACAGAAGCAAATTGTCCGGTTGTCGCAATATTCAAAGACCCAATCCCAGTAAAAGTTGAACTAAATACAGAAACAGTACAGTAATCTCCCTCCTTTTTTCTTTTTCAAACAATCAACGGCAAAATATTAACCCATATAAATTCTTAAATGTGAGTTCCTTAATGATATAACTTCTTAAAAGGTGTCGTTGATATGGCTATTTCATGGGAGAATGCTGGTTGCAGAAGCGACTTAACCCTTGGCGGGACTCGTTATCAGTCTAAATGTCCGGGCAAGAGATGCTGCCACTACATTGAGGTCAGCCATTGCATATGTGCATATGCAGACCTAGCAAAAGAAGAGCATCCAAGAGGAAGATTTTTCCGTGGGCAGCTCAACGGTACAGAACCAATCTATAAGGAGCTAAAATTTACTCAAGGAGAAGAGAAAATAGTTAAACTAATGGGGAAAGAGAAGTATCTCGAAGAAATTAAAAGAGAATAGGTGATTTATTTTGGAAAAACAACCAATTCTTGTTGTAGGAGGGGGAATGGCTGGAATAAGGGCGTCAATGGACCTAGCAAACTTGGGCTTCAAAGTTTATCTTCTAGAAAATTCTCCAAGCATTGGTGGAATTGTAGCCCAACTAGATAAAATATTTCCAACCCATGACTGCGCCGTATGCGCCTTAACCCACGAACTAGATAGGCTTGTTAGAAACCCCAACATAGAGATAATAACAAATGCAGAAGTAAGGGAAGTAGCTGGTCAAGCAGGCAATTTCCAAGTGTCCATAGTCAAAAAGGCAAGATATGTAAATGAGGAAGAATGTAATGGATGCGGTTTATGCGCTGAAGTATGTCCAATTGAAGTTCCAGACGAGTTTGAGCAGGGACTGAAGAACAGAAAAGCAATTTATATTAAGTATCCGCAGGCGTATCCGCCAGTTTACGTGATTGACGCAGAAAACTGTACAAAATGCGGAAAATGCGTAGAAGTTTGCAAATTGAATGCAATAAACCTTAACGATGTAGACGAAGAGCTAACACTAAATGTAGGTTCAATAATTTTGGCGCTCGGATTCCAACCCTTTGATGCTTCATTAAAATCGGAGTATGGATATGGAAAGTATCCAAATGTAATTACAAGCCTACAACTCGAAAGAATCTTGAATGTTGCAGGTCCATATCAAGGTTCTCTCGTAAGACCTTCGGATGGAAAAACTCCAAAGAAGATAGCTTTCATCCAATGTGTAGGCTCAAGGGACGCGTTGGTGGGAAACCTTTACTGTTCAACTGTATGCTGCATGTACGCCATAAAAGCGGCTATGGCTGCTAAGGAATATGTTCCAGAAGCAGACTGCGCAATATTCTACATGGATATCAGGACTTCGGGAAAAGACTATGAATTATACTATAAACGGGCAAAGGAAACTTATGGAATACGATTTATTCGTTCAAGAGCTTCAAGAGTTGAGTACGATTCGGTTAAAGGAACTCTTCTAATCCATTACGTGGAGGATGGAAAGCCTAAGAGCGAAGAATTTGACATGGTGGTTCTTGCAGTTGGATTTACACCACCTAAAAATGTAGAGAAAATAGCTGAAATTTTTGGAATAAAACTAAATAAGTATGGATTCTGCCAAACAAGCACTTTCAAGCCAGCTGAAACCTCAGTGCCAGGCGTTTATGTATGTGGTGCCTTTTCTGCTCCTAAGGATATACCTGGAAGCATCACCGAATCCAGCTTAGCAGTAGTAAAAGCCGTAACTGTTTTGGGTGAGAAACCAAAAGCTCTAACTTCAGAGGGAGTTCAAGAAAGGGATGTAAGTAGTGAGCCTCCACGTATCGGCGTTTTCTTATGTGGCTGCGGACTGAACATAAGCGAAGTTGTAGACCTCTCTGAACTTGCAAATTATACAAAAACCTTGCAGGATGTAACTCATATAGAAAAAGGGCTTTATCTGTGTTCAAGTGAGGGAAGGGAAAGCATTAAAAATGCGGTGAAGGAAGGAAAGATAAACCGTGTGGTGATTGCTGGCTGTTCTCCTAGAACTCATGAGGAGTTCTTCAGAAAAACTCTGGAAGAGGCAGGTTTAAACGCTTTCCTTCTCGAAATGGTAAACTTAAGAGAACAATGTGCATGGGCTCACATGGATAATCCAAATAAGGCTTTGGAAAAAGCAAAAAATTTGGTGCGTGCAGCTGTTGCAAGAGCTAGAAAGCTTAAGCCAGTTAAGAAACCAATGGTAAATGTGATTCCTTCCGCCCTCGTGGTTGGTGGTGGTCTCGCTGGAATGACTTCTGCTCTTGAACTAGCAAAAATGGGCTTTGAAGTTCACCTAATTGAAAAGGAAAAGGAATTAGGCGGACATTTACGTCATCTCTATTACGTTTTAGGCGGTGAAAATCCACAAGAGTACCTAGAAAATCTTGTTAAAGAAGTCACTGAAAACGAAAAAATCCATGTTTACTTGGGAGCTGAACTAGAAAGCGTCACTGGGTATGTTGGAAATTATAGGTCGCTTATTAAAACTGCCGATGGAACCAAGGAGATAGACCACGGAGCAATAATTTTAGCCGTTGGAGCTGAAGAATACAAGCCTAAAGAATACCTCTACGGAGAAGACTCCAGAGTTTTAACCCAACGTGAACTTGAGGAAAAACTTGCAAAAGGAGATTTTAACGCTAAAACAGTAGTCATGATTCAATGTGTTGGCTCAAGAGACGAAGAAAGACCAAACTGTTCAAGGATTTGCTGTTGCGAAGCTGTGAAAAATTCCCTTAAAATTAAAGAATTAAGCCCAGAAACCGACGTTTTCATACTATATAAAGACATGAGGACTTTTGGATTCTATGAAGACTATTACCGTGAAGCATCAAGCAAAGGAGTAGTATTCATTAACTATGACGACGAACACAAACCCAAAGTCTCATTGGAAAACGGAACACTCAAAGTTTTAGCATGGGAACCAGAACTTAAATCATGGGTACCAATAGAACCAGAACTTCTTGTACTAAGTACAGGAGTGGTTCCAAGTCAAAGTATCAAGAAACTA
>JAOZNA010000077.1 GCA_029934005.1 Candidatus Bathyarchaeota archaeon
TTTGGAGCCCCCGCCGGGATTCGAACCCGGGATCTTCAGCTTACAAGGCTGACGCCTTAACCAGCTAGGCTACGGGGGCTATTAATCTATCATTATGGTCTAACATTCATAAAAATAAGCTATTCGGAAATACCTAGAATCCTGCTTTTATTATGTTTGTTGGCTTCATTATTTCCCTTAACATTATTGTGGCATAGGCGCCACGTTGTAGGGTGAAAGAAAGCTCGATCATTCTTTTTGTTGGATTTGCTTGGTCTTTACATGGTTGTTTGTATGAGAAATCTGTTAGTGGAGTTAGTGCTGGTCTGAGTTCACCTTTTGCGCTGGCTTCTCGCATGAATTTTAAACGGAAATTTTCTGGTTTGATGTTTTCTTCTGTTAGGATTTCATTTTCTATTTCTCCTTGGACTCCGTTTGAGGTTGATTGTTTGTATCCGATGAGTGGAATTGCAATACGCATTTTCCCATTTTTCACGGCTTCCTTTATTTCTTTCAAATTTTGAGTATTAACTTTTCTTGCGTGTTGAGTTGGAAGTCCCTTTTCGTCCACGTAAATTACGTAGTCGCCTATTTGCGGTTCATTTAAACCTATTCCTCTCTTGATTCTTTCGCTTAAAGCCTTGTTGAATACGTATGATTGGTAGGCTTGGGTGAAAAGTCTACGAAGTTTTAATGGAAGTCTTTTGAAGGCACCAATGTAATCATTTGGATGCTTAACAAGATGCTCCAGCATTAAAAGTTCATATTTTAAGTGTCGAGGAAAACTTTCTAAAGCCTTTTCATAATCCCTTGCTTCAAGAAGATGTTTTCTTGTTTCCATAGCCTTTGGATGTTCATAAGGACTTGGTTTAGCCAGATAAATCATTACAGCGTTTTCAAAGTTACCCCTAACGAGTTCTCTTCCAACAAGATGGGTGATTGGTCTAACCGTTCCAAATCTTTGATGTCCGAAAAAGTTTGGTATTCCACCAAAACTGTTGAGTTCTCCCTTAATTGTTTCCATTCTCCTAACGATTTCACTAATGGAATGGTAAATGTTGCGAATTGTTATTTTAAAATGATTTCCATAAAGATGAAAAGCAGAAACACGCCTATTTGAATATTTTACTGGAATTAATTTAACGTCTTCGATTTTAACCTTTGAAACTTGTTCAATTTCAGCGTTTTCTATACTAATGTGCTGGGCGGTTAAAGCCTTAGCATCTTTTATTCCAGCAATATGAATATTCTTGAGGGATAACCTAAGCTTTCTAGCTATTTCCCTTAAAACCAGAAAATTATCCCAATTACGTTTAATCAACCAACAAACCAGATATCTTCCTTCACCAACAACAAGCGGGGCTTCTTTAACTGAAACATCAGCTCTGGAACCATCAACCAAAATTTCCTCAACAATAAAGTCCTCTGGAAAAACTTTTATCTTACCACCAATTCCGGATGCTTTAGTGGCGTAGACCTCAATTCCAAGCATTTTTTCGAGTTTTGGAACCCTCAAACTTTAATGCTCCTTAACCTAAAGCAGAGGAAGCCTACCCGTAACTTCATCGATTTTGTCTGCAGGAGCCGGACCAATCCCCAGACAGGTTATTGTTCCAGGCGGTAGTTCTGTTAAGCCTCTATCACAAATTAAGGCGGTAGGTAAGCCTTTTTCTTTGGCTTCCTTTTCAAGTTCTAAAAGCTCTTCCTCGCTTCCAACCCTAACAACGATTTTACATTGGCCCTCATCCATCCAATTCTTCCACCATCCCGGATTTATTTTTCGCACTTTTTCAGCCGCAGTTACAGCCGCATGTCCAGCTTGAGCTGCTAGTTTACCTTTACTCATTTTCAAGTCGGTTCGGACGACAATAACTTGTTTGAATTTAAACTCTGACATGTTAGCTCACCTATCAATTGTGGGTCTTGTTCCTTCACTTAAGATTCCGGCGAGGAAAAAATAAAGAATCGGCGGAAAATTCTTAGGATTTCTCAGCACATTTAATAGGATTTTAGCTTGAAAATCTATATCTTCAACATTTTTCAACCTTTCAACAAGCCCTGTTTTTGAAGTAACCTTAAAAAGTTTGTCCACTTGTCTATCAGACATTCTATCAAGAAGTTTTCTTAAATATAGCATAATCTCAAAATTCAGACCTAACCTAGCTTTCCATAAGCGTTCATATTCTCCCAACAAGTTTTCAGAGAAATCTTGAATTTTCCAAGCTTTATAAGCAACTCTAGCAGCGATTCTTCCACATAACATTCCAAATATTACTCCTCCACCAGTAGTAGGTTTTACTTGCGAGGCGGCATCACCAACAATTAAAAGGTTATTCCAGTAAGTCTTAGAGATTGGACCGCCTAACGGAATTGGATGGAAAGCTAATTTTGAGATTTTCCCTCTATTCAGCTTTTCAGAAGCGATTGGATGTTTTTGAATGAATTTGAACAAATATTCCTTAGGATTGCCATTTTTAACTGCAAGTCCAACTTTTGCTGTGTTATTCTTACGTGGAATTATCCACGCAAAAAATCCGGGAGCATATTTGCTTCCTAAGTAAACCTCTACTAGGTCTTCGGCTAGGTCTTTGACGTTTGATATTTCAGCTTGTGCTCCGTAAACAAACTTGGAAGAAACTGGTGATGGTAAACTTGCTTTTTTAAGTAAGGTTCCAGGCGAACCTTCGGCATCTATGACAAGTTTGCTCATAATCTTTCTTTCTTTTCCTTTCTCGGCAATAATTACGCCATGAATCTTGTTTTTATTTGCAAGTAAAGACTTAACTTTACTTTTGACATAAAGTTTTACTCCAAGCTTTTCGGCTTTTTCCGCTAAAAATTTGTCGAAAAGTGCTCTATTCACTACTATTGTTATTGTTTTTGGAGTTATAAGTTCAAGCTTTACGTTGTTTGGTGAATAGATAATTGCTCCTCTAATTTTGTTTTCAATTATTTTAGGAGGAAGCTCAATATTGAGGTTTTTTAGGCTTTTAAGGCTTAAATGTCCTGCGCAGTGGGATGGAACTCCTACTTCTTTATGTTCCTCAAAAACTGTTACTTTTTCAGCTATTCCCAGTTTCGCTAGCGTTAGGGCTGTGTAGCATCCGACGGGACCAGCGCCTATAATTGCTATTTCGCCTTGATTTTCCAATTTAAGCACTTTAAACCATATTAGTAATACATAAGCTTTATAAGTTGGTTTGCTTGTGTAACGGAGCAACACTTGTCGCAACGGTTTCCACGTGTCGAAAATGACCGTTTTGACATATAGAAATGCTAGTCTAATCCATAAGAGAGGTGAAAGAAATGAAAAATGGCTATCAAAGAATGAGAGTGATGTCCCACGTTTACTATTGGGGAATGAGAAGACAGAACTTCCTAATCTAGACTAGTTTAGGCAATAAGCCCCACTTTTCTCAGTTTTGTTTCAACAGATTCTAATCCCAGCCTACGTAATACTTCGGGTTTTGGCACTCCATTTTCATCCCAGCCTACAGCATTGTAGTATTCAAGTCTATCCTGCTCAAACATTTCTCTGTTCAGCGTTTTCCCTTTATATGGTCCCGAAGGCAAAGGTTCCCAAAATCTAGGCGGATTATCGTCGTCAAGTTTTGGTCTCCACCTCACATCTGGACCCCCTATAAGCAGCATAGCTCTTTGTAAATGAAGTATGCGTAAGGCTTTCTCATTATACCATTCTCCTTTAGTGAGTCTCCATCCTGTTACTGCCTCATAGAACTTGAATAAGTCTACGTCTTCAAGCCTAAAAGTGCAGAACATACAGTAGACCGCAGAGTCATGCATTATCGTGAGGAGTTCGCTGTTTCCATGTTCGATTGGGAGGAAAGCTACTGATGTGTGGTCTCCGGCTTGGACTGAACATGCATAGGAAATGTTTGCTACATAGTCCTTTCCGCTTCTTATACCATGTGCCCCTATTGCCACGCCTTTTTCGTGAACAGCGTATTTAGAAAGGTCTGTTCCTTTTCTTTCTCCAAGTTTTAAGGCAGCTCTGTAAACTCCTTCTGCTAATATGTTGCCTATTCCTTGCCTAAAGGCTATTTTCTCAGCTAACGCAGCAAAAGCTTCAGTTTTTCCCCATTCAAGCTCTATTCCATCCAATTCTTCCTTACTTAATATTCCTTTTTCATAGAGTTCTGCGGCAAAACCTAAAACCGCTCCGCCTTGAATACCGCATAAACCAAGTTCATTAATGATGTATGATAGGTAAATGTTGTCTTCTGGAGTGAATATGCCGAGGTTCGTTCCAAGATAAGCTTGTAACTCGTAGTCTGGATTATCGCATATTGCCCCCTTAAACCTCCCACTTTTCAAAACTGCAAGTTTTAGACATGTAACTGGACAGCCGAAATCACCCCAGTTTTTCTTCACCCAAAACTTGTCGAATTCCTCTCCTTTAAAACTCTCTTTATCATGCCATTCCTCCTGCCAATTCCTAACGGGCTCAGAACTTGTTTCGGCTCCAACCGAATAGCCAGACGCCCCAGTTCCCCAACGCCTAAACCTTTCCATTTCAAAATTTACCCTTGAAAAATCCCTGAAAAGCTCTATCACCCTCTCCATATCATACACTTCTGGCAAAGGCCCAAAACCTTTCGCTACTATTGCCTTCAAATTTTTAGAACCCATTACTCCGCCATATCCGCCATAGCCTGCTCCATGCGTATATTTAGCTACAACCGCCGCAACCCTCGTCTTGTTTTCTCCAGCAGGCCCAATATAGAGAATTGAAGGTTCCTTTGGCTCTCCATAATTTGGCTTTATACTCCTTATTTCCTCCATTGATTTTTTAATTAAAAAGCCTAATGTTTCCCTTGCTTTTTTACCCCATATAGGCGTTGCGTCCTTAATTTCAACCTGGTCGTCGCATATGAAAATGTAGCTTGGTTTTTCTGCCTTTCCACTTATTATTAAGCCGTCGTAACCAGCACATTTTAGGTCTACTCCGAATTCACCAGCAACCGTTGAACCGATCACTCCGTTGCTTTGCGGAGACTTACCTGAAACACAAACTTTTGTTCCTGGAAAAAATCCCGTTAGAGGGCCTGTTAAGACGAGAAAAAGATTTTCTGGGCTGAAAGGGTCTATTTTTTCCCATTTTTCTCCAAGTCTGTCCCAGAGAATTTTGGTGGCTAATCCTCTTCCGCCAATAAAATTTCTTAAAACGTTTTCTGGAAAACTTTTTTCCTCGATTTTTCTGGTTGAGAGGTCTATTTCTAGAAATTTCCCTGCGTAGCCACGCATCAGCCTAAAACCTCCTTGGCTACTTCGCCTAAAATGGTTTCCGCAACCTCTTTTGTTAGTTCTTGCGGAGTTTTCGGAGCAAGCTCTGAAAGGCTCACTTCTTCTCTTGGTACTAATTCAAGGGCGTTCCACCCGCCCTCATTACAAACTTCAACGCATTTCGGTTCTCCGCCACATAAATCGCATATTACGATGTGTTTGCCGTTTGGATGTAAATGTGGAACCCTACCCGGACAAGCATCAATACATAGGCTGCAACCAGTACATTTTGAACTGTTAACTTTTATCGCCCTAGTTTTTTCTTCTATTGATAAAGCTTGGACTGGACAAGCCTCAACGCAGAACCTTTGTTCGCATTGGAAGCAAAGATGAGGAATTTCAACACCGGGTATGAACATGAAAACTCTAATCCTTGAAGCCTCGGGCCATATTTTCCCTTCATGGAAAAGTGAACATGCAATTTCGCAATTTCGACATCCACTGCATTTCTCGTAGTTACGCTTAACCCACATAATCCTCCCTCAAAGGATTTTGAAGATTGCATGAATCGGCTTATAAAATTATTTAGGAACTCTCATCAAGCATGTAAGGTATAGCTCTACCCATCTTCCCAGCAGCCCGATCAAAACCAGCCATTTCATGCATTTTACTAAACCGATAAACAGCATTTCTCAACATTCATATTCACCAAACTACGTTCACTAAACTGAGCTGAACATTGGTGGTGGGGCTGCCCGGATTTGAACCGGGGTCCCGAGAGCCCAAGTCTCGGAGCCT
>JAOZNA010000078.1 GCA_029934005.1 Candidatus Bathyarchaeota archaeon
AAAATTTTGCCACATAACCATAATCCCTGACGACGCAGGGTTCTCGCTTCCAGAAATGTCAGAACTTTGGAAAGTGCCGAGGCTTTGGATAATGTTGAGGCCTGCTGATGCTGTTAGAGCTATCGTCAAAACAAGGAAGAGAAACTGCCATCTCCTATTCCTTAAATATTCTCTCATTTTCATCGTTTGTCTATGTAATATCATCGTCCTTAAAATTTAAATTTTACTCCATAAGTTGTCTTATAATTTATATACGTTCTGATCCGAGTAAAATGTTGCATTTTTAGAAAAGAAGGAGATTTAAAGTTTAACTTTCATTAAATTTATTAAAACTCTAAAACTTTAATAATTACTCGAAAATTTTTGCTTAATTTCATAGTAAGTTCTTAAAGCCTTAAGGGCTTTAGCTGCCTTCTCTGGTAAATTGAACGCTGGAATTTCCGTTTCTTTTAAGACCGCGTAAACTTTAGCAAAGTCTTCCCCTCCAGCAGGAACATCCACAACCGGTTTTTCCGGGTACTTTTTTGAAATTTTCACTATTGCCCTAACGTCTTCTGGTTTGAAAAAGCAGGATTTCAGCATGTTAATGACCATCACACCATCCACGTTTGGGTCTGAGAGAACAAGGTCTAAGACGTGTTCGTAACGTTCTGCTCTTGCATCGGCTATCAAGTCTATGGGGTTTATGGCTTCAACGCCTGGATGTCGAGATTCTATTTCCTTTCTGGTTCTTTCAGATAAAGTCGCAAGTTTTAAGCCGTTTCTTGTTATTGCATCTGCTGCCAAAATGGCTGGTCCACCTACGTTGCTTACAATAGCTATTCTGTCGCCTTTTAGCAGAGGCTGCTTTGAAAAGGCTGTTGCGGTGTTTAGAAGTTCTTCCATGTCTGCTACACGGATTATTCCAGCTTTTTTGAATGCTGCGTTAAATATTATGTCTGACCCGGCTATTGAGGCTGTGTGAGATTTCGCCCTTAAAGCTGATTCTTCAGTTATTCCGCCTTTTAATGCTAGAATCGGCTTTTTCTTTACCACTTCTCTTGCGACTTCTATGAATTCTCTTCCTTTTTCTATTCCTTCCATATAAATGCATATAACTCTCGTTTCCTCGTCATCTTTCAAATACCTCAAAACGTCCATATCATTAATGTCGATTTTGTCTCCCATGAAAACGAATTTACTTACTCCGATATTATTGTAGCAAGCCCAGTCAAGAAGATACGCTCCGACACCACCGCTTTGAGATATAACTGCAATTCCACCATTCTTAGGCATTAAGTCCCTTTCAAAAGTAGTATTTAATCCGTTTACGGTGTTAAGCACACCCATTATGGTGTTTGGACCTAAAATTCTCACTCCATATTCTAAGGCTATTTCTTTAAGTTTCTCCCTTTGATTATCTTTGTATCCTCCAGTTATTAGAACTAGAACTTTTATCCCCTTTTCTGCACATATATTAACTTGTTCAATTGATTCTTTTGGCGGAAGCATTATCACTGCCAGTTCTGGAGTGGTTGAAAGCTCAGTTACTGAAGCATATTCTTTTTTGCTTTCTATATCCACAACTATGGTCTCGCCTTTGAAAAACTTCTTCATATTGTAAATTACGTTTTCGAAAAGCTCCGGAGATGTCATACCTACTTTTTCTCGAATTTTTGTTGAGCCAATTAATGCAACGCTTTTCGGTTCAAACAAATTTTTTATATCCATACTCATTGAGAGCTTTCCTCAGCAAGTTTAGGAAATGAACTTGTGAATTGACATTTATTAATGTTTAACTCTTGCTATCTTGTTCTCTGCAACATTTTAACGTAAGTTAATGCTCCCAGAACCACGAAAATGAAGGCATAAGCCACTAAGTTTATGATTAGATAGGGGGTAAATTCTGGACTATTTAGAAGAAAGGAGCGAATTAGGTCTGCTCCACAGCTGAGAGGATTATTTCGAGCTAAATCAACCATAAAAGGTGGAAGGACTCCTTGCTCCTTAAGTTGTTCCATAAGGTTAATGGGATAGAAAACCGTACTGCAAAAGAATAATAAATAATAAACTACTCCTCTTGCCGTAACAAATTTTTCAAAACTGGTTATTGAGGCAGCAATTGAAATGCTTAAGCTTGAAGTTCCTATAGCGATTAGAAACAAGGCTGAAAGTATAATGAAAAGCTGAAAAATCGTAGGGCTTCCAAGAAAAACAAAGGTAGTTAAAAGGAGAGGAGCCATATAAACCATGCCACGTAAACCTCCAGAAAGCACACGCCCAAAAGCAAGTTCCCAACGTTTAATCGGCAAACTAAGCAGGTAACTTGCATAATCACGCCTCACTTCCCAATTAACCTCCCGCCCAATCATAAATGCCGCTGCAAACAAGGCAGTTATCGTTATTCCAGGAGAGAAAAACCTAAAATAGCTAGCCAAAATTTCAGATCTTACCATTTTGGTATAAACCAGCGCCATTATGAAGAGATCTGCCAGATTCATGCTTATTAATCCAACTAGCCACCACCTATATCTGAAGAATCTTTTGAAATCTCTTTCAATAATGTAGATTATGGCTTTCATTGCCATCCTCCACCTTCAAGCCTTTTTTCGTAAACTACTATTCCAATTAAAGCAAAAAACGAGGAGAAAATTATTATTGCCATTATGGGAATTAACGGATTAGAAAAAGTCAGATATTTTTCTATTCCTGCTCCCCATCTGAATAAGTCAGCGGCAAAAGTTAATGGGTTAAAGTTTGAAATTAACCCATAGAAAGTGTTTGCTTGCTGAATAAAGGTTCTTGGATACAGCGTCGTGCTAATGCGAACTATTAGAGCATCCAATACACCCATTAAAATGTCGAACCTATCCTCTGATTTTATGGCAACAGCAAGAGTTATAGCAAACCCGGAAACTCCGAAAGAAAAGATAAAAAGGGAAAAGAGAGCTATTGCAAGGTTTAAGGGATTAGTAACCCCAATCAAAAAGAGAACAATCGCCATTAAGGGTCCAACATACATGAAGCTTCTTATTCCACTTGCGATAGATCTGCCTAAAACAAGTTCCCTGCGAGAAAGCGGTAAACTAAGCAAATAATCGATTACGCCGTGCTCAGCTTCCTCATAAATGTCATAACTAACAAACATGGCTGTTGAGTATAAAATTATAATTGAGACTCCAGCGGCATAATATTGGAAATAGTTTTCTATTACTACCATTCTTGATGCGATAAGACCGAAAAGAGCTATTTGGACGATGAACCAGAGGGCTCTCATTATAAGTAGAAATCGGTATCTGAGAAATCTCTTGACGTCTCTTTCAACAACTAATAACACTTTTTTCAAGGCTTTTTCGCCCTTGGAGTTAATCTTTCAGCCTCTTCAATAGTTAATCCCGTATAATGAAGAAAAACATCATCTAGAGAAGGTTCACTAATACGAATTGAAAGAACTGGAGCGTTGTTTCTCCAGAAAATCTCCATTATCTTCGGAGTTACAGTTTCTGACCGATTCAAATGAAACCTTATGTGATTTGGCTTCACTTTTACCAGATTAACCACCTCATCAAGTTCCTTAACAGCCCTTAGAGTTTTCTCCGGAAGTTCTTTTTCCAGCTTAACTTCAACTATGTCTCCGCCGGGAATGCTGTCTTTAAGGTTTTTCGGAGTGTCGCAAACTAGCAATTTGCCTCTATGCATTATAGCTATTCTATCGGAAAGCACGTCTGCTTCGTTAAGCTCGTTGGTTGCCAATATAATGGTTGATCCTTCATCTCTCAAGGCTCTTATCATATTCCAGATTCTGTGTTTACCGACAACATCGATTTGGGCAGTTGGTTCATCTATTATAGCTATTTTTGGTCTTTGTATCAAAAGTTTCGCAACCTCAACCCTTTTTCTCATACCTCCTGAAAGGGAATGAATGGTTTTGTTGCGGGCATCCCAAAGGTCAATTTCTTCTAAAGCCCATTTCACTCTAACCTTTCTTTCAGATTTTGAAAGCCCACAAATTTTTGCGTGCCAATTCAAAACGTCTATGACCTTGTCAACCCATAGGAGTTTGGGTTCTTGAAACGCTATTCCAATAAGATTTCTTGCCTTATCTGGTTCGGATCTAACGTCATGTCCTCCAACAATGGCGGTTCCTTCTGTGGGCTTTATTACCGTTGTGATCATCATTAAAGTTGTTGTTTTTCCAGCTCCATTTGGTCCAAGTAAACCGAAAATTTCGCCTTCTTCGATTGATAGGTTTAAATGGTCTACTGCGACGAAATCGCCGAATTTTTTGGTTAAGTTTATTGTCTGGATTATGGGAGCCATCCAACATCTCACTTAGCAATTGAAAATTTTAAGAAGCAAATGGAAAACATCGTACTTAAATATATCGAACATTAACGGTTTACAATGTCTAAGGCGGTTTTTTCAGCTTTTCTAATAATTTCTTCCTCATTTGCCACAATAACCTCACGATTTTCCATCAGAACTTTTCCATTAACTATCACGGTGTCCACATCGCTTCCTCTAGCAGAATAAACAATATTTGCGTAAAAATCGTGGATGGGAGTCAGATGAGGTTTTTTAAAATCTAAGAGTATTATATCAGCTTTCTTACCAGCTTCGATTGAACCTATTTCGCTTTCAAGCCCCAAGGCTTTAGCAGCATCTACAGTTGCCATCTTCAAAACTTGCCAAGCTGGAAGAACTCTTGGGTCTTTATATGTAAGCTTCTGAAGTAAAGCCGCAATTTTCATAGTTTCAAACATGTCTAGGCTGTTATTGCTGGCAGGCCCATCAGTTCCTAAACCTACGGTAATTCCGAAATCAAGCATTTCTTTTATTTTCGCAGTTCCCTGCGCAAGCTTCATATTGGCAACAGGGTTATATACAATCTTCACATTGTGTCTAGCTAATAGTTCAATATCATTTTTTGAAAGGTGAATACAATGGGCTGCAAGAACATTCTTCGCTAAAAATCCAATTTCATGTAACAACCCAACTTCAGATATGCCAAGCTCCAATCTTATTTTTTCCGCCATCTCAGCGGATTCAGCAAGGTGAATATGTAGACCAGTGTTAAGCTTTTTGGCTGCTTCCATTACGCTAATCAACGTTTGTTTATCACATGAATAGACTGCGTGGGGCCCAAACCATACATTTAGCCTGCCAGAAGCAGTTCCGTGAAATTTTCTGTAGATTTCAACGGCACTTTCAAGCATTTGCTGACCACTTGTTGATAAACCGGTTGAAAGAATACCTGGTGCTAGAACTGCTCTTAAGCCAAGTTCTTTAACGGCTTTTGCAACTGCATCCTCGTAAAAGTACATGTCAACGAAACATGTTGTTCCAGTTTTTATCATTTCTAAACAGCCTAGTAGGGTTCCATGATAAACGTCTTCTGGCTTAAGTTTAGCTTCTAAAGGCCATATTTTTTCTTTAAGCCATGAATTTAGTTCTTTGTCTTCTGCTGTTCCTCTGAAAATGGTCATTGCAACGTGGGTGTGGCAGTTAATTAAGCCTGGTAAGGCAACTTTAAATTTTGCGTCGATTTCCCTTTCAGTCTTAAAATTATCCTTTTTTCTTTCTTTTCCAACAAAAGTTATTTTTCCATTTTTTATGGCTATAATTCCATTTTTTATAGGTTCCTTTTGCTTCATTGTTAATATTGTGCAGTTTTTTATTAAGATGTCTATATTTTGCATTCGAGTTTTCACCAGAATACAAAAGTTTGGAGGTTGGTGAATTTAACTTTGTTGAGGTTTGCTTACTTGGTATGAGAGTTTTTCAAGGTTTTTTGGCACCAGAGAGTTGTTAATGTTTAGATTGTTGAGTTTTCTACATATTAGGGCTAATGAATCTTCAGTGTAGGCTAGCAAGTTGAACCCTTTTTGGGTTAGACAATAGACTTTTCTTGGGCGGTCGTGGTTTAGGTTCCATTCGCTTTTTACGTAGCCTT
>JAOZNA010000079.1 GCA_029934005.1 Candidatus Bathyarchaeota archaeon
CTGTCAACAAAGCTTCCAAAAAATCTTCTTCCTTCATTCAATACCTCCTACATTTCCAAACAACAAACCATCACTTATATAAATGGATTATTTAAACTTTAAAATCGAAGAAAATTTTAAACTAGAATTTCCAAAGTTAATTACGAATCTGATGAAGCGGTAGGTGATAGATAAGAAAGTTGAAGGATTAAGCAAATAAGCAAAATTACATTTAATAATGCATGAGTATAGGTTAATGGTTGTGACGCTTTATGAGTTTAAGGGAGGAGAACCTTAACGTTTTGTTAGCTGAGCTTTTAGCGGAAAAAGGGTTGAAGGCTTTAGGTGAAGTTATTTTAAGGAAAAAAAGCGGGAGGGCTGAGCCCGATGTTCTCCTTGAGTTGAATGGTGTGCGAATAGTTATTGAGGGCAAAAAACCTGGAATGTGGGACACACTAATCGAGCAATGTAATAAAAGATTGGATGAAAATATTTGCGATTTATGTGTGATAGTGGAATATGCAGATGTTAAGGTGAACAATCTTGTGCCAACGCAGTTAGATGTTAAAAATGCTCTTTTGAGGGGAAAGTTTAATGTTGGTTTTCTTTCCTATGTGGATAGGGCTGGGTTAGATAAGTGGCTGGGTGTTGCTTCTAAGTCTGAAAAGTATATAGAGGTTAGTTTTGATGAGCTTTTAACTTATTTAATGAGCGCCTATAGCCGTGTTATAAAAGAAGATATTGTAGAACCTGTGATAAATCGGATGAATGATGTTTTAAATGATTTTGCGGCAGAAATTTCTACTTCTATTAATGTTGAACGTTTAAGGCAAGTCCTAGAACTAGAGAGATGAGGGGAAATCGTAGAATGAGTGGTAAAGAAGACGTGCATAAAATTGTTTCAACCGCTGGTTTATTGCTCATTGACGCTATGGTTTTTCATGAAATCATTGCTTCCTTTCATAAAGAAGTTCCAACATTATCCATGCTAATATCTTCTTCGAATATTAAGAAAGAGTTTGAGAGGTCTTGGCGATATATAATTGATAAGATTAACTATGAACCTGTACTTGAGATTGCTCTCAACATTTTGACAAACTTGCCTGCAAGTGCTTTATTAAATAAGCAGTTAAGGTTGATTGCCAATCTTGCTTATGATATAGCTTCTTCAAGGGTTCTACTTAGGCATGATCTTTTTGGAAGGATTTATCACAGACTTCTTCTTGGGAAATTAGTTAAGTACCATGCAACATATTATACATCAATTCCGGCGGCTCGTTTGTTGGCGAGGCTTTTAATAATTTTACCGTCCAGCTTGAATGCAGAGAATGTTCCTCCAACCTATGATGGAGAGCCTCTTAAGGTTGTAGACTTCGCATGCGGTTCAGGGACTCTGTTGTCAGCAATTTACAAGGAAATTGACGCAAGACATAGAATTGAAAGTCAAGATCCAAAAATTGATGATTTGCATAAGTATCTTATTGAAGAAGGAATCTGGGGCTTTGATGTTTTACATCACGCGGTTCACTTGGCTGCAACTGCTCTTTTTCTACACAACCCAGTTCTTGTGCAAGGGTCAAAACTTTTTGCCGTGAGGTTAGGGGAAGAGAAGTATTTAGGTAGCTTGAATTTTTTGGAGTCAGCTTCTCTTGGACAAGATATGCTTTTAACTGGTGGAGGTGTTAGGGGGCCCGAGGCTATAAGTGTTTCAAAAAGGGAAGCTAAAGTTATTGAGCTTCCAAGGTTTCATATTTGTATTATGAATCCGCCCTTTACGAGAAGTGTGGGCGGCAATTTATTATTTGGTTCATTGCCAAAGGATGAGCGGGCTAAACTGCAGAAAACCCTTAATAGGTTACTTAAGGAGAAGAATCTAGCTGGTATAGGTCAGGCTGGTTTGGGCGCTGTCTTTGTCTTTCTGGCAGATAAATATTTAGAAGAAGGTGGAAGAATCGGATTTGTGCTCCCACGAGCTGTCTTATCTGGGGTTTCTTGGCGAAAAGTGCGGAAAATGCTTCTTGATAATTATCATATCGAATATATTATAACAAGTTATGAAACAAATAACCAGTGGAACTTCAGCGAGAACACCGATCTAAGTGAGATTCTGCTTGTTGCAAGAAAAAAGAGGTTAAACGAGGAATCGGTATTTACTTTCTTTGTCAATTTATGGAAGAAGCCGACTAACGAAATTGAGTCGATTTACATTGGCACTCAGCTAAAACAGCTTTATGATAGTGCTAGACTCTATGATATTGAAAACTCAAACGCTTCGCCATATCATCTTAAGTTGCATGGAAAGAAAATCGGTGAGGTTTATTCTGTAAGGCTTGAAGAGGAGAATTTTGGAGTTTACAACTTTTTCTCTCAGATGGAGCTTAACAGAGTTATGCTTCTATTGAGAAAAGGGATAATTTACTTGCCAGATCAAGGAATAGTTGGACACATTAAACTGACAACACTGTCCAAAATAGGAGCAGAAATAGGACCTGATAGACGACAAGTTCACTCGACTTTTAATGTTAGCAGGACAAAGAGAGGGAGTATTTATAAGGCATTTTGGGGCTACGATTCAAGCCAGATAAAGACGATTTCACAAAGACCCAATGCGTACTTAGAGCCAAAAAAAGCCGACCAAGCCCGCAACTTATGGAGCAAAGCTGGCAGACTACTAATAGTTGAAAGAGCCTGGCTAAGCACATATACCGTTTTGTCCACATATTCAAATGAGGATGTTTTGTCAAACGTTTGGTGGCCTATTAAGCTGGATGATGACATTGCCAAACTTTTGGCAGTTTGGATTAATTCCACGTTTGGCTTTCTTCTACTGTCCTCTATAGCAGAAGTAACCCGAGGCCCTTGGATTGATTTTAAAAAGGAGTATTTATGGAATTTGCCTGTCATTGATGTTAACAACTTGAAGAAAGAAAAGAGACAAGCTTTCTTAGACCTATATGACAAAAGTTTAAATGGGGAAAGAATTTGTGAGCTAAGGTTTAAGGCTCTCCCAGAGGAATTCGCAAATCCTTCTGCAAGAAAAATTATTGATGAGGAAATCTGTAAAATTTTAGGGTTAGACTTAAATCTTGAA
This sequence comes from Candidatus Bathyarchaeota archaeon, assembly GCA_029934005.1. Taxonomy (GTDB): domain Archaea; phylum Thermoproteota; class Bathyarchaeia; order Bathyarchaeales; family WUQV01; genus JAOZNA01. The sequence continues at coordinate 3,071 of JAOZNA010000079.1, forward strand.
GCACTTTACAAACTACTTTCTAAAGAACCCATGCTTACTGGCTAACATTCACGCATCCTCAAAGAAAAGAAGTAGATGCAAGGTCTACAAATTTTGGCGGGCCCGAGGGGATTTGAACCCCTGTTCTCCGGCTCCGAAGGCCGGCGCCTTAATCCAGGCTGGGCTACGGGCCCATATTCCATGTTTACTTATTATTAACATGTTTTTATGTTTCGATTAGTTCTTGGTTTATCCACCATGCTTTCCTTTTTCCCGACTTTTCGCCTGCATAATATTCCACTATTGGTTTTCCAATCTGTTTTTTGGATAGTTTGTTTATTCGGCGTAGTCGGTTTAGGACTAGCCAACGATTTGTTTTTGTGTGTTCTGCAAGTTCTGGGGTGGTTGCGCCTTTATAATGGATTAGGTAGTCTATTATCTTTTGATCTAGGGTGTCTAGGCAGAAAGTGTAGGGGTTTACTTTGCCTTTCTCGGTTGTTACCAGTTCGAGTTCTGCCAAGTATTTTTTAATCTGCGATATTTCATCTTCAATTTTTGCTATTCTCTTTTCCATTTCGAAAATTCTATCTGGACGTGGAATTTTTTGAAGTTTTTCAATTATCGCTTCTCTGATGAAGCTGCTCCTCTCTCCTTCCGGAACTCTTAAAACAAATTCTTTATAAACTTCTTCTGGGATTTTTGCAGAAATCGTTACAACTTTTCCCATAGGTTTCCCCAACAAACACCATTGTAATTTTATTTTTACCGTTAATATCCTACGCATAGGAAATTTTTAAAGCTTTAAACATAAACTGGAAATGTGATAAAAATGAGAACAACTATTAGCGTAATTAAATGTGATGTTGGTTCACTTGCCGGTCATCATATAGTGCCTAAACCAATTCTTGAAATGGCTGAAAAAAGACTTAAAGAGGCAAAGGAGCAGGGAATTATTAACAGCTATTTCGTTTTTAACGCGGGAGACGACCTCGAACTACTAATGGTTCATACAAGAGGCGAAAACAATGAAGAAGTTCACGGTCTAGCATGGGAAATCTTTCAGAAAACAGCTGAAAAAGCAAAGAATCTAAAGCTTTACGGGGCTGGACAAGACCTTTTAAAAACAGCTTTCAGCGGAAACATACGTGGAATGGGCCCCGGAACAGCTGAAATGGAAATTGAAGAGAGGCCTTCTGAACCCATAGTGGTTTTTGCAGCAGACAAAACTTCGGGAGGAGCATTCAACTTCCCATTATTCAAAATTTTCGCCGATCCCTTTAACACCGCTGGACTTATAATAGATCCCAGTATGGCTGGAGGCTTTAAATTTGAAGTTCTAGATGTAAAAGAGAATAAAAAAGCGGTGTTTAAATGTCCGGAGGAAATGTATGAGCTTATAGCCTTGATAGGGTCTGTTGATCGTTACACAATTTCTCATGTTTGGAGGAAAAGAGACGATTTGCTATGCGCTGTAACTAGCACTTCAAGGCTTTCGCTCATAGCTGGGAAATATGTTGGAAAGGATGATCCAGTTGCCATTGTTAGGGCTCAGCACGGTTTACCAGCTTTAGGAGAAGTTTTAATGCCCTTCCTACACAGCTTTTTTGTTGAAGGATGGATGCGTGGAAGTCACTGGGGACCCATAATGCCTGTAAGCCTAAAGGATAGTAAATGCACAATTTTTGATGGCCCGCCAAGGATTGTTGCGATTGGCTTTCAAGTTGTTAATGGAGAGATTGCAAGCGATGATGATGGAAAACCTTTGATTTCTGATCTGTTCGATGATCCGGCTTTTGATCTTGCTAGAAGGGAAGCAATAGAGCATGCAGCTATCATGCGGCGTATGGGAGAGTTTGAGCCTGCTAGACTTAGTTCAGAAATAATGGAGTATACTACTTTACCTAGGATTTTGGAGCGATTCAAGGATAGATTTATTCCTGTCTAGGGCTGTTTTAAGGCTTGTTGTAATTCTTCATACCTTTTTCTCACCGTTTCGTAGATTGCCATTCGAAGTTCTTCATCTGCTATGTTTTTATCCCTTAACATTCCAATTCTTTTGGCAAGTTCGTAGTCGCCGAGTCCTCTGAACCAGTTTTCAAAATCTCTTCGGAGCATGTGAAATTCAACAGAACGTATTTCAACTTCTTTTATCCTTTCACAAAATTCTCCTAGATTCCTTGCATAAATTCTAAGATAATTTCCCTTACCAGCAAAGAAGTGGAAGGCTTTCTCTAAGCTTGTCGGAGTTAAAAGAGCCATAGCTAATTCCTTAGGAGGGAATTTATGACCTAAGGCTTCCTTTCCAAGTTCTGATATGAAATAATAGCCTTGTTTAGCGGCTTCAACAAAACCCATTCTTTTAAGCCACAACAGATGCATCATGGTAGCTGGAAAACTTAGCTTACTTATTCTTTCAGCTATTTCCTTAGCCTTTAAAGGCTTTGACTCTTTCCAAAGCACTTCTAATATTTGCCTTTTAGCTTCATTCAGTTCTGGAATAGACCACACCTCTAGAATATTTTTACACTATAACATTTTAGTGAGTAACTTATTTTTCAATTTTTGCATCAGAGAGGGAAACGTTTGAATACTGGAACCTTTAATAAAGCTATGCACCATTCCGTTTGAAAACAAATTGGTTAAAGGAGCTTTAGTAAATGAAAATGGCAGTGCTAGTGTACGAGTACCCCCCCAAGATTGTAGGTGGACTCGGAACATACGCGGCAGAAATCACGCGTAAATTCGTCTTACTTGACCATGATGTTACAGTTTTCACAATGAATGACGATGAAGGAGGTTTACCAACACGGGAAATATGGCGAGGAATAGAAATCCACAGACCTATTCACATAGATGTTT
>JAOZNA010000020.1 GCA_029934005.1 Candidatus Bathyarchaeota archaeon
AAATAAACAGCATTTAGAACTGGGAGCATTACATGTTTGAGAGCACATTTGATGTCGTATGCAGTTTAATTGAAGAATGGACTCCAAAAAAGCGATATAAAAAAGAAGAGGGATATAGAGACGACCTTTATGAGTTTTTAAGGAGAGAACTGAAAAGCAGAGAGCAGAATATTTTCGGCTTTGGAGCAGAAAAGTATACAATCCAAAAAGAGGCTGGAAGACATTTGGCGGATATAGCAGTTAATGAAAAAATAGGAATAGAACTTAAAGTAAATTTCAAAAAACAGAGCCAAAAAGACAGACTAGTTGGTCAAATCAAACGCTTTCTGAGGTCTTACTCTTCCGTAATAGTTGTTCTCTGCGGAGAAGTTGATGAAGGAAAAGTTGATGAGTTATGTAATGATTTTAAAGATTATCAACCAAGCTTTGGTATTCTACAACCTGAAAAGATAGTAAAAATAATATGCAAAACAAAAGGAACAAAAGGAAGAAAAAGAAAAAAGAAGTCTCAAGGACTATTTGACGTACTGTTATAAAACCGTCTTATGCCAATTCATAACTCTCAGTAATGCTTAGAAGTGACAAGATACTGGTGATTTTAATTTTCGTGTTTTGTTTGTTTAAATTGTGCTCATGAGAGAGTGTTTGGATTTGGAGCCTAAATTTAATTTTCAAGACGGCTTGGTTTTTCAAGAAATTCCTTAATCTTTCCCAAGAATTCTGCTGCCGGAGCACCATCGATAACTCTATGATCAAATGATAGGCTTAACACGGTTACAGGTCTAATTTTAACTTCTCCATTAACCACAATTGGGATTTCCTCGATCTTTCCAACTCCAAGTATGGCTGTTTCAGGCGGATTAATTATTGGTGTAAACGCTTCTACTCCGTACATTCCAAGATTGGTTATGGTGAAAGTCCCGCCAGAAACATCCCCTTTTTCAAGTTTTCCAGTTCTGGCTTTTTCCACAAGCATTTTAATTTCAGATGATAGTTGATTAAGGTTTTTTCTGTCCGCATTCTTCACAACCGGAACAACAAGTCCTTCCCCTGTTGCGACAGCAACTCCAATGTTTACGTCTTCGTAAACTTCAATTTTGTCGTTTTTAAGGCTCGAATTCATTATCGGATGCTCTTTCAGTGCTAATGCAACAGCCTTTACAATAATTTCCGTGTAGGAAACTCCCAATTTCTCCTTTAATTTTGTAGCCTCATTCATATCAACCTTCATAGTGATTGTACAGTGCGGAGCAGTTTTTTTACTTAAAGAAACCTTTTCAGCCGTCATTTTCCGAATTCCAACCAAAGGTATCGCTTCACGAATTTTCGGAGCATACCCCACTTTTTCCTCAATAAACCTACGTACATCAGCCTCAACTATCCTTCCTTCAGGCCCAGACCCCACAACTTGGCTCAAGTCTATTCCGTACTCCCTTGCAAGCCTCTTAGCAGCAGGCGAAGCCAAAATTCGCTTTTCAACAGGCTTTTTAAACTCTACAGTCACAGCTTTTTCTATCTCCTCTATCTCTGGCAATGGTTCATCCGGCATGGTTATTACTGCAAGAATTCCATTAACTGGTATTTCTTCTCCTTCTTTGGCAACTATTTTGCGCAGAACTCCAGAAGCAGGAGCTTCAACATCGCATGTAACTTTTTCTGAAAGAACCTCAACGATTGGTTCTCCTTTCTCAACCGTTTCTCCTTCCCGTTTATACCATCTGACAACCGTACCAGTTTTCATCGTTAAGCTAAGCTTCGGCATTCTTAACAGAGCTGGCATAATTGACTGTTTTGCTTTTCAAGTATTAAGGTGTTTTGAAATTGATTTCAATCGTCTCTACGAGTTTGTAGTTGATTATCCGAATGCATACCTTGAAGACAGCAAAAGTAAATTCTGAAAAGGGAAAGCCTCGACATAAATTCGTTAAATTATCTCCTTTATCGCCTTGATTATTCGTTTTTCATCGGGAATCACAAAGTTCTCCAGAGGTGGACTGAAAGGAATAGGCACATCAAATGTAGTAACACGCTTAATAGGAGCATCCAAATAATCCAAGGCTTCCTCAGCTATCAACGCAGCCAATTCAGCACTCACCCCCGCAGTTTTGCAATCCTCAGTAACAATCACCACCCTACCAGTTTTCCTAACAGACTCTGTGATGGTCTCTTTGTCTAAAGGCACAAGAGTCCTAGGATCAACCACCTCCACACTTATCCCTTCTTTCGCCAGAGTTTCAGCCGCAGCCAAAGCCTTATGAACCATATAAAGCGTAGCAACAACCGTAACATCTGTTCCTTCACGTTTTACATCAGCAACACCAAAAGGAATCGTATACTCTTCTTCCGGAACATGCCCAGTCAAAGGATAAAGAAGCTTATGCTCACAAAAAACAACCGGATTGTCATTTCTTATGGCAGTTTTCAACAATCCTTTGGCATCATATGGTGTTGAAGCCACCACCACTTGCAAACCCGGTACGTGCATAAACCATGCTTCAAGAGACTGAGAATGATGAGCAGCAATGTTTACGCCTCCCCCAAACGGAGTTCTAATCACCAACGGAACCTTTGCTTGTCCACCAAACATATAACGAATCTTCGCCGCTTGATTTGCAATCTGATCCATGGCTAAGGCTGTTAAATCCCCGAACATTATTTCTGCTACTGGACGCATACCAGTTATTGCTGCGCCCACTGCCACTCCTATAATTGCATTTTCTGAAATTGGAGTGTCTCTAACCCTTTCATCTCCAAACTCTTCAGCCAATCCTTTCGTTACTTTAAAAGCTCCACCCCAATACCTTCCAATATCTTCACCAATGAGGAAAACTGTTGGGTCTCTAATCATTTCCTCGCGTAGAGCCTCACGCAGAGCGTCACGATAAGAAATTTCCCTCATACTTTCAACTCCTAACTAAGCATAAACATCTTCTAAGGCTTCTTCTGGCTTAGGATAAGGACTTTCAAGAGCAAACTTGACAGCTTCTTCAATTTCAGCCAAAACCTCTTCCTCAATCCCTTTTGCTTCGTTTTCTGTTAAAACACCCATTTCAACAAGCTTATTCCTAAATCTAGGAATAGGATCCTTCTTAAGCCACTCCTCAACCTCTTCTTTCGGTCTATAAGTAGCCGGATCAAACCTTGAATGCCCCTTATGCCTATAAGTTTTACACTCAATTAACGTTGGACCCTCTCCCTTCCTAGCTCTTTCAACAGCTTGTTTAGCAGCCTCGTAAACAGCCAAAACATCGTTTCCATCTACAACCACACCTGGAATTCCATAAGCAGCAGCTCTATCAGCAACATTCTCAATTAGCATAACCATTGACTGCCTAGTTCCCATAGCATAAAGATTGTTCTCACAAACAAACAAGACTGGAAGCTTCCAAATGGCAGCCATGTTAATGCCCTCATGAAAAGTTCCTTGATTTGACGCTCCATCACCGAAAAAGCATGCTACTACTTGGTCGGTTCCTCTAAGCTTTATTGAAAGCCCAGCACCAGCCGCTATTGGAATACCAGCTCCTACAACCGCTGTTGCCCCCAACATACCAATACTGAAATCGGCTATATGCATTGAACCTCCTTTACCCTTACAATAACCAGTTCGCTTACCTAAAATCTCAGCCATAATACGCTTTAAATCTCCACCCTTGGCAATGCAATGACCATGCCCCCTATGCGTACTCGTAATATAATCATCCTTACGAAGATTAGCACAAACACCAACAGCAACAGCCTCTTCACCAACATACAAATGAATAGTGCCAGGAACCAAGTTTTGACCATAAAGCTCGTATACTTTCTCTTCAAAATGCCGAATCTCAAGCATCTTCCGAAACATCCAAACCAACTTATCACTCGAAGGAAGCATTCACAACACCTTTAAAGTCTTAAGTATTACGTTATTTTCAGTGGTTTCTATATATCTCTTATTGGAACAATAAAAACCGTTTGACTCTATGATCTTCTCTTATTTATTTTCTGAAAACCAACGAATATTAAGAATGGAATCGTTATCCAAGGAGCCAGCGGGAAACTATTAGCCAATAGGGAAGGGGCGACAACCAGTAAATAGAAGAAAATAAACGCTACAACAAGTATGCTCAAGATAAGGTAGGCTGCAGCTAAACGAATATTAGCTTTCTGTTTTAAAGCAACTACGTAAAGGGATACAAGAAGCACGTCTGCCGCGCCTATAGCAAAATTACCTACAATTATCGCGGGAGCAATCTGAATATTCGTAAGCTTCAGAGTAAGTTGAGAAAGAAAAGGCGTAAACATCCCAATAATAAGATCATAAATTGAATACCCTATTCCCAACAGGACAAGTTCATTCATACGCAAACCACTTTGAACATAAAGCACAGATATTCCTACTACAGTAATCATAACAATTACATCATTCAAATACTTCATAGGATTCAAAATTTGAGTCAAAATTAATCCCGCCACTAGAAGAAAAATAATTACTCTTTGTCGAATTAAAGGTCTAAATGCATAATATAAACCACTGGCAAAGGAGAAAGCGAAAAGCAAAAGAATCAAATAACTAGGCAAAACGAGCAAAAGAAAAGGGAAAACATTGAGCATTGCAAGAATAAAAAGAACATCTATCCAATTAACCCTTCCAACCGGAGGAAGCTCAACTTTAACGAACCTATCATAAATAATTGATCCAACTTGAGTGACAGCGAACAAACCAAGAGCAATAAGAGAATTCATAACAGCCCCTTCCGACGAAGATGATGATACGTATATTCTAACATTTCACACCTATTCGGATAGTGAGAAAAAGGTTCATCCGGAAGGTGCAGAACCAACTCCACATCTTTAAGACCAAGCTTTCCGAGTTCATGATAAATAGCATCAACAATGTTATCGTTTTTGGCAGAAACACATATATGCAAAACAGCTTTATCCTCATCATCTACCAACGAAGCCCGCAATGGCAGAAAAACCTCAGGTGCAGATTCAAGAGCTTCCATTAAACTCCGCCTATTAATTCCATATTTCATTAAAACAGGATCGTATTTTCCACAGATATTAGAAGTTACTTGCCCACCTAAACCACAATCACATCCATCAATTTTCTTAACAATATCACCTGGCGTATATCTTAACAAAAGAGTGCCTTGGCGTATAGGATAAAATGGAGTAACACAAAGAAGCCCCTCCTCGCCAGGAGCAACTTCTTCAAAAGTTTCCAAATCTACAACTTCAATTTGTCCATCACCACTGAAATGAAGATTTCCTTCCGGACAAACAACTCCAGCGATAGGTATTAATTCACTGCAATTATATGTTTCATGAACCTCACAGTTGAAAAAATCTTCCATACGTTTTTTAGCATTCTTTGTAAGGATTTCCCCAACTAATATTATCCTCTCCACACCAAAATCTTCAGCCGAATATCCTTGCTCTTTACCAGTTCTAACCAAAGACTCAACGTAACTCGGATAACTTATAATAACGCTTGCTTTTTCCTTTTTTCCTGGAATTTTTCTTATTTTAGACAAATCTAAAAGACTTTCCACGGGATCCACCAACCCGGACAGGTAACATGCTGCACCAATTCTTCTGCATGCTTCGATTGTAAGCCAATTACTAAGCGCTGCCCTTGAACAAATTGAAATTTGAACTATATCGTCAGGAAGAATCATTCCTTGAGCTAAGTAAGAAAATGCTCCTGCAGCAGCAAGGAAATCCATTTCATACTTTGATACCCAAATTCCACTTGGCGGGTATGCGGTAGTCCCCGTTGAAGTGAAAAAAAGGAGGTGATTTTTGAGCTTTTGATTAACGAACTTCTCTTCTTTCCCTCGGAAATCTGCTGCTTTAGTTACAGGTACCTTACTAAATTCTTCATCTTCATCTAATTTGTTTACATCAATGTTTTCTCTCTTCAGCAAGTCATGATAGAAAACCGTCGTTTCAAATGCAACCTTTGCCGTACGTTTCCTCATGTGGCGATTTATAGTACTTTGCGTTTCTTCATCGGGACTTATCGCGAAGCTAAAGTTAGTTTTTCTCCTTTTAAAGGTGTGAAAGTCATCTACGAGTACTTTCACCAAACCATTAATAGCTCTTGGAGGATACTTGCCCGTTAGTATCCTAGAGACCGCAATCCACGCCATGTAAAAGCTTACTTCTAGCATTTATTGATCACAATTTTGTTTCTAAGAGTCTGGGATTATTGGTATAATTACAGCTGCAGCACCAACACTGGTTAGAGGCAGCAACGAGCAGAAGTACTTAGCATAGGCTGCTGCGAGTTTTACAATTCTCAAACTTCTTTCACCTCCTATAGAATGTTAAGTTTTACTGGCGATATTATATAAAATTTAATATAAAAAACACTTAAAAAATAAAGTCAAATGAAGCCTAAATTTACAAATTTAACTCAATGTGAAAAATATGTAGTTTATTTTTCTTTAAGATTAGTTAAAGAAATGATAAAAATAAGAGAAAAACTAAAAAAGATCGCCAAATTCTTCTGAATTATTAGATTCATTTTGTTAACAAATAGAATAAATTTAGGGTTAGTTATTAATGACACCATGTATATTGAACCATAAGTTTAAAATATCAAACTGAATAGAAAGCATCACGTTTTAAAGCTTTGTTCCAAATGATTTTTAGCTATTAAAATTTATAATTTAAAGTATGAGAGGAAAATCGCAAAAAGTAATTCTGGCTTTAATGCTAATTTTTGCAATTATATCAGCTTCCTTAGTTATGTCAGTTGCTTCTTTTACATTTAAAAACCAGAAAAGTTTGTTGAAATTTAAGCTTAGAAATCCTACTGGCTATAATCTGACACATGTAATAACAATAACTAATCTAGGCGTATTTCCTATACATAAAGCAGTTCTCAAGGTTCCACTAATTGGAAATTCCACTCCCTTTCACTTTTCATTTATAGAGAAAATTGAACGCAATATGAATTATGGCTTCATAAAAATGGATTCCGACCCATACCTAAACCATTACGTAGTTTGGGAAATAGGAGAAATCGAACCAAAAAAACAAGTAACACTAAAAATAATATATACTTTAGTTTCTTTCCATGTTTACTTCCAAATAAATGCGGGAAATATAGAAAAATACGATAAGTCATCAGAAATCTACCAATTATATACGCAGCCAGAAGACTACATAGAGTCAAATGATCCAGAAATAATTAGAGTCGCTCAAGAAATTGTTGGAAACGAAACCAATCCGTATTTAAAAGCTATGGGAATAGCCGTTTTTATAGAAGATAATATAGCTTATGAAATGCAAGATCAAGAAAGAGGGGCAAAATGGGCTTTAACAAACAGAAAAGGAGACTGTTCAGAATATTCCTACCTTTTTACGGCATTGTGTCGTGCTGTAGGAATACCAGCTAGAATTCAAGCAGGTTTTTCTTTCCACACGGATGATGAGATAATGGATCAGGGACACATGTGGGCGGAATATTATTTGGAAAATTACGGATGGATACCGGTTGACTTAACATGGAGCCAAATTAACCAGTTGGACAACTTGCATTTCAGTTCATTACAGACTTTTCCACCAGACTATCCATATGATAATTGCTACTTTTACTATTCAAATTTAAAAATTGAAGCAAGTTTTCAGCAGAAAATTGGCATTAAAAGAATAGAGCCAGAATATATCCAAAACTTCACAATGGCTTATCAAACATATCTCGCTGTTTCTAGAATCCAAAATGCAGAATTTTTCCTTTCTCTGGCAAAATTTCTCGGAGCAAACGTTTTCTTTATTTCAGACTGCCAAAGAATCGAACAGATGATAGATGAAAATGATTTAAACATCCAATTTGCCCTCGAAAATAACGATTCTCAAAGTCTTCTCTTAACAAAAAGTCAGATTGAAAATTTAGAAGTAGCTGCCAAGCAACTTTTCCTAAAGGAATTAATGCTAACTCTCACACTTATAGTTATAATTGCAATCATCATTTCTGTTCTTTTGAAACGCGGAAGAAAAGAAATCCAAAAAAGTGAAAAACTCGAAAGCAACGAGACTATATTCCCTTAATGGTTTTTATAATTTTCTCAGCTATAATTTTAGCCGCCATTTCTTGAGCCTCAACCGTTTGCGCTCCAATATGGGGAGTACAAACAACATTCGGCATTTTAATAAGTTCATAATTTGTCGGCGGTTCAATTTCATAAACGTCCAAAGCGGCTCCAGCAAGCTTTCCAGATTTTAAAGCTTCCAACAAAGCTTTTTCATCAACAATCGCCCCTCTTGAAGTATTCACTATGTAAGCTCCATTCTTCATAAGCTCTATTTCCCTCTCACCAATCATGTGGTGAGTTTGCGGAGTTAATGGAACATGAATAGTAACAATATCGCTTCTTTTTAACAACTCGTTTAACGGAATAAACTCAGCTTCCAGCTCTTCCAAAACTTCAAGTGGTGGAGGCGTCCTCTTCGTAATCAATATCTTCATTCCAAAAGCTTTAGCCAGCCTCGCAACATGGCTACCTATGTTTCCGAGTCCTAAAACCCCCAAAGTCTTACCGCGAAGTTGCCATCCATAAAACTCCTTTTTCGCCCACTTCCCCTCCTTCATCAGCCAGTCTGCTCTAGGAATTCCTCTGGCAAGGCAAAGAATAAGCCCCAACGTAAGCTCTGCTACAGCAACAGCCAAAGCTTCAGGGCTGTTTACTACACTAATGCCTTTTTCTTCTGCTGCTTTAACATCTATGTTATCTAAACCAGCTCCCGCGCGAGCGATGATTTTCAATTTTTCTCCAGATTCGATGATCTCTTTTGTAATTTTGGTTCTACTTCTGACCACTAATACGTCGTAAAAAGCTACATTCCTTTTTAATTCATCATAGGTAATTGATGAATTAACTGTCACTCTAAAACCAGCTTTTTTTAATAATTCAATACCAGTTTTATGAATTGGATCGCAAATTAAAACATCAACTTCTATGTTTGTCATCCTAGTCACAAAAGCTTCATTAACACTTTAACCTTTAAATTTTTTCGTGAGCAATCGGAAAAATTAAAAATCGGTCTGCTTTAAATTAACCGTATAAGTGGTGATTAAAATGAAGTTACAGTTCATAACCATGTGTTTAGCTATTCTGCTTATGTTTCCTTTATTAGCTCTATCCATCACAGGAAACACCGAAACAAAAATGACTATTTATATCAGGTCTGATGGGACTGTTGAGCCTTCAGACGCCCCAATTGGGTATGAAAAAAGTAAATACTGGTTTACAGCAGACATTAACGGTTGTATTATTATTGAAAAGGATGATATAATTTTGGACGGAAATAACTACACGCTTTATGGTGCTGGGGATATAAAAGGAATAGACCTCAGCAATAGAAAAAATGTCACGATAACAAGGTTAACTATTAGAAATTTCAGCTTTGCTTTATGGCTTTATTACTCCAGCAATAATACCATTACAAATAACAGTATAATTAATAACGAGTATGGTATTCGAATTTCTCATTCCAATTACAATAATATAACTCGGAATTTTTTCATAAATAACAGCCAATACGGAATATATTTGGCAGAATCGAAGAAAAATTCAATAATTGCGAACAAAATAACTGATAATCAATATGGAATCTTTTTACTTGGAGTGATTGAAAGCTTTTTAAGAAATAACATTTTTGAAAATAATACCTTCAATTTTGGTGTTCATGGCCTTTCAGAACCACATTTTGTTCATGATGTAGATTTCTCAAATATTATTAACGGAAAGCCCATCTGTTACTGGGTCGACCACCATAACGAAACAGTCCCGTTAAACGTTAGTTGCGTATATATTGTAAAGTCTTCAAACATCACCATTGAAAACTTAACGTTATCTAATTCTGTCTCCGCTATACTGTTGGCTTACACAACAGATAGTACTATAAGAAATGTGACTACTACAAAATGTCTCTATGGAATATGGCTTCACTCTTCAGCAAATAACAATCTAATATGCAACAGCAATTCTTCATATAATGAACATTGCGGTATACACTTATCATATTGCTCTGGCAACAAAATAATAAATAACACATTAATCAGCAATCAAAGAACCGCCTCTCCTGTTGGGACTTCGGGCGGGTTATTTCTCGAAGATACCACTTGCATCACTATAGAAGATAACATATTTGTTAATAATTCCCTGGGAATAGGCTTCGATGATTCATTCCATATTAACGTGTCTAGAAATTACATTATAAGTAGCCTATTCTACGGATTTAGCTTTGCTAATCTAGCATATAGTGAACTGATTAATAATACTTTAATAGATAACCAAAATGGTATTTACCTCTTATATTCGAATCCAGTAGCCAGTAACATAATTTATCATAATAACTTTATTAATAATGATGAACATGTGCATGTCCATATGATGCCAGGTGGTCATTTCGAATGGAATGGTAATTACTGGGATGACTATGAAGGGTTAGATATAAATAGGGATGGCATAGGGGATTCCTCTTACATTATTGTTGCAGACTATAATTATGAGGATAAGTACCCACTGACTGTACCGTCTGCACCTATTCCTTTAATTTTTGATGATAAAATATATTTAATTGAGCTAAAGAGCAGTTCCACCATCTCCCAATTTCGGTTTAATGCAACAGAGAAAAAAATTAGCTTCAACGTTACTGGTTCAACTGGTACAATTGGATTCTGCAATCTCAGTATACCCAACGCTTTAATTCAAGAAATATGGCAAAACAACTATACCATTTTGTTAGATGGAGAAAAGTGGCCATTCTCAAATTGGACAGACGGGAAGTACACCTACATTTACCTAAATTACACTCATAGTGAACATAAAATTACCATAATCCCCGAACTTAAAACATTTCAGATAATAAGTTTCCTAATTATCTTCGCAACAACCTTAGCCATAACGAAAAAGAAACAACAAAGAGTCCAGCAACGTTCTAATAAGTCAGAAATACACTAAAGCTTACAGAGTTTAAAATTATTAGAGGAAGTCAAATTAATTGATGGCAGGTATAGTTGGGAAGCCGAATGTTGGTAAATCAACTTTTTTTAGTGCTGCAACTCTTGCTCCAGCCGAAATCGCAAATTATCCCTTCACAACTATAAAGCCGAATCGTGGAATAGGCTATGTTAGAACCCCTTGCGTGTGCAAAGAATTTAACGTCAAAGATAACCCAGTAAACTCTTTATGCGTTAACGGAACCCGCCTTATTCCAGTTGAACTTATTGACTGTGCCGGGCTTGTTCCTGGTGCTTGGCAAGGAAGAGGACTTGGAAACCAATTTCTTGATGAGATCAGAAAGGCTGATGCCCTCATTCATATTGTTGATGCTGCGGGCGCAACGGATATTGAAGGAAAACCATGTAAACCCGGAACTCATGATCCAGTTGAAGATGTTCGATTTTTAGAAGTTGAAATAACTATGTGGATAGTGAATATGCTTAAACGGGATTGGTCGAAAATTGCCAGAACCGTGGAAGCTTCTTCTCAAGATTTAGTAAGTATTTTAGAGGAGAGACTAAGCGGTTTATCGATAGGAAGGAACGCTATCATTGAAGCTTTTACTAAAACTAAGCTTAATCCGGATAAACCAACTGCGTGGAATGAAGATGACCTCGTCTATTTCGTGGATAATTTGCGTAAAATAGCTAAGCCTATGCTTATTGCCGCAAACAAAATTGACTTACCTTACGGAGAAGAAAATGTTAAACGCTTAAAGGAATTAGGCTACTTGGTTGTTCCTTGTTGTGCAGAAGCAGAACTAGCATTAAGAAGAGCCGCTGAGAAGGGGCTCATTGATTACACCCCTGGAGACTGCAACTTTAAGATTTTACATCCCGAAAAACTTATAGAACCCCAGAAAAAAGCCTTAGAAACGATTAGGGAAAAAATCCTTTTAAAATATGGATCAACTGGTGTTCAAGAAGCAATCAACCTAACATTTTTCAAACTCTTGAACATGATAGTTGTTTATCCAGTTGAAGACATTGAACGTTTAACTGACCATAAAGGTAATGTTTTGCCCGATGCATATCTCGTTCCATACGGAACAACAGCAAAGGAGTTCGCATATAAAATACATTCAGAGTTAGGCGAGTCCTTCATCTACGCAGTTGAGGCAAGAAATAAAAAACGTATAGGCGAAAATTACATTTTAAAAAACAGAGACGTAATTTCTATTGTAAGCGCCAAGAAAAGAACGTGAAAAACCAATTACTTTATCTTCAAACAATTTTTTAATAAAATTTTAAAACTTAGAGTGTTTCAATAATTAACCAGAAGAAGGGAAGCATTTGAAAAGTGTGGTGCTTTTACTTCCAACTATCCTTCTATTCACATTGGTAATTCATTCTAATATAAACACCGTAGGGGCATGCCTTGACGTATATACACAGTTTGAAGGTGAAGGCCTAGGACAGCCCGGGGGGATTCCATCCTTTTGAAAAAGTCGAGTTATATGCAGAGGCGAGTTATAACGATTGGCCGGAACAGAATGTTTTAGTGGCCTTTGAGGTAAACAATGCTAATGGTGACCTTGTATATTGTAGCAAATATTACAATGAAAACGGGGTGGCATATACGTCGTTTAGAATCCCTGAGATTGATGTGCCTGGAACTATTGGAACATGATTTGTTATAGTTACTGCAAATATTGCTGGAATCGTGGCTTCGGATAATTTAACGTTTACAGTTGTGCCTAGAAATTTTACCATTACCATCAAAACTTGTTTCAGCTTTTTAAATGCGGGATGTTATCCCCTTAACGGTGTCGAGGTTTGGATAGATAACAAATTTGTCGGGTGTTCACCAGTAACAATTTTGGTTCTGGAAGGAAATCATCAAGTTGAAGTTTCATCAATATATGTTATGTCTGAGTGGATTTACTACGTGTTTAAATGCTGGGAAGATGGAGTACTGGATAGTACAAACGTCATAAAGGTTAATGAAAGCTTGGAAGTAATCGTATTTTATGAAGCACGTTTCGTTGGTCCGCAACCTCGCTGAAGGCTTGAGGTCAATTTAAATTTAGGCTCCGAATCTCCTTTTTCGTTTTTGATAAACTCTGATAGCCCTTAGCAGATCTATTTTTCTGAATTCAGGCCAGTATATGTCTAAAAAGCAGAGTTCGCTGTAGGCTGATTGCCAAAGTAGGAATCCGCTTAGTCTTTCTTCGCCTGAAGTTCTAATGATTAGGTCTGGGTCTTGTTTGGGTAGATGGGCAGTGTATAGGTGTTTTTCGAATAGTTTTTCGTTTATTTCATTTGGGTCTAGTTTTCCTTGTTTGACTTTTTCGGCTATTCTTTTTGCGGCGTCTATGATTTCGGCTCTTCCTCCGTATGCGAGTGCTACGTTTAAGAAGTGTTTATTGTAGTTTTTAGTTGATTCTTCGACTTCTTCTATTATGTTTTTTATTGATCTTGGTAGAAGTTCCCGTCTTCCAATTATCTTTACTTTAACTTGGTTTTGGTGTATTCTTTTGTCTGTAAGCAGTTTTCTTAGTTTTTCTTCGAATATTTGCATGAGTTCCTCTATCTCCTTCTTTGGCCTTCGGAAGTTTTCTGTTGAAAATGCGTACAGTGTAATTGATTTTACTCCAAGTTGGAGACACCAATCAAGTAGGTTTTCAACTTTTTCTGCTCCATGCTTGTGTCCGACCCAAGGATTTAGGGAATGTTTAAGTGCCCATCGTCTGTTTCCGTCAAGAATTACTGCTATGTGTTCTGGTTTCACGTTGTGCTTGACTTGGTGCCAGAGCCATTTTTCATAAAGCTTGTAGATACCTAGTATTGAAAGCAGTGATTTAAGCATTTTTTTCACTTAAATTGTGCATTTTTTAGGGCGTCTTTACATGGACAGTTTCTTTCATGTGGAAGAATTCCTATGGTCTCTCTTAAAACTTGCTCCATCAATGGACGTATTTTTGAAGCTACTTCGCCGACTTCGCTTGGTGTAATTTTCCTTTGCATTCCTGCAGCCATATTGGAAACATAACAAAGAGTTGCATAGCATATTCCGAGTTCTCTGGCTAAAACTGCTTCAGGGATTCCTGTCATTCCAACAATATCGCAGCCAAGCCTACGAAAAGCCTCGATTTCTGCAGGGGTTTCGAATCTTGGGCCCTCGGTACAGACCAGAATAGCCTTATCCAAAATTTCCGTTCCAACTTTTTTTCCGCTTTCAACTAGAGCGGAACGAATTTCAGGGCAGTATGGAACAGAAAAATCTACATGAACTACTTTAGAGTCATAAAACGTTAGTTTTCTATGCTTTGTAAAGTCGACAAAATCATGAGGAGTCAACAGTTCGCCGGGTTTAAGTTCTGGGTTTATTGCTCCGACAGCATTTGTGGCTATTATTCGTTTTACTCCAAGCAGATGTAAAGCGTAGATGTTTGCTCTGTAATTTATTAGATGCGGTGGAATGGAATGATCGGGGCCATGGCGTGGTATAAAAGCCACTTTTCTTTTGGATATTTCGCCTAAATAGACTATGGGAGGCAAGCCATAGGGTGTTCCAATTCTAGTTTTTTGAAAGCTTTCAAGAAAATTTTCCATGTGGCTTCCGCCGATTATTCCAATTTCAGCTTTCTTGATGGATTTCTTCAATTTCTTCATCCTTCTCCTTGAAAAAGTCTGAATATTTTCTGTTGATTATGAATATTACTAGGAAAGAGGCTATTGCCAAAAGAATGCCTATGAAAATAGAAAGTGCTAATCCGGCTGGAAAAAGTTCCTCTGAAGGATTAACTAGAACTCTTGAGGTTTGTTTCAGAATTTGTGAAGACCAAGCAATGACAACAATGGTTGCCGCTGTGCGTAAAAGTTTGGCATCACGTTCAAAATACCATCTTATGGCTCTGCCAGTTAAGATTACGCAGATTCCAACAATTATTAAGAAAACTGATCCTTGAATGAACCATCCTATAAGGCGTGGAAACATTTCGATGAATACTCCGACATCAGATATGCTTTTACCCGCATTATTCATAGCGTATGTAATTCCTTGGTAGATTCCTATTCCTATTGAAAGAAAACCAACAATCGTTGTGAAGCCAGCGATTTGAATATGAAACGGAGGCGGCGTATATTCCTTTAATCCAACGTATAGTTTCATGATAAACTTGTCTATTCCAAATCCCTTAATGAGAAGCACTGCTCCGAAAACAATTAGAAATGCTATCCAGAAGTAAGGTAGAAGGTTTAATGCAGACATTACTCCCAAAAGAACAAAGAGTAATCCTGGAATGCCTAGTGCAAGCCTAGAGTATCTTGGGTTTTCAAGTATGAGTTTTAAATACCTTGTGAAGAGCGCGGCTGTTTCTTCTATGGTTTCGCTGTGCCTTATTACTATTCTCCGTACAGATGTAACCGGGACTCTTGACTCGATAAGGGGGAGTACCATTTCGTCTGAAAAACCGTCTGTGACGAGGATTACTTCGTTTGCGTGAAATTTTTCTAAGACCTCTGAAAGTTCGCTTACGAGTTTTCTGTCGGCTCCAACTCCGCCTAGTTCTGTGCCGGAAATTGTTGCTATTTCAAAGTTTTCATATGGCTTTTTTTCGCTTTTTAAACGGTCATAAATTCTAACTGCTTCAAACATGGCGTTTGCATCTGCTTCTTCGGGGTCGTTAAGTGCGAGTTCTATTGCGGCTTTTAGATTTTCATCTCTTCCTATTACTGGAGTTTTTACTTTTGTTTTGGCGCCTATGTCTCCGTCTCTATCAACGCACAAAATCAGAATTTTCTCTTCTTCCCTTTCTGTATCTGCCATCTTGTTTCTCCTATTCGCGGAACCCTCTTCCACTTTTACTTTGCATTATGTACTCATTAAATTTTCCGTATTCTAAATTAATCCTTTTTCTGCTAATAGTTTAAATTCTTCCCATGAAAGTTTTTCTCCACGTCTAAGTTTTTCTTTAGCTTTTTCTTCAGCAGATTTTTCCATTTTCTTCTGTATTATAGCGTGTTTTTCTTCTTCTATTTCCTTAAGTTTTTCTTTTATACGCTTAATTTCTTTAAGAAGCTGTGAGTATTTCTCTTTGGCTTGGAATGCTTTCTGTTTAAATTCTAAAAATTTTTGGTGAATCATTTGCATTTCGTTTATTAGTTTTTTTCTTTCTTCCACTAATTCAAGCATTTTTTCGTGAATTTTTTGGCTTTTTTCAGCCATTTTCAAGAGTTCTTCATGGTGTTTTCTTGCAGTAGCTTCTAATGCTTTAATTTCTATCTTTAATTCCATTAGTTGTCCTTTTTTAAGATTTATTTGTTCATAAATTTGCATTTGTTTTTGTAATTTCTTTAATCTTTCAATTAATGGTTTTTCCTCTTGAGCAGTCATAGAGGTTGTTTGAAGAATCCATTCAAGCTTATCTATTTCTTCCTTGATTTTCTTAAAAGTTTTTTTCGGTTTTATTTTTAACAAATTCTTTATTTCTTCTTTAATTTTTTCTTTTTCTTTGTTTTTATCCTTTTTTGTTTTTCTGGTGTTGTTTCTTAGCTCTTTCAGTTCTTTAACCTTTGCGTTTATTTCGTCTCTTTTTTGTTTTAAAATTTTTATTTCTTCTCTAAGCTTTTTTATTTCTTCCCTTTTCTGGTCTCTTTTGCTTCGCCATTCCTTTGCTTTTATGACATAACTGTTTCTTTCTTCTCTTATCTTGGCTAGTTCCTGTTCCAGTTGGCTTATTTTTGCGGTTAATGCCTCAATTTCTGTCATTGCTTTTCTCCTTAAAGCTAGGTGCTTTCTAGTATTTCTTGAATTAAGTTTTTTCCTTCTGAAGTAGTGAATATTGGAAGTTTCCAGTTTTCCACGATTTTTCTGCGAGTTACCTTAACTTTTCCTTTTATTGTTTTTTCATACAGCTCTTTGTAAACAAGTATTCCTCTTCTTTCCCATTGCGGAGTTTCAGCCAAATTTACTCCTCTTTCCCTCAACATATCATGTATTTGTTTAGTTTTTAAGCCTTTGAGCTTTTTCGCTGCCTCTGAAGGTTTATTTCCCATTTTGCGTAGCATCCAATAAGCATATGCATTATTGTGGTTTCTCCATCCGTTTTGTTGTCTCCAAGCTAAATAGCTTAGAATATCATTTTCTGAAATGGTTATTACTCTTGAGTCGAAAGCCACTAAATGTTTTATTCCTAAAATTTTATTTAGATTAAAAGAGAAGGAACTTGAAATTACTCCTGATATTATCGAGTTTATTTTTTCAACTCTTCCGTTGAAAGGAATTTGTTTTGTAAAAAGTATGTTTATTTCATCGCTTATAATATAGGATAGGGTTGGAGCAAACGTTTTCATGATGTTTTTTGCGGATAAAACTAAGCATTGTGCAATTTTTTTGTCAAATGGTTTCTTAATTTCTGGTTTTTCTGTTAGTTCTCTGAATTTCCAACCGTCTAATCTTATAAATAAAGGAAGTTTAGGCGGAACTTTGACGTTTGAAAAAATTTCGTTTTCATTGAATTCTTGAATTTTTGTTTCATTCAAGGATGATTCTTGCATCTACTGTTTTGGCTCCCTTCTCGTAAACCATTATTGGGTTTAAGTCTAGTTCTTTTATTTCTTGGTAATCCATCATAAGTTTAGATGTGTTCACTAGAATTTTGACTATGGTATCAACATCTGCTGGAGGAGCCCCTCTATAACCCTCAAGAATTGGATAAGCTTTAACTTCAGTTATCATTTCTCTTGCTTCTTCTTCATTTATTGGGGCTATGCGGAAGGTTACGTCTTTGAGAATCTCTACAAATATTCCTCCTAGTCCAAACATTACTACTGGTCCGAATTGAGGGTCTTTTAGTCCCCCCACAATTACTTCTGTTGATGGTGGTGCCATTTCCTGAACTGTTACGCCTAAAATTTTGGCGTTTGGGACTTTTTCCTTTATATTTCTCAAAATTTTGTTATATGCCTCTTCAACTTCCTTAGATGATTTAACGTTTAAAATTACTCCACCTACATCAAATTTGTGGATGACATCTGGTGAAAGTATTTTTAAAACAACAGGGTATCCTATTTCTTCTGCATATTTTATTGCTTCTTGGACTGAAGTAGCAACTTTAAGTTTTGTTACGGGAATATCGTATTCCATACAAACCATTTTTGCTTCATGTTCTAACAGAAACTTTCTCCCTTCCGATTTTGCTTTGCCAAATATTTCTGAAATTACAACCATGGTTCTTCACCACTTATGAAGTCAAAATACTGCTTACTTCTTTCTATCTTTTTCGCATAAACTACACAAGTGTTGGGTACTGCAATTATTTTGTTACGGCCATGTCCATTTTTCATAATTCCATTTGTAAATGCCGCCGTCTCTTAGATGCCAAGCATCGCAGCCTACCGGCCCAACCACCCATCTTCCATTGCTTTCATCCCAGTAATACCATATCCACGAGTAACCACATGTATAAGAAGGGTCAGTGTACGCTGCTTTCTCGTTGATTGAATCGATTAGTATGTGGCCTGGTTCCAGGAGAGGATAATAGGTATAGGTGATGTTTGCAATTTTCTTTGTGGCTTCGAATAGGGTTGTTCCTGCGGGTACTTGGGTTTCGTTGTACCATTCTATTCTGTCGCTGTAGTTTATGCAGATGTTTACTGACAATTTTACGCTTTCGCTTATTGCTTTTTCAA
Organism: Candidatus Bathyarchaeota archaeon; assembly: GCA_029934005.1. Taxonomy (GTDB): domain Archaea; phylum Thermoproteota; class Bathyarchaeia; order Bathyarchaeales; family WUQV01; genus JAOZNA01. Next base: position 18,635 of record JAOZNA010000020.1, read on the forward strand.
GTTCTTTTAATGCGAGTAGGGAGAAAAGGTTGTAGTATCTGTTTAGTAGGTTCTCAAATTCCTGCTTTGTTACATTGTTTTGTTGGTTTAATGTTTCGTATTTTCCTAACAGTTCTAGGTATGTTTTATTCAAGTCTTCGTGTGTAAGCAATAATGTGGCATAATTTTCAGCGAGTTTGTCGATTAACTTTTTAAAGGGTTTCAAAAATTCGGTGTAGTTGTCGCCAGTGTAGTAGGAGTAGTTGCCGTAGAGTTCAGCATACTCACCTAACAATGTGTTATATTTGTTTGTTGCCTTATCGTAGCTTGATGCCGATTTACTTAACGAGTTTTGAGCTTCTTCTAGTTGTTTCGAAGAATTTTCAAACTGTAAGTAGTAGTATCCTGCAAATACTGAAGCTAAGGACGCCCATACAACCACCGCAAGTGTTACGAATATAAGGGTTCTTTTTTCAACCAAGATGTTTCACCTATCTTCAAACCATTCAGTATTTTCATAAATGGAACAAATAAGACCCCGAAAACTATGCTGTTTGAGGAAACGTGAACTGCTGAAAAGAAGGCTCCATACGCTAAAGCTGAAAATATAGCTAGCATTGGAGGCGTTCCAGATAAAATAAATTGAATTCCAACTCCGATGTTGGTAATTATGTCGTAAATTAAAGCGATAAAACCGCCTAAGATAGCTGTTTCTAAACAAAATTGTGTAGGTTTAAGCTCATTATGCGTGAATTTGCGGTATATTCCGCCTGAAAAACCCACTATTGCCATGCCTACCATCTGGAAGGGCATATTTAATCCGGAGAAACCCCATGGAGATAAAAAGCCGTTGACGAACATGACGAAGGCTCCAAAAAGGGCGCCCATTATTGTTCCTTGCGTTAGTCCTACTATAAAAGTGATGAATGATGTGAATTCAACGTTTGGCGGTCTAGGAGCGAGTTGTATCGCTATACAGAGTGCTGTAAGAGTGATTAGTGATGCTAGTTTGGAAGTGTTCATTTTGTGTTATGGACGGATTATCCATCCATATAAACTTTTTGAGCTAAAGGAACAAATCCCGTTCTCTTGGACGTATAAGTTCCGTTGCCTTTGCCTTTTCCGATTTAGGATATTTGTATCCTCTAATTATTGCGGCTGGTATGCCCTCGTTTGCTTGCCCCATTACGAGTTCAGCGGCTGAAGCCAACTCGTCAGCTATTGCGGTTCTCTTAACCTTTAAAATGTAGCCGAAAAGGTCTTTTTCTCCCCTTCTATCCCTTATTGGCGATATTCCAGCAACACCTATAGCTATGTTTATCTCCCCCTCTCTTAATGGTCTGCCATGCGTATCAGAAATTATAACCGCAACATCGTTTCCAGTAAACCGCATTATCTCCTTCCTAATCTTTCTGGCTGAAAAATCTGGGTTCCTAGGAAGTAACGCTACCGTTTCTTCTTCTGGTACGTTTGATTTATCCACGCCGGAGTTGGCGCATATAAACCCAT
>JAOZNA010000080.1 GCA_029934005.1 Candidatus Bathyarchaeota archaeon
CCGGGATTTGAACCCGGGTCGTCGGCTCGGGAGGCCGATGTCCTACCAGGCTAGACTACGGCCGCTTTTTACATATTCATTTTGAAACTTTTATATCAGATTCATAAGGCTTATGTGATGTTTGTTATTTTTGGATTTTGTTATCGTAAAGTTAATAGGTTAGGTTTTCATCAAGCATGCTAGCATGTTTCAAGTAAGGCGGATGGAAAGGAATGCCTAGATTTCGACACACCTCCGAGATTCTTAAGCTGATGGGTAGGAAAGAGGATATTCGTAACATAGGCATAATTGCCCACATAGACCACGGTAAAACAACCATGACCGATTCCCTTTTAGCCGAAGCTGGACTGCTTTCTCCTAAAATTGCTGGCGAGGCAAGAGCATTAGATTATTTGGAAGAAGAACAGAAAAGAGGAATAACAATTAAAACCGCAAACATTTCACTTTTACACGAAATTGAAGGAAAACCATACGTTATCAACCTAATTGATACACCTGGTCACGTGGACTTCACTGGAAAAGTTACGCGTGCCTTGAGAGCCATAGACGGCTGCGTGGTTGTCGTTGACGCAGTGGAAGAAGTTATGGTTCAAACTGAAACCGTTACAAGACAAGCCTTAGCGGAGAGAGTGCGCCCTGTCCTATTCATAAATAAGGTTGATAGATTGATACGTGAACTAAAACTTTCACCAGAGGAAACTCAGAAAAAACTTGCAAGAATTATACGTGACTTCAACAACCTCATTGAGCTTTATGGAGAACCAGAATTCAAGAATAAATGGAAGGTCGATCCAGCAAAAGGAACGGTAGCATTCGGTTCAGCCCTACACCGCTGGGGCTTCACAGTAGAAATAGCCCAGAAAAGCGGAATGAAATTCAAAGACGTAGTGGAAGCATACCGTAAGAACGAGTGGCAAGCACTAAAACAAGTCCTGCCCTTACATGTCGCAATTTTAGACATGGTCGTCAAAAACCTTCCAAACCCCGTTGAAGCCCAGAAATACCGTATTCCAAAAATCTGGAAAGGAGACGTAAACAGTGAAATAGGCCAAGCAATGCTAAACTGCGATGATGACGGCCCAACAGTCATGTGTATAACAATGGCTCAAATGGACCCGCATGCTGGTCTAGTGGCAACTGGAAGGCTGTTTTCGGGTTCCATAAAGGAAGGTGACCAAGTATACTTGGTTGGTGCAAGGAAAGAATATAGAATTCAGCAAGTTTCCATGTATATGGGCGCTTTCAGAGAAGTTGTAGATGAAATAGTTGCTGGTAACATCGCCGCTTTATTGGGGCTCGACTTGGCGAGAGCCGGAGAAACACTTGTGGATGCTGCCCATAAAGACGTTATGATTCCGTTTGAAAGAATCAAATATGTTTCAGAACCAGTAGTCACAATTGCAATAGAGCCTAAGCATCCAATGGATCTTCCAAGGCTTGTTGATGCAATGCATAGACTTTCAATCGAAGATCCAAACCTAGTTACCACTATTAATAAAGAGACAGGAGAATACCTCCTAAGCGGAATGGGTGAGCTTCACCTAGAAATAGCTGTTAAGTTCCTACGTGATTACGGCGGCGGACTTGAGATAACAACTTCCCGTCCAATCGTAGTCTATAGAGAAAGCATTCAAGACCGAGGAATAGTTGCCATGGCAAAAAGCCCAAACAAGCATAACCGTTTCTGGATACAAGTTGAACCGCTAGAACCAAACGTTATAGAAATGATTGAAAAGGGCGAATTAGTCGAGGAAATGGGAAGAAAAGAAATAGGAAACATATTATATCGAGAATGCAAGTGGCCAGTTGAAGAAGCTAGAAATGTTTGGGCAATAGAAGAACACAAAAACATTCTCGTGGACTTGACAAAGGGAATCCAGTATCTACGTGAAGCAAGAGACATGATAATTTCCGGTTTTCGCTGGGCATGTCAAACTGGACCACTATGCGAAGAGCCAATAAGGGGAGTAAAAGTTAAACTTGTGGATGCTCAACTGCACGAAGACCCCGTGCACAGAGGACCAGCCCAAATAATGCCAGCTGCCAGAAGAGCAATTTTAGGCTCTTTTCTAACGGCTAAGCCGGTCTTGTTGGAGCCAATTTATAAAATTGGAGTTTCAGTTCCAGCTCAATGGGTAGGCGACGTAACAAGCTTGATAACAAGGAAGCGTGGTAGAATAGTGGCTTCGGAGTCTAAAGGCGCATTAACCATGGTAACTGGCTACATTCCAGTTGCAGAAACCTTCGGGTTATCGGCGGAGATGCGTTCTGCAACCTCTGGACATGCATTTTGGCAATGTACTTTTGACCATTGGGAAAAAGTGCCAGAGAACTTAGCCATGGAAGTGATAATGAAGATAAGGGAAAGAAAAGGGCTGCCGCTGGAAATACCTAAACCGCAGAAATTCATAGATGAAGCCTAAGCATATTTTACAAACCTCATGATTTTCCGTCATTTTATGCTAGAAACTTAGATAGAACCATAAAGGCAAAGGTTCTTTAGGTTTGAAGAAAATTATTCAATGAAATGTCAAGTGCTGATGTAGCTGTTAATATTTATCGTAAGTTGCATCCGCTTGATGTCAGCCTACTTAGAGCCATAGAGCTTTTAATGGCAAAGTATGAATACGTTCCGGAACTTCAAATAGCAAAGAAAGCGAGGATTAGCCTAGAAGAGGCTCAGCATAGGCTTAAACATTTGAGTAAAAATCGTTTGGTGAGAATGTGGAAAGGTGCCTATACTGGTTACGTGTTAAACATGGCTGGATATGACGTTTTAGCGATAAATGCTTTTGTTAAAGCCAATGTTCTTGAGGCGTTTGGTAAACCTTTAGGTGTTGGAAAGGAAGCGGATGTTTATGACGCTTTAACTCCCGACGGCAAAAGAGTAGCCGTGAAATTTCATAGACTTGGAAGAACAAGTTTTCGTCAAACAAGACGTAAACGCGACTATGTGGCTGAAAGACAGCATATAAGCTGGCTTTATCAATCCAGATTGGCAGCTACAAAGGAGTTTAAAGCTTTAAAACTTCTTTTTCCGCATGGAATAGCCGTTCCAGAACCAATTAAACATAACAGACACGCAATTGTAATGGGAATAATTGAGGGAGCAGAATTATACCATTACATAGAATTACCTGAACCCCAAAAGATTCTAATGGAAATACTAAATAATGTTAGAAAAACCTACCTAGAAGCTGGAGTAATCCATGCTGATTTAAGCGAATACAACATTGTCTTAAAACCCGACCTACACATCTTAATAATTGATTGGCCCCAATATGTTACAATTAACCACCCAAATGCTGAGCAACTGCTTAGAAGAGACGTACAAAACGTTCTGTCATTCTTTAGGAGAAAACGCTGGTTAGATGCATCCTTAGAAGATGCATTAGCTTATGTTAAGGGCGAAACTGACACGGTTAAGGCTGTTGAAATCAGCTAGGTTGGTTCTGGTATGTCAAACATTATGTATAAAATGTTGTTTCCACGGACAAAAATAGTGCCGTAATTCGCTACCATTTCACCATTAATATATTCTGTTGCCCCATTCAATATTAAATTCATGTGGCCGTCACATTTAACCATGGTTCCACGATATTCAACACCATTTTTCAGAACAACTGCTACGTAGGAGTTTAGCTGTTTTACGAGCACATTTAAGGGTTTTTTGGATGGTTCCATGCCCAAACCGCCATTAGTTAATCATCTATTCACGCGTTTAACTCCAATATAAAACTTGTGAATGATAAGTTCTTAAATTTTTGGAACTATATAAATGAAGTTGACAAAATCTTGCCTTGTTAAGGCTGAGAATCACTTCTAACGATAAATTTTTGTTTCTATAAACAAACGGCGCTTATGCATCTACAGAGAAAATACAAAATAGAAACTCTTTTAAAACATTGAACGTTTTCATGCACGAGGAAATAAACTTGACAACGCAGATGGAAGAAGCCAAAAAGGGCAATTTAACCGAAGAAATGAAGATAATCGCTGAAGAAGAGGATGTTTCTCCTGAGAAATTGAGGAGAAGAATAGCTGAAGGCACTGTAATAATAACTAGGAACGTTAAGAGAGAGAATGTTCACCCGATTGGAATAGGTGAGGGCTTAAGAACGAAAGTGAATACAAACATTGGAACTTCGCTTGATGTTTGTGACTTAAATCTTGAGCTGGAAAAGGCTAGGGTTGCGGTAAAATATGGAACCGATACATTGATGGATTTAAGTACAGCTGGAGACCTAGACGAAATAAGAAGAAGAATAATTAAAGAGGTCAATGTTCCAATAGGAACGGTTCCAATATATCAAGCTGGAATAGAAGCGTCAAGGAAAAACGGTTCAATAATAGACATGACAGAAGACCAAATATTTAACATCATAGAAAAACACGCGAAAGACGGCGTAGACTTCATGACGGTTCACTGCGGAATAACCATGCAAATAGTAAACCACATAGCAAAACACCAAAGACTAATGGGAATAGTAAGCAGAGGAGGAACATTCCTAGCTGCTTGGATGCTACACCACGAAAAAGAAAATCCCCTATACCAAAACTACGAATATCTCCTTGAAATAGCAAAAGAATACGATGTCGTATTAAGCCTAGGCGACGCCCTAAGACCAGGATGCATATTTGACGCAACAGACTGGCCCCAAATACAAGAACTTCTAACGGTAGGCGAACTCGTAGAAAAAGCTAGAGAGGCAAACGTCCAAACGATGGTTGAAGGTCCAGGACACCTACCATTAGACCACATCGAAGCAAACGTTCAACTTGAAAAATCAATATGCAAAGGAGCACCATTCTACGTTTTAGGGCCAATAGTAACCGAAATAGCGCCAGGGTACGACCATATAGTTGCAGCAGTAGGCGCGGCAATAGCGGGGATGGCTGGAGCCGACTTTATATGTTATTTAACTCCAGCCGAACATTTGGGGCTTCCGAATATAGAAGATGTTAAAGAAGGTGTGATTGCAGCTAGAATAGCTGCGCATGCAGCCGACATAGTAAAATTAGGTTCAAAGGCGTCTCAGCTAGATTTGGAAATGGCTAAGGCAAGAGCTTCGCTTGATTGGAAAGCTCAATTCAACGTTGCGATTGATCCGGAGAAGGCTAAGGAAATATGGGGGAGAACTAAACATAGGGATCCATCAACATGTTCCATGTGTTCCCGCTTCTGCGCCATAAAAATTTTAAAAGAAGCATTAAAAACTAGGGCACAGTGTCTTTAATGGAAGATAAATTGAATATTGAAATAAAGGGGTTTGTTGACGTAAGCCTTGTAGATTGGGACGGAAAGGTTTCCTCGGTAATTTTTCTTCCAAAATGCAACATGCGTTGTCCTTTCTGTCAAAATGCAAGTCTAGTAGTTAGTCCAGAAAAGGTCCCCACAATTCCCCTTGATAAAGTTAAAGAAAAGCTTGCCAGACTTAAAAAATGGATTGACGGAGTAGTCATAACAGGAGGAGAACCTACTCTTCATAAGGATTTAGCTAAATTGTGTTCATTTTTTAAAAAAGAAGGGTTTAAAGTAAAAATAGATACTAATGGAACCCATCCAGATGTTCTACGAAAATTGATAGATCAAAACTTAGTGGACTACATCGCTATGGATATAAAAGCGCCTTTAAAACCGGAAAAATATTCGCTGGCGACAGGAATTTCGTCGGAAAATTTCCTAAAAAATATTTTAGAAACCATACAAATCCTATTGTTTGGAAAGATTCCATATGAATTTAGAACAACAGTTGTGCCAACCATCCACACCGCTGAAGACATAGAAGAAATTTGTAAAACAATAAGGGGCTGCGAAAAGTATGCGATACA
>JAOZNA010000021.1:0-18479 GCA_029934005.1 Candidatus Bathyarchaeota archaeon
GCAGAGGAGGTGAGAATCCAGAAGAGCTGATGAAACTGGCACACAGCCAAAGAAGGACCCTTTTAGGACATGGGCTTATGAGAAGCCCCTCCGCGAAGAAGGGCTTGAGAAAACTTAGTGTGTGTGCGCGTGCAGGCTTCCTCATGTGAGTTTTCGCTTTTTCTCTATGGCCTCTCTGTTCCTTCCACCTCTATTCAGCCTCTTTTTACTTCTCCTTCAAAAGCCTCTCCGCTAACCATTCTCTTTGTTCCTTCATCTCTCTGGCTTCTTTTGTGGGCGTGTTTAGTCTTTTGTCTTGACCAGCCTCTCTGCACGCGCACACACAAACTAATAGTGAAAAAGCATGAAAGATTTCTCAGTAGATTTTAAATTAAATTGGAAGCAAAAACATTTGTTTTAACCCCCAATCACTTTCTGAATTGTTGACTCGAAGTATGCTATCACTAAGTCCAATTTAATGTCGTACGCGTCAAACTCCAATGGCTCTGTTATTCTCATCCGCAAATAAAATGTCACCGTTCCTCCACTATACATCACTCTTACATACTGTCGCTCCCCGACAAATTCTTCTTCCCACCTGTCAGCATAAATGACGTACATTTTAAACTCAACTCCCTTGGGGACTTCATATGGCACAAGAGCTGCGTATAACGATGAAGGACCAGTATTCTTTAACATCAACGCATGTGGTGAATCAACGTTATATCCATAATAAAACGTAAAGGTTGGCACAGTATAGTTTTCAATCTCTTTGTCATCCAAGAATAAGTAGATGTCCCCTGTATTCCAAGACTCTTCGATTATCACTCTTCTGAAAGTTATGTTAAAGGAAACAGTCCCTGTGGGAGGAGGAGTATAGGTTGCTATAAGGGTTAGGTCTCTGTCTAATGTTATAGTTCTTGCTGGATTGGTTGAGCCATCTTCCCATTCTTGGAAAGTATACCTTAAGCCCGTGCTGGGCTCAGTATAGGTGGCTGGCATCGTTATTGTATAATTGACCGCGGGAAGCCTTTGAGTCCATGGTGTGGAGATCGTTGTCTCATCAATAGTAAATGGAATGCCTTTGATTGGTTCACTTGTCAGGGTTAAGACATGAGTGGGAAGCTCACGTATTACAGAAATATTTGTTTTATGATACTCGCCGGTTGCTAATAATTCGTCTTCCGAAAAATAATGGTATTTCCAAATATACCATACAAGATCTACCCCAATAATGTCAGAGGTCAGATTTATGCCTCTGGCGCTAAGCTTTATGTTTTGCGATTCAGTTGTATCTGTGTCGAGATGGGCAGTAAGCTCTCCAATAAGCTCATGTGAAGAAATAACCTTATTTCCATCATAAACTTTATCTAATCTTATGAAAGCGCCATGTTTATCAGGGTTTAATTTTTTAGTTACCCTTGCTTCGCAGTAGATAAATAATGACTTATAGGTCTTATTCCAATCTGTTGTTTCCCATTTGTATTCGCAACCTGTTATCTTTAAGAGTTCAACCGCTGGCTTTCTAAGGAATATGTCCCACACAAAATAACCAACCCCTCCAATAACCAGCGCTAAAATAATCAGAGTCGCTATGCCTGCAAGGTTTTTAAACTCTTTCACCCCCCATTTTTTCATTTTGATTTTTGAATGAAGGTTTCCATAATACGGCTTTTATCCCTGCCCATATCATAATCGTTGCGCCAGCCATTATGAAACATCCAAATATAAAAGCTGGGAGTCCCAAGATTGCCAAGATTATTATTAAACATAAAAGGGCTCCAGCGATCGTGATTAAGAGTCCCAATATAAAGCATAAAATTCCCATGATGATTGCCCCTATGCCCCCAGTCTTGGCAATAAGACTGGCTGCGATGTTTTTTCAGTTCAACTTTATCTTTGTAAAATTTTGCCCTCTTTGATTTAAAAAATTATGAACCAGTAATCTTTATCATAGTTTCATCGAATTTCATATATTTGCGCATGCACGCATATTAGTCTTGCCTATCAAACATTTCAACAGTGTTACATACCAAGCATTTCCATAGCTCTTTTCCAGAAATTCGAGCCATAAGAATTTTAATACGTTCTATTTCTGTTAAGTCAGATTTTTTAATCTTTTTATGTTTGGTATTTCTCCTACATTGTGAGCATGGAAGATTTTTGTAGTCGCCCATAATGCCTCTCCTTGATTCTCTAAATTTTTGATGCACTTTTTCTGTTATTAGACTTATGCTTTTAGCGTGTTCCAGGCGGAGACGTGGTTCTGGGCTTAAACAAGCCTGAAGGAGTTACTGTTAAGTTGAAGAATACGACCTGAAAGTATAGCACTTTACTTTTTACGGCGTCTTAGAGAAGAATAATCTTCTAAACCTTCTTTCATATATCGGAAATGACTATCACGTAGAAGCATGTACCGTGCATTTACGCTCAAGTGGAATAGTGGTAATACAAAAGAATTTTCGATTCTTGTTATATCTACCTCGAAAAAGGAAGCTGTGAACATTTGCAAGCTTCTTTTCATTTCTTTCAGGATCTCCTTGTTTCTTGATAGTCTTCCAGCCTCTTATCGGTTGAAGATTATATTCTGATTCAAATTCTTTTAGGAAAACATCCCACACACGTGTAGAGTATACAAAAATCAGACGAGGTTTCACGGCTTCTATTTCTTTTCTCAAATGTTTGATTGCATGTTTTCGATGATTATCCTTAATTTCTTTGGTGTAACACCAATACTTTATGAGATCAGTGACATAGAAGTCACTAAAGAACTGCTCATCGACATAATCTTTAAGATTATCAAAAGCAATCAGACCCTTTTCCTTAAGCAATTCAAGAAATCGCTTAACAAAGCTTTTATTTGATCCAGATAGGAACTACTCTGAAAAAACTTTTGATGAACCTTAATCCGATCCTTGAATGAGGGCGCTCTATCTGCTTCACTTTTTTCAGCGGCATGTCTTTTATTGTTGAACAGGGAATTCTGCAAAACCATCATGAACTCGTAATTGGCTACATGATCCGCGTAGAAAGTATAGCCTCTTTTTCTAAATTCTTGAGGAATTTTTTTACATTCTTCACAATTCTCTATTTCTTTTATAATATCTTCTATCTTCAAAATTATCCTCACTCCTTGGTCGCGTTGTATTTTAAGATCGCATTTAAAATTTGTGGTTATGGTTGGTTTGGGCACGCTAACTATCATTTTGGTTAATCGAAATAATAAGGCAGCTTAAGCTGTTTTTTCAGGTGAAATGCATATCTGAAGATGGATCGTTCCGGTCGCATAGCAACTAAAGGCATTCTCGGCGGACTGTCCGAGGCTTCCTTCTGTATCTGACTTTTCTGTTCTTCAGAATAGGCCATAAACGCTATGGTAGGCACAGACATTGTGCCAGCATCCACGGAGCTCGGCGGCATGCTCACTTATGAGCCTGCTGAAATCCTTAAAAAAGCTGCCTACGCTGCAAGACATGCTGTCCCGCCCATATGCCAGGAGCAGATGCCAACCATCATTCTGGATGCTAAACTAATTATGGGTTCAGCCCACATGCACCTTCGTGGAAAACCACATCAAAGCAGACCTTGTATTTGAGATTTTAAAGAAACAATCTTAATTCCTATTTTTGCTGGAATGAGCAACGCTAAGTGCGGCACTAGAAAGTATGAGGAAGATTCCTAAATACTGTAGTAATGTGACGTATTGTTGGAAGAAGACTATAGCCCAAACATTATGGAGAACTGGATCAAGCAGTAGAATTGTTCCTTCAGTTGTTGGAGAAATCTCCTTTGGATTTACAAAGTTTAAGGCTCCATACGGTAAGATCGTGCTACAAATAGCGAATAGGATGAGAAGTGTAAATTGGTAGGTGTTCGGCGGTGATAGACCCACTAGTAAAGGTTCTTGTGTGAAAACTCTAAGAATTGCTCCGATTCCGATTAGACATGGCACAGCGAATAGAAAGGTGTTGAATAAGCTTTGAAGAGGAGTGTAAATTGTAGTTTTTGCAAGCCTTTTCATGTATAAATATAGTGCGTAAAGAAGGCCTGACGCAAAGGCAAATAAAACTCCTGATTTTTCAACTAAAATTTTTGTTTGTTCAAGGGTCATTCCACTGGCAAGCACTGCTCCAGAAATTCCGACAAGAACTATGAAAAACTTGGTTAGAGTTAATTCTTCTTTACGGGATATATGAGCAATTATAGCCGTAAAGAATGGCTGCGTATAGATTAGAGCTGAAGTTACGGCTATTGGGCATCCGAAGGCTATGGCTGTTAATGCTGATAAGATGAAAGCTGAGAAAACAAATCCGATAACCAAGAAATATTTGGTGTCTTGCAGTCTAAATATCATTTTTCCCTTCAAAATTAGTAAGAGCAAAGGAAGAGCTAAGATTAACCTAAAAAGAACCTGTTGTAGGCTGGAAACTCCGCTTTGTTTGAGCAAGGTTGAAAAGACTAGTATGAAGCTAAATCCGAAGCTTGCTAAGATTACTAGTCCATGACTTCGTGAAACTTTCAATCTACATCACATTTACTTATTACTAGACCTTCATTCAGACTTTAATTTTGAATACACTAATCATATATAACAAATGGGGAACATAGGTACTGGAGAAACATATGTCGCTTAAAGTTGAAGACGTAATGGTTACAGACGTAATCAGCATTAGTGCAAGAGCCACCGTGAAAAAAGCCGCAGAAATAATGAATAAGTATGAAATTGGAAGCTTGCTTGTAGTTGAAAATAATAGGGCTATTGGAATAATCACAGAACGTGACCTACTTAAAAGAGTTGTAGCGAAAGCATTAAACCCTGCTAAGACAAGAGTGAAAGAAATAATGTCTAAACCACTGATTGTCGCGGAGCCAGACATGGACCTAGAAGAGGCTGTAAAACTTATGTTTGAAATGAAAATCAAAAAGCTCCCCGTAGTAAAAGATGGAAAGCTTGTTGGACTCGTTTCATTAACTGACGTGGCAAGATTCCAACCTCATATGATAAAAATTCTTAAAAAGCTTGCTGAAAGGCATATTCCACCCAGAAGAATAGAAAAAGTTCTACATTATTATATCACATAAAAGCTGTGTAAAAGACGAAGCGTAAACCTAAATTCTTAATCAATCAAATAGCAATATGGTGATTCAAGTGGAGTTCAGCATCGTTGAAATAGAGAAGCCAGAAGACTGCAACGTAATTTTAGGAACAGCCCACTTCATTAAGACAGTTGAAGACCTATACGAAGCACTCATTACCTCTGCTCCAAACATAAAATTTGGCATAGGCTTTTGCGAAAGCTCCGGTCCATGCCTTGTTAGAAAAGAAGGAAATGACGAAGAACTTAAAGAACTTGCAGCAAAAAACGCATTAAAACTCGCATGCGGTCACGCCTTCTTGATTCTAATAAAAAACGCTTACCCAATTAATGTAATGGACAAAATTAAGAACGTAATGGAAGTCTGCACAATTTATGCTGCAACCGCAAATCCATTACAGGTAATTGTTGTAGAAACAGAGCAAGGAAGAGGCATAATCGGAGTAGTGGACGGATACAAAAGTAAGGGCGTAGAAAACGAAGAAAACATTAAGAAAAGGAAAGAGTTTCTGAGGAACATAGGCTACAAACTTTAATTTATCATCCCAACTTTTAAAAATAAATGATAACTTTATAGATACTTCAATGCACATTGATGCACTAACTAGTTTGAGGAAATATTCCCATTTCCTTGTCGGAATTTCAATTTCAATAAGCCAGATTTTAACTTATTCATCATTTTCAAGCTTTGAAAACGATTTATGTCTAACTTATATGGTGCTATTTAACGGAATATTTATTTTAACAATTTTTCCGCTTAAAGGAAGCCTTTTCGAGAAAATTTTGTTAATGTCAATGGGAAACTTAACTTGTCTGGTTTGGAACAACATTTATCCACGGTTTGTCCTAAGTTTGTTCCCAAAAGAAATGGACTTCGTATCAAAAGTTTATTCGTTCTTAAATCCGTGGGTTAATTCCTTATGGATAGTCTCCTTCTGGACGCTTGGAATCTCCTTTGCATCAAAGGAAAGGAGTTCACCAAATTGATTCTGGAAACAATCGTAATATTTACGGTGATTATAATTTTAGCTTACATCATTCGACACTTAATTTTCACCATAACCGTCCTATATCATACAAAAAAGAACCAAAATCCCGTTTGCACAGATTCAAATTTCATGCCTACGGTAACAATTTTAATTCCCGCAAAAAACGAGGAAAACGTAATAGGAAGAATACTTCAACGAATGGTAGAACTTACCTATCCTAAAGGAAGACTCCAAGTAATAGTTATTAACGATGCTTCTTCAGATAGAACTGGACAAATTGCAGACTTTTTCGCTAAAAGATATCCATTCATTGAAGTTATACATAGAGATTTTAAGGAAGGTGGAAGGGGAAAACCTTCAGCATTAAATGCAGGATTAAAAATTGCAAAAGGCGAAATAATCCTTTGTTTCGACGCAGATTATTATCCACAAGTAAACATAGTTGAGAAATTGATTTCGCCCTTTTCGGATCCAAAGGTCGGTGCGGTTCAAGGGAGAGTTGTAGTTTTAAATGAACCGCAAAACATCGTTACAAGACTTGCAACCTTGGAAAGGGTTGGTGGTTATTGCATTGATCAACGGGCTCGACAAATGCTGGGTTTGATTCCACAATATGGTGGTGCTAACGGAGGGGTAAGACGTGAAATTTTGGAAGAGTTTGGCGGTTTTGACGAAACAATGCTTGCTGAAGATACGGATTTAACTTTTAAGGCGTATTTGGCTGGTTACAGAGTATGTTACTTAAATGATGCTGAAAGCTACGAAGAAGCTGTGAAGAGTTGGCGGGCATATTGGCGTCAGAGGTTCAGATGGATTTTGGGGCATATGCAATGTGCGTTTAGGTATTTGATTCCATTAGTTAAAAGTGAAAATCTCACTTTGAAACAGAAAGTTGATGGTATTCTATTGTTAAATATTTACTTCCTTCCAATAATCGTCGCAGTTGCTTGGATTCTTGGAGGAATACTCGTTATTCTTGATTCTACCCATTGGATTAAAACTCTTTGGTGCTTCATTCCATTTTCGCTTTACTGTTGCGTTGGAAATTTTGCACCCTTTTTCGAGGTTGGCGCGGGTTTATACTGCGATGGTAGGTCTAGAGCTTGCTGGCTTATTCCACTTTTGTTCCCAACTTTCATTTACAATACTATTATATGCACAGCAGCCTTGTTCAAGCTTGTAATCTACAAAATGCTTGGCAAGAAACATTTTGGGTGGAATAAAACGGTTCATTATGGGCATGGAAATTCTTATATTCTTGAGGTTTGAAACCTAAAAATTGTGTTTGAAATTTGATTCCGATTCTAATTCTACTGTTCATATTTCTAATCTCGATTTTCATAGCACTCATCATAGCACCTGCCATCTGGGAGTCAACCCATGCCACAGACTCTGGCCCAAGAAAAATACCAAATATAACATTAGAAAAAACTCAGATGCCTCTTTGGTTCACCAATTTCACATTCATACCCAACATAGAAGATTTTTCCATGGAAATCAAAGATGGCACCTTTTATCTTGAAAAATTAGATTTAAAACTTCCAGACATTGAAAGAATCAGCATTGTATCACATGGTTAGTTTTCTCTTGAGCTTCGATAAGATAAGCCGTATGGTTTCTTTTTGGTCTAGGATTATTTCGAAGGTTCCTGAGGCATTAGAGTGGATTGAATAGAAAATGTAGCAAAGGTATCCGCAGTCTTGGCATTTACTGTATTTCTCCCTAAGCCTCTCAAACTTTGGGCTGTCCCAAACTTCAGGAAGTTCAAAAATTGAGGCTACTGGCGCCTTAAGATGACATCCCGAAATTCTCCCTTTATGGTCAATTATGAAGAAGTTCCTTAGAGCTTTACAAGTCCATGTCCTACGGTTAAAAAGAAAATAGTCCTTTAAAGCTTGCAGAGTTCTATTCGTTATAAGTATTCCCGGATTTTCCCTTTTCAATCGCATCAAATCGTCACATAATTTGGCTACTTTCTCTCTTTCAATGAATTCGAATTCATTATTTTTTTCGCCTATGCTAAATGTTTTCTTTTTTGGAAGGTCATACGAGTAGAGGCAATAAAGAACTGGAATTTTCCTTTCCACGAAAGTCTTGGTAAAATTAACTATTTCGTTTATATTCATTTGCGAAATAGTAACAGAGACTCCTACGAGGAATCCTTCTTCGTTAAGTTTTGTGATGGCTTCCATAGAGTTTTTCCATGCTCCCGGCACTCCCTTAATGTAGTCGTTTTTATCTGGATCAAGCGAATCCAATGAGATCGCGACAAAATCAGCATAACGCAATGCATCCATCTTTTTCAATGCCATACTTCCATTATCATAAATAGTTGTGATGAAATATTTTGAGGCGTAAGCTAAAATCTCCTCTATGTCGTTCCTTAAAAGTGGATTCCCACCAGAAAAAACTATTTCAACAATTCCTAGCTTTCTGAGTATGTCAATACCAATCTTAACTTCTTCCGTTGATAATTCTTCCTCTTTCTTTTGATCCTTCCATACGTTGCAGCTTTTACATTTGTAATTGCATTTCCTTGTTAGAAACCATTGCACATGGTATGCCTTATTGAAGGATAATGAATGTTGAAATAGCTCAATTATTTTCTGTGGATTTATCATTTTTGTTCTAAGGCTGAAATTAAATGCAAAACTTTTAACTTTTTGGGTAGCAGACTTAAATGTTTGTTGAAGGAAAATCACTATGGAAGGAACAAAGCTAACAGAACCAGTAGATGTTATAGTTTTAACAAAAAATAGTGATCGAATCTTAGAGAAGTGTTTAAGTTCGGTTTATGAGAATGTTCCAGTTAATAGGTTGATAGTTGTTGATGGTGGTTCAACTGATAGAACTTTGAAAATTGTTGAAGAGTTTGCGAGGAAGCATGGAAATGTTGTTTTGGTGAATGACAAGGGGACTCGTGCAACTGCTAGAATGAAAGGAATAAGCTTAGCTAAGACCTCATGGTTCATGTTTGTTGATAGTGATGTTGTTCTTTGTAAAAAATGGTTTGAAAAAGCCAAAAAATACCTTGATAGAAACAAAAAAATCGGTGGTGTCTGGGGAATAGAAAGATGGAATGTCATCAAAGATAGGCGCATGCTCAAGATTTTCCTCTGGTTAACCCGTAAAATCTTTGAAATTAGAGGAGGAACACATGATATTCTTGTGTGGCATGACGCAATCAAAGATATAAAGCTTCCAAGTAACCTTCACGTTTTCGAAGATGCCTACATTAAAAACTGGATTGAAAAGAAAGGCTACAAAATTATTGGATGTTATGACCCCTACTGTATCCATTTTAGGCCGTCCTCTGTTTGGACAATAAAGGGAAGCATAAAGCTGGTAGTTGAATATCTTAAGTCTGGTTATTTCAAGCTTATCCTAAAGCTTCTACCAGCCTACAGCTTCTATACTGCATATTCAATTTACCGCAGTCTATTCAACAAAATAGAATCCTAAATTCTCGTTAAACGGCATTTTTCAAGCGCAATCCAAAGATGATCCATCTCCGCCCTTGGAAGCTCCATTTCGACTCCATCCTTCCTTACAAGAACTCTTTTATTCGGATTTGAAGTAAATTCTCCAATAACTGAAGCTTTCACACCATTTTTTCTCAAAACCCTAATAATTTCATCTTCTTTCTCTTTTTCAGCTGCTATTAATAGGGCTCCAGAACTTATTAGGTAGAGAGCGTCTATTCCAAAAAACTCACAGATTTTAACTGTTTCTTCAGCTACTGGAACTTTGTCTTCAAAAACTTTAACTCCGACCTTTGAAGCGTCAGCCATTTCGTGAATCCCACCAATCACTCCGCCTTCGGTTGGATCATGCATGGCATTTACTCCGCCAGTGTTAAAGGCTAGAATCGCTTCTTTAACCACACTAATGGATTCAAAAAACTTTTTAGCCGAATCCAAAATTTTAGGATCAATTTTTTCCTTTAGAACCTTATAATAGTCTGTTGCGAGTATAGCTGTTCCTTCTATCCCAGCCGTTTTAGTAAGTATCATCGAGTTTCCGGGTTTAGCGCCACCAGTTGTAACATAACCATTTTTCGTGGTTATGCCCATGCAATGTCCAACAACTATCGGATTTGAAATCCCAGGCGTAATTTCAGAATGCCCACCAATAACAGCTATTCCAAGATTTTTAGCGGCTTTGTCAATTTGGCTGCAGATTTCCTCAAGAATGTATGTATTCGAGTTTTCTGGTAAAAGAATGCATGAGGAGAAAAATGCTGGAGGAACACCGAAAGTGGCGATATCGTTGGCGCAGATGTTAACTGCTAACCACCCTATCCTTTCAACGGCACCAGTTATCGGATCCATGGAGGAGATGAGTATTTTGTCATTTGCTTGTATTATTGCTCCGTCTTCTCCTAGAGTCGGCCCCAAAATTACTTCTTTTCTGTTTGCACCTAAAAACCTTAAAACAATTTTTTTAAGTGTTTCTGGAGGAATTTTGCCGCTTGGAAGTTTTTTCAATTCTAATCTCCCTTTATATTTGCAATAGTTTCTTAGCGTTTAGTCCTAGTACAAGTTCAAGTTGGTGCTCACTTAGTCCTGCAGTTTCAACCTTTTTTATTTCAAATGCTGGATGCCCAAATGGCATGTCTGATCCATAGAGCACTCTTTCTTCCCCAACCGTGAGCACAGCCTCTTTTATTTTGGAATGCATGGGCATCCCAGAGGTTTCTAAAAATATGTTGTCACATTTTTTTGCTACTTCAATTGCCCCGTTTATATAGACTATGTGACCATGCCCCATATGGCCAAGGATTATGTTCACGTTTGGAAAGCTGTCTGCTAGGTTTTTGAAATGCCAAGGTAAAGACCATGGTGGGTGACCGCAGTGAAAGAGAACGGGGATTCTGTATTTCTCAGCTTTTTCCATAATCGGATGCGTAATGGGTTGGTCTGGTAAAAAGGAGTCTATTAGTGGATGCATTTTTATTCCTTTAAAGTTCCATTTCGTAACTGCCTTTTCTAAGAGTTGTACAGAGTCTTTTTTGTGAGGGTTTAGCCAAATAAAACCTATTATTTTTTGAGGATATTTTTCGACGGCTTGCAGTGTCAGTTCATTTGGAAGGGAGAAAACCACAGATTTTTCAATTTTATGCTTTTTCATTATTTCTAACATCTCATTTACGTCTAGTTTAACATTAAATAATGGAAAGACTCCAAGATGGGTGTGGCTGTCTACTATCATTTTAAACACCAGCTTTATGCTAAATATTCAATTTTTAATGCAGTTCTAATGGCTAACAATATTGGAATTGTAATAATTATGTCTATTGCACTTAACGGAAAGAACGTTATTAAATCCATATATGCCACAGCTCCAAAAAGCGCGAAATCGTAAAAGAAATAGCCAAAGTTTTTTTCTACGGCAGCTATTATCATAGCTAAAAGCTCCGAAACTTTTTGGTTATCTTCAATAATTTTCCTAGTGGTTCCAAGAATAAAGCCCATTAAACTCCTTATTACGATTGTTGCCG
The DNA here is from genome assembly GCA_029934005.1 of Candidatus Bathyarchaeota archaeon. Taxonomy (GTDB): domain Archaea; phylum Thermoproteota; class Bathyarchaeia; order Bathyarchaeales; family WUQV01; genus JAOZNA01. The sequence continues at coordinate 11,565 of JAOZNA010000021.1, forward strand.
GAGCCCAAATGATAAACTTGCTTCCCCATAATGGGTTCCAAACATCAAAAAGAAAGGCCCCGACTCCGCATGCAAAAGCTCCAGTGTAGGGTCCACATAAAATTGCAGCTATAAATGATGCTACATCGCCTAAATGCCAAACCCCTAAAGGTGGAGGCATGGGAACAGAAATACTTGTCATGACATATACTAAGGCAGTCATTATTCCTGTTAAAGACACTGCTCTAGCTGTTTTTTTCATATAGTTTCCCTAGTAACTTAATTCTTTAATAGTAAAAATTAACTTACTATTTTTAAATATTTCCTATATGAGGAGCATCTTCACCTCTTCAATTGCATCCAAAACTTTCCTTCCTCTCTCTGTTATCTTGAAATAATTCTTTCCGTTTCGTTTATAAGAGATAACTAATCCTTTTCTGGAGAGCTCGTTTAAATGTTGGTACACAGCAGCTCTTTTCACTATTTTTCCAAGTTTTTTCCATATCTCATAACCGTAAGAATCTTCTTTTTCCAGAATGCCTAGTATTTTTTCTTTGGTTGTTAATTCTACGTTGGATATCAGAGTTCTTCTTTTTTTCGTTATGGTTTGGAGAATGTCTGTTGTTTTCAATCCGCTTCCAGTTATTAGGCAAACGACGGATTCTTTTCCACTTAAAATTCTAGTTTCTTTAAGTTTTTCTAGGGCTGCTATTGTAGCTGAGCTTGCTGGTTCGGCGAATATTCCTTCAAGCTTGGCTATTTCTTGTTCGGCTTGAAAGATTTCTCGGTCAGATACGTGGATTGCGTTTCCTTTTGATTCCTTTATTGCTTTTAATGCTAGGTCTATTTGAAGCGGATTCTTAACTAAGATTGCTAATGCACGCGTAGAAAACTTCTCTGCTTTTTTCTTTTCCTCTTTGTTGTAGGCTTGAACTATTGGGGAGCAACCTTCGGCTTGCACTCCGACCATTTTTGGCAGTGAGTTGATTTTTCCGAGTTGATGTAGTTCTTTGAAGCCTTTCCATACTGAATAGATTGTTCCTCCGCTTCCCATTGAAACTATAAACCAGTCTGGCACTCCATATTGTTCCGCAACTTCGTATGCTATTGTCTTTTGTGCTTCTATTGTAAGAGGGTTTAGTTCTGGTGTTGCTTGGTACCAACCAGTTTCTTTGGCTAGTTTCTCAGCCCTTTCTATTGCTTCGTCCACTATTTCTCCAGATTCTTCAATTACTGCATCGTAAATTATCATCTGCGCTAATTTTCCCATATCAACGGTTTTCGGAATCACTATATGACATATGAGTCCGTATTTGGCGCAGTAAGCTGCTAATGAAGCGCCCAAATTGCCGTTTGTTCCGCAAACAACAGCCTTGTATTTTAGGTCTAGGGCGTTTGAAACAAGTAAGGCGGCGGTTCTGTCTCTAAAGGAGTTTGTTGGATTTCTTGTTTCGTCTTTTAGGAAAATGGTTTGAAAATTGAGGTTTTTTGCTAATCTTTTTGCTTTATGTAGGGGGGTACCACCTTCCCCTAAAGTAGCAAAATTTCTGATAGGAGGCAGCGCATCCTTGTATCTCCAGAATGTGAAGTTGCCTTGAAACTTTACCTCTTTTAGTTTGTCATAATCAAGTTCGTATTCGAGTAAGCCTCCGCATTCTGGGCATTGATGTTTCGGGGGGTATAGTTCGAATTTCCTATTGCATCGAAGGCATTGTAGAAAGGTCATTTTCTTCTGAAGAAATGTCGGTGGAAGGGTTATTTTGGTGTTTCCATTATTATTTTTATTCCAGTCCATTGTAATGCTATAAAACCCATCATGAATTTTAACCATACCATTAAAACTCTGATTAAAATTGTTGCTACCGCACATATTCCTATTGGTACTCCAAATAAACTGTAGAAAGTTGTCATAACTATTTCTGCTACGCCTACCTCGGTTGGAATACCTATGGGAACGGATTTGATTGCGAGTGTTAACGAATAGACAATTAGAATTGTTGGAAATGAAATATTCCATTTTAATGAAAAGAAAATAAATTGGGAAGTTAATAAACAAAAAATCCATGAGAGAACTGAGGAAATTCCAGAGATTATGAGTTTTTTTCCACTTTTGGTGATTAAAAATATTGAATCATGGAAAATTTCCAAGCCCTCTTTTGCTCTAGCTTCCCATTCATCAAGTCTTATACGGCCACGGGTAATTTTTCTAAGAAATTTGAAAATTGAATCGAGGAGTTTTCTTGTCCAGTTTGGTCGGGCGCAAAAAATTAGGATTAAGGCTAAAAAGAAAACTGTGAAGGAAACTACTATTGCAGTTAAATAGGTTATTATGGCTGGTAGCGTTCCTTCTGTTAATAGATAGATTAAAACTCCACCTACGAGGCTTATTGTTGTTAAAATCATTCCCAAAATTCTTTGAACCACAAGGCTTGCGGTTACTTTTCCAACTTGCTGCCCATTTTTTCCTATTAAGTAAATTTTTGAAAGTTCTCCGCTAACTGATTCCGCTGGAATTAATATGTCAACAAATATTCCTATCAGAACGTAAGTGAAAGCTTGGCGAAACTTTATAGTAAGCGATAAGGCTTGCATCAGATAATGCCAAGTTAGTGTAAAGAAAAATGTGTCAAGAAGCGTGAATAATAAAGCTAGAACAAAAATATTCAGATTAACTTCTCTTAAAGCTTCTATTATTTTGTCAAAACCTACGAAGAAAAATATGTAAAGTATAAATAGAAACAAGCCTAAAAGGAGAATCGGCAGAGTTTTAATCAAAAGTTTACGTTTTTCTTGAAGCATAAGGTTTGCTCCATTAAAATTCAGGCGTATCCTTTCCAAGCTTTCTATCTAAACAAGCCTTAACAAAACCATAGTATTCCGGGTCTGGTTTTCTAGGTCTGCTTTTAAATTCTCCGTGGAATTGGGAAGCGAAGAAAAAGAAGTTGCTTGGAAGTTCGAGAATTTCCATTCTTCTTCCATCTGGACTTTTTCCCGAAAAGATTATTCCGTGTTTTTCTAGGATTTGGATATAATTTGGGTTTACTTCAAATCTGTGGCGGTGTCTTTCGTAAATTTTTTCTGACTTGTAAAGCCTATATGCAATTGTGTTCGGTTTTACGAAGATTTCATGTAGTCCAAGTCGCATGGTTGCGCCCTTGTAGGTTACGGTTTTTTGTTCTGGCATTAGGTCTACTACTGGATGAGGAGTCTCTGGATTTATTTCGGTGCTGTTTGCGTCTTTCAGCCCGCAAACATTCCTTGCATATTCAACTACTGCTAATTGGAAACCGAAACATATGCCTAAGAATGGTATGTTGTTTTCTCTTGCATATTTAATTGCCATTATTTTCCCTTCAGCTCCTCTTGAACCAAAGCCGTAAGGGATAAAAATTCCGTCATATTCTTTTAATGTTTCAAGCTCGGCTTCGTTTTCCTCAAATATTTCAGCTTCAAAATAATCGATTGACACTTTGGTTTGACACTCTGCACCTGCATGCCTAAAGGCTTCGTTCATACTTACATAGCTGTCAACGAGTCCGGCGTATTTACCGATTAAAGCGATTTTAATTTCATATTTTGGATTTTGTAATGCTTTTACAAAACTTTTCCATTCGTCCCATTTAGGTTGGCTAGCTTGAAGTTTTAAACGTTGACAAATGAAGTTTCCCATTCCCTGCTCGTCAAGGATAAGTGGTACTTGATATATTGTTGAGACGTTGTAGGAGCAAAAAACTGCTTTTTCTGGTATTGTTCCGAAAAGGGCTATTTTTCGTAGAGCCTCCTTATCTATCATTTCTCTGCATCTTGCAACTATAATGTCTGGTTGGATACCTATTCGCCTAAGCTCGTTTACACTGTGTTGCAAAGGCTTAGTTTTCATTTCACCCGTAACATCTAAGATTGGAACTAAGGCGACGTGCACGTAGAGTGTATTATCGTATCCTTCTTCGAGTCTCATCTGCCTAATAGCTTCAAGGAAGGGTAAGCCTTCAATGTCTCCTACGGTTCCGCCGACTTCGGTTAAGACTACGTCTGCACTGGACTTTTCGGCAACCTTTCTGATTCTATATTTTATTTCGTTTGTAACATGCGGAACAATTTGAACGCATCTTCCTAAGAAGTCTCCTTTCCTTTCCTTTTCAATAACTGATTGGTAGATTTGACCAGTTGTTATGTTATTTTCTTTAGGTATGCTGAGGTCTAGGAACCGTTCATACCAGCCCAAGTCGAGGTCTGTTTCGCCTCCGTCGTCTGTTACGTAGACTTCGCCGTGCATGTATGGGTTCATTGTTCCAGCGTCAACATTTACGTATGGGTCGATTTTTATTGCTGTAACTTTGAATCCTCGAACTTGGAGCATTTTTCCGATGGAGGAAGTTACTATTCCTTTTCCAACAGAACTTAAAACTCCGCCTGTAACGAATATGAACTTGGTCATTGAAATCCCAACAACAACTCTCTAAACTAGATAAACCACTTTTAAACTCTTTCGTAGATTTAGCTGAGCATTACTATTACGCTATATACTTTCTCCAGCTTGTGACAATATAGATTCTATTTGTTCTGAGTTCAGTCCGAACCCGTGTACAAGTCGTCCTTTAAGCCTAAAATCCTTCAAAATTGTTTCCTTTATCAGTACTGGTTCTTTAAATTTCTTAACATATTTAAAGTCTAGGGCTCCATACCAGCCCCATTTTTCACATTCAGCCTTTTCCTTTTCAGTAAGCTCTTCTAAAGGCTGGAAAACATTTATTACTCCATAGCCTATGAAGGCGTCGCCCTTACGTGTTTTATGAGCAAAAAGAATTATTTGTCCCGGCTTCCATTTTCTTCGAATTCCAACGTAGTATTTGACGCGGTCATAGACTTGTTCAACCCATTCTTTTGTGGTTATACGGAGAATGTATCCAGAAAACCCATTTTCACTCATACTTTTCACTACGGAATTATGGCTATTTTCAAATCTTTTTTAGAAGTCATAAGTAATTCAAAAGCTTTACTAATCTCCTCAAGGCGCATCTTTCTGGTAATTAAAGGTTTAACATTAATTGTGCCAGATGCAATAAGGTCTAACGCTTTCTTAAAATCAGCTGGAGTTGCATGGAATGTTCCCAAAACCCTAACTTCGCCATAATGTAAAAGTTCGGTGCTAACCTTAATCTCTGTTCCAGGAGGACAACCACCAAACTCAAGAACAGTTCCGCCACGCCTAACCATTTTTAGGGCTTGTTCCCAAGTAGCAGGCAAACCTATAGCTTCAATAACTAAATCGGCACCATATCCATTTGTTAACTCCTTAACTTTACTGACAACATCGCATTTTCCAGCATTTATCGTCACGTCAGCTCCAAGCTTAGAAGCATAATCCAACCTTTCATCCACCTTATCAACCATTATGATCTTTCCAGCACCAAGTTTTCTGGCACAAAGCATATGCAAAAAACCAATGGGGCCAGCGCCCAATATCACAACATTGTCGCCCACGTTAACTCCAGCTTTCGAAATTCCATGCAAAACGCATGCAAGAGGTTCTGTCAACGCGGCTTCCTCAAAACTTACATGCGGTGGAATTTCCTGTGCATTAACCATTATAGTTCTTTTTGGAACCTTTATGTATTCGGCGTAGGCTCCCCAAAGCCAAAGCATGTCCTCGCATAAGTTGTAATTTCCTTTTCTACACATGACACAACGTAAGCATGGTGCACTGTTTCCTGCTCTAATACGCATTCCAATTTCCGGCCAAGAAACACCGCTACCAACTTCAACTACCTCGCCGGCCCATTCATGCCCGAAAACTGTTGGAAGCTCTATGATGCCGCTAACGTAGCCTCTTTGGAAAATTTTTAGGTCTGTTCCGCAGGTGGTTGCAGCTTTAATTTTGACTAGGACTTCGCCGGGTCCAACTTCGGGGATGTCTGTTTCTTCTATTTTTAGGTTTTTTATTCCGTAAAGAAGGGCTACCTTCATTTTTTCTTTAGACAAGCGCTCTACCTCTTTAAGCCCTTTTATCCTTTAAAACTTAAAATGTTTATCCAGCCATTCTCTCGCCTTTATAACTGCTTCTTTTTCATTTTCCCAGTGTAAAAGCTGTAGGGCGTTATTGAGTTTGACCCATGCGCATCCAAGTATTTCGGAGTTTTCAAGCTTTATTGGTTGATATATGCTTGCCCACACCAGAAAACTTGAAACTTCATGTTTGATATTATCAAAAACGAATTCGTATTCGTAAATTTTCTCCAATACTCTAACTTTCTTTATTCCAATCTCCTCGTGAATTTCACGTTTTAAGGCTTGTTCTTCATCTTCATTCCTTTCTACTCCGCCTTTTAAAAGTCTCCAACGAGGTTTACCATTAGCAAAATCCACTTTTTTAACAATTAAAATCAACGTTTTATTGTCCATATGGTCAAAAATTACTGCTTGAACATCTTTTTTAATCTTCATGGCTAATTTCATCCTTATCGTTAAAAACAATAATTTTTAGGCATTCCTTACTTTTTAAGGCAGTGTTAAATGCTTCCATGATTTTTCCAAGTGGAAACTTATGTGTAATTAACATTTTAGCATCAATCATTCGCTTTTTCAAAAATTCCAATGCAATTCTAGTTTCAATATGCGACGTAGAATAAGAAGGCACTATTTTGATTTCCTTGAAAAAGATTTTGTTTAAATTAGCTTTCAAGAAGTCGTTGGGAGGGGTGGGTGCAAAAACGCATAGAGTCCCGCCTTTACGGCAAGCTTTCAATCCAGTAGCATACGCTTCGACTTTAGGCGCTGTGACAATAACGAGGTCTGCGCCTCTACCGTTTGTAGCATTCCTCACTTTTCTAATAAAATCCTCTCTCTGTGGATTAACAACAACATCTGCACCAAACTTTTCTGCTGCTTTAAGCCTATAATCCACGAAGTCTGAAACCAAAACTTGACTTGCACCTA
>JAOZNA010000021.1:18579-19879 GCA_029934005.1 Candidatus Bathyarchaeota archaeon
TGATGCACGAAAACTCTGTCTCCAACTTTAAAATCTTCCACTTCCTCTCCGGCTTCAACTATTACTCCCGAAGGCTCATGCCCTAAAACTAAAGGCGCCCTCTTTTCAAGATACCAGTCCATAAGGTCGGAGCCGCATATTCCACATGCCTTCATTTCAACCAGTATTTCATTACGACCTACTTTTGGAACTGGTTTCTCTTCAATTCTAATGTTTTCTTGGTTGTAGTAAACTGCAACTCTCATTTTAGTTCATTGCATTCTTTTTGCATATCCTTTATAGGTTTTTCATCATCTACAAACACGTTAAATATTACTTCTGCTAAAAATTCAAAAAAGGAGAAGAAGAAAAAATTGAAGGGAGCTTTGGTATTCATAACGGTTTTTGTGGTTTTTCTTATAGCAACATTAGGTTATCCAGACTTGCCTCCGGCTAAGGCAGTGTATGGGCTTCTAGGAGTTCCAGAAACGGACTATCCAGTTTTAGGGATTGGTGCAACATTACTTACTGAATCAATTATAAATGGAGCAATTTATGGCGTAATAGCGTGGGCAATATTTACATTTGGAACGAGGGCAATGTCTGGAAAGTAAATTTGGAATTACGTTAAATAGTTCTTAATGTTTGATGAAATTTTTGGGGGAAGTGGAAACTGTATATTATAAATGAGAAGGACGTGAAGGAGTTTGAATTGAGAAAAGAAGGGGCGAAAGGTGTTAAGGTAAAGTATCTGTTGCATGCGGGAGTCGGGGCGAAAAATATTCAGCTTAGAATTTTCACGATTGAGCCAAAGGGTTCCACTCCGCAGGAACAGCATGAACACGAACATGAGGTCTTTATACTAGAAGGAAAAGGAAAGATATTGAGCAAAGACAAGGAATTTATCATTGAAAAAGGAGATGCTGTTTTTATTGAATCATTTGAGCCGCATAAAATTGAGAATATTGGAGATGCTCCTCTGCGGTTTCTTTGCACAAAACAAACCAGCGAACTCCCAAAAGAACTCAACCAAGAATAAGTTTATCCTTAATAGAACAAAGCCCTCAAAATTTAGCCCCAAAACCATAATCAAAAATATTCTTTTCTCTAATCCATATATAATCTCTAAACCTCATAGGCACAAATCTAAATAAACAAACATCAATTGAGCGTGTTCTTTCTCACGCTAAGTCTTCTTTACAGTTCTAGAAGCCAAACCGTCACCTTGCATTGATTAGTTTTATTCCAAACAAAAAATTTTTGTTGAAATAAACAGCATTTAGAACTGGGAGCATTACATGTTTGAGAGCACATTTGATGT
>JAOZNA010000022.1 GCA_029934005.1 Candidatus Bathyarchaeota archaeon
ATAACCACCTACATGCGTAGCTCAACTCAGCAAGCTGCAATGATTTCGTTCGATGAAGTTCACATTGACTCAGCTGAAGGCACTATCACGATTTATGTGAGAAACAAGAGCCCAACCGATACTGTTGAAGTTGACAGTGTATATATTGATGGTTTGCCATATACAACTTACATGAACTTAACAGGTCTGACGCCTATTCCTCCAAAGGGGTTATTGACAATTACAGGCAACTTAAGCGGCGTGGTAAACTTCGAACCTGGAAAGGCTTATTTAGTCAAGGTGAGCGGTCCAACTACATACTGGGAAGAATACGTAACAGCCGACTAATCCACTATACTTTCATTTCTTAATCAATAATCAACCTTAAATTCCAAATAGTTACATTTAGAAACTTGACGGTGCTAAAATGGAAGCGGAATTAATATTTGTTCTTGTTCGAGTTGTCATCTGCCTAGCTTTCTTTGGGTATGCTTCATGGAGCGATCTTAAGAAACGTGAAGTAAGCAATTTGGTTTGGTTGTTTTTCTTACCAATAGCTTTTGCAGCAACAGCCACTGAACTACTATATTTTGGTTCAATGGATTCATGGATAACCTACGGTTTTTCTTTCCTAATAACCACTTCAATGGCTCTGGCCCTATTCTATACAGGAGCTTACGGCGGAGCAGATGCAAAAGCTCTCATTTGTCTTGCTGTAGCCATTCCATTTTATCCATCAAACGTTTTCAAACCATTGTTCGGAAAGTCGCTTATACCTTTTCCAATAACGGTTTTCATAAACTCTGTTTTGCTGGCTGCATTAATTGCACCTTACATGCTCCTACACAATCTCTTGTGGAAAGTCAAAAATAGGCGGAAGTTGTTTTCTGGGCTTGAAAAGGAGCCCTTATGGCGAAAAGTGTTAGTTTTGATTTGTGGATACAAAGTTTCTTGCGAGAAGCTGAAGGAAAAGCTATTCCTATTTCCTCTTGAGGATGTAGAGGGAGATGGTCTGAAACGAAAATTGGTTATTTTTGTGAGAGATGAAGGAAGGGATGAAGTCGTTAAAAGACTTCTCTCCAACATTAGAAATGAAGAAAGCGGAGAGGTTTGGGTTACGCCGGGATTACCCATGCTTGTTTTCATTACTTTAGGGATTATAATTGGATTATTCTTTGAAAATATCGTTTGGGATATACTAATTCTCTTATTTGGTTAAAAGAGAGGTTTAAACTTAATTTTCGTAGCTTACTGTGATAGTTGGTGGGTGCTCAACTATTACCCAGAGACCTGTTTGGTTTGTATAATCATAGATTGGATCGGAATTGTTAAAGAGTACTACGGCTCCATACCAAACGATTTCTTTTGCTGTTTGGAATGATACGCTTGAAATGGCGACGGGAGAGAACTCTATCGTAATATATTGGGTTCCACCGCTTTTATCGTCGGTAACCTTCAAGGCTCCTCTTTTTTCGCCTGAAGTTTTGTTGTCAAAGACGTAAAGTTCTCTGTTCGAGCTGTTGGTGAACATTAATCCGTAACCTTTTCCCGCTTTTATGAACTGGGCCCAGTGGTGCATCCAGCCGGTTTGGCTGCTTGAAAAGTTATAGAAAAGTTTTGTTTCATCCGACACAATGGATTCTACTGGCATCCCTGCTGAAGTTCCATTTTCAGCCGATGTTCTTCCCCACTGATTAACCCATTGAGATTTTGAAACCGTCATCTTAACCGTTATAATATTCATGCCAGAAATAGTTCTGGGCTGAAGTGACTCGACGAACATTATTCTTAGTAAATACGTGTAGTAGGTTGTTTTCGCTGGTAACATTATGACTATTTCAGCGTAGACATTTGGGCAGTTAACGATTCCACCATGCCATTCAGCTTCTTGAGTAACTATATCTCTTACAACTCCGTTATATATTACATAGGATGCGTCTGCTCCATAAACTGGGTGTCCATCATCCTCGTCCACATCGCTATTTATCTGGAAAAACTCAGCTCTAGCTTCCACATGTCCATAAGTGGATGTTACTCCCCACTTGGTTCCCCACCACGCTGATTCTCTGCTTAGATCTAAAGTTAAAATTCCATTGTTTAATGTATGTGAGCTTGGATCATCGTTGAAGTAAAAGTTTGTTCGTGCAAATCTTGTTTGAACAGCGGCATCTCTTGGATCCCACCAAATTTTAACTTCTTGCACTGTGTGGTTAACGAGGAATACTATCATATGTCTGTTTAGGAATAAACTTGCATTGCTTGAGATGCCGAGGGGTACATGATAATCTGCTGCCCATTCTTCAACTTGGAAGGGAACTTCATGACTTACTCCGCTGACTGTTTGATTCACTCTCAAACACTTAACTGGTATAGGTGGAATGGGAGCGCATGTTCCGTTAACATCTAAGTTTTGTCCAAGCCATCTGAGGGTGCCATTTTGAAGCATTTCTACTACAATGTTATCATGTGATAACGTGCTATAAAGCGAGCTGTTCCATGAAAACGTTAAAGTGTAATGTGTGAATGAAGATGCCACAGTCATTATGCCTCTATGATCTGTGATTTGAACTATGAATGCAGAAGGGTCAATGCCAAGTGGCATAAGAATTGTATATTCTGCTCCTTCATCCACTAATTGGATAGTTGGTTCGCTTGTGGTTTCAACAGTGTACCATAGAGACCTATTGTAGTCATAGGCATAGAAACCGAAGTTTTCTGCATTAAGAGTTAAAAGAGGTTCTCCACCATCTTTACTAACAAGAATTCTCACATAGTTTCCATCAACTCCCAAAATTGTTGCATTCAATTCACAAGAAGTAGAATATTCTATTCCAGAAATCCCTAAACCTGGTAGGTCGTAAGTAACTGAAATGTTTCCGAAACTAGAACTTTCATTTGTATACCATCTTAATTCGATAATTGAGTCTTCTTCGTTCATTTGGAAAATCGGAGCCCAATCAGGATGCATACTTGCAATATAATTGAGACCGCTTTCAAGATACCTTTGAGTAAGTATTCTTGCATAAGTTACGTTTCCTGTAACCTGCAAAACCGAACCATAATAGCCTACAGTAAAACCAAGAATCTGCTTGATTGCAAAGTTTATTTCATCAATTGCTCCAAGCACCGTAGGAGCGGCTTTTATTGGATTGTCACGTATGATTGAATATGTGATAACGACTGAAGTGATTAAAATAGCGGCAATTAAAAGTGCCGCAATAATTGTGAATTGAGCATTTCTATTCATAAACCTTCTTATAATTCTCATTTAGGCTCCTCCCACCAATCCAAGTTGCAGAACAATTAACCTCTGGGTTCCTTCCGCCGTAAATTCCTGCTTATAAATCCTAGGAGAATAATAAAGCAATAATGCAATAGCTGTAACTCTAATGTCTGGTATTCTCGTTAATCCGATAGCTAAGAAGTTTCCAGTCCCAGAATGCCTAAAAACTGCACCTGGAATCCAACTTCCAACCGGATTAAAAACATATTTTGCTACTTGCAAATTATACGTGGTTGTTATCCACGATGGAAGAGCCCTAGTTGAAGTCTGATATGGAGATGGAAAAATTCCGTAGTAACTACATGCCTCTCTCGCCTCTTCAGAAAGAAATACTACACCAGGGCTTCCAGTGATCTTTGTATTATCATATTGATAGGGCTTTCCGTCCAAACCACGTAGGAAAGCGTTAAGTCCAGCCTTATCAACGCGTTTCATACCGTAGATTCCCCATGAGTTATGGCTCGTTTGGAAATACTCCTTGTTGCTTACGTAGTAGAAGGGGTACCCTACAATGCTTGCCCACGTCCAATTATATTGCCTAACTTTTTCGCCGATTCTATAACAGTAAAGTGCATATGACTTAGCACTAGTATCATAACCTACATTTGGACTTGTATAATATCCAGCTGGAATTGGTACAGCTTCTCCAAAGGTGTTTATTATTACTGCGTTTCTGATTTTTTCCATTGGAAGAAGAGTTCCATTAAGTAATTCTCCCAGTTCAGTTGTGGTGTTTATGAGCACCACTGTTTCAAAATAGGGTGATAATAGCTCGTAGAAGTCTTGAGCAAGACTTTGAGCAGTATATCCCGTAATCCACCATCCGTTTGCATCTTCACAGTTAAGAATAAACAAAGTTGTTTTGTTTCCAGTCCGTTCTCCAATTTTTTCCGGTATAACTCTAAACGTAGTATTACTGGAAGTCACCAACAGCGACGCCGACTCTGAGCCTATGCCGAGTCCTGTCTCCGAACTGGCTAATGACGTTATTAACTCATATGTGATTGTTCCGTTATTGTTGACAACCTCGTAAACAGACAAATTATACACTATGTTAGGTGGAAGGCTTGTTGAAAGTGTTATTTGAAGCCTTGTCCACGAAGGATCATCTAATTCCTTGAAAACCACTTCGCTGAGCCCCGCCTTGTAATTTAAAGTTTCAAGTGTGGAAAAAGCCAGCTGCCTTAAGTTAAGTGGCGAAATCCGCCCAGGATGTGGTAAGACAACGTAATAGGAGGTTAGCACGAAGGCTCCAACGATTGTTAGAATCACTATTGCAACTTCAATTGTTCTCATCAATTTCGATACCCCTCACTCAACTACTTGGTATCCCTCCAAACTCCAAAGGGCAAGCTTAACTTGGTAAGGCATGCCGTTAATAATCACTAATCTAATATCCGTAGCAACCCATTCTGCATTAGTCGGTAACTCTCCAAAAGTTACTGAAACGCTGAGGGATGAAATTCCCCAAGGCATCAATGTTACTCCAAACCTGTTTCTAGTACGATATGTAATTATAAGAAACCCCGGATCAAAAGTCGGAATAGTTATTATGCTATACGCTTTACCAACACCATAAGTAAGCATACCTGTAGAATTTTCAATCTCAACCTTGCTTAATGTATAACTTTCAGATATAAAGAAGAAAGTAGCATTATAGAAAATTTCTGGCTCAGGCGGTCCGAAATGATGAACGTCCCAGCTATGTGCAAGCATTATTTTTCGTTCCTCAAAATTAACGATGAAGGGAAAAATATCTTCTTTAGTTGTAGTCTTTTTCATAATATAACCAACACTTACAAAATTCCCTATAGAAGCACGAATTATAGCCACATAAGCCTCATTTGACACATTAACCCCTGAAAACTCTATAGTTGCTCTTCCATCATCTCCTGTCGTGGCGTTTCCAACCAATCTAATGAAAGCAGGATAATTGCCTTTTTTATAAATTCTATAGAGATAGCATGTCACATTTGCTCCTGAGATAGGATCACTTATACCACTAACATAGACTTCAATTGTTAATGGATTTGAATCCACTGCTTGTGCTTCTACGTTAATGAGAGGGCTTATAACTAGTTGAAAACCGTAGGACCCATTTATGCCCAATAATGTAGCAACCATACTGTAATTAAGGGAAGATGAGAGCGGAAGAAGAAGATATACGCCTTCACCAAGGCTATAGTTGCTATACCACTCTCCAGTTCTATTATAATAAACGTTTTCTTCTAAAGGCGATAAACGTAACACGGAAAAGGGACTTAACGTATATCCTCCAAAATTCGGATGCTGTAAACCAAAACTTGAAGGAATTAAATTGGTTTCTCCCCAATTTGGAGGGATTCCAGGAGTTAACAAAATAGTATCGAGGATATTGCTGCATTTTATCGCAAGTTGACGGTGTTGCTGATACAAAATGGCAGTTTGAATTGTTTGACTAAATAAGCTGACAAATATTAAATACGCCACAAGAAAAGTTGTGAGCGCAATTAAATGGTCTATAGTTGAGCCTGCCATCTTCCTCAACTCCTAAACATAAAAACCAAGCTTCCATTGGAATACTTGGTAATCACTATCGCTGCATCTGTCGAATTACTAATAAACTTTGAGCTGCGCCACTCAACGTTTTCACCTAAAATAACAGATGCATCCGCAGTATTTCCGTAAACCAGCAATTTAAGGGTGATCCTTAAAATTTTACTGGAATTTAAGAACTGATAAACATAGCCAGTTGCCTCAAATGGGCAGTCTTCTATATAGGATGGAAGTTCGGGAACATATACTATTGTTCCAGCAGATATCTCACTTGAACTTAAGGATGAATACAACTGTTGAATTGCACTTTCAAGATTGCTAGCGGCATCTTTTAGTGCTAGCTCTCTTCTCGCGTTTACCCATATATCCATCATCGCACTTGTCGCCCAAGGGAAAAGGAAAATCTGTAAAACAAGCAGAGGAATCATAATAATGTATTCAATCGTTACATGAGCCACCAACATCCCTCCTAGGGATGCACCCCCAACGACAAAGTAACATTGCTTGTATAAGCTTCCAAAATTGAGGCTTTTGGAAAATTAACGGAAAATTGAGAGGAATCAAAACCGAAGAAACTTAAATCAAATCCCTTTGAACTGCTTGGAAACGAAATTGTAACATTAAATCCAATAACGTCGCTCTTAGTGCTTAAAGCTACATGCTGTGAAGTAAGCGTAACTGTTTGTGACTTACGTGGAAGTTGTCCACTCTTTAGTATAGGTAAATAAAGTTTGTAACGAAAACTTGTGGTGTTACCTGAATTTATCGTAGACCTCAACATTCTTATGCACGGAACAACAGCTACCCTTATGTAATTTCCATCAGCCATGGGTATTTTTTCTGAGACAAAGACTCTTGCAACCGGAGCTGATGTTCCGTTGAAAACAAAGGAGTTCTCAGATGGAAAAACAAGCTCAAAATAATCATTCCCTAAAGAATACTTATTGACTGGCATGTTGAAAACGAGCATACCTATAACATTGGTTGCAATACATTCTGTAGTACCATCACTTTTTTTAATTGTAATAGCGTAAGTTATCGCTGCTTCAATAAAATCAAGATGACCATATCTACTTGAAAAGCGAATTGTTTGAGTCCTTCCAATAATCCAAGCGACATTATCGATTTGCAGTGCAATGTTTCGCATGAACTGCTTCATTGCAGCAAATTCGTTTTCGACAAGTCTCGCTGTAAGAAAATCGTTTGCAAACGCTAACGTAACAAAAAGAAGGGCAACTATTGTTCCAGTGAGCACTACACTGGAGATTACAGGACTAATTGCCTTAACGCTTCTTTTCAGACCTTTTCTCCAAATCTTCTTCGTTAACCTTCCCATTCTATTCCCTCTAGAAGTTTATAAACATCGGAACAAGCTTAGCCGCTAGAACAGCCAATATCACAAGCAAAGCTGAGTGTTTAAATCCAGCAGCTATGGACTCTTCGCTAATTTTACCTCCTACCAGCCCTATTAAGTAGCTGTGAATAATAGTTGAAGTCGTAAATATACTTGTCAAGTAATCTAGGTCTATGTTTTGAGCTGGTCCCTCTGCTCCACCTACAGTGATTGTTTTTGCAGTAAACATCAACGTCATAACCGTTGTGGCGACCAACAAAATAGCGGCAAAGTAAGGAATCATAACGTAGGGGCGAACAGCCATCTTCTTTTCCTTTTCAACCTCTTGGGTCATGGTATTAAACCTCGCCAATGATTCAATCATCGCGACCGTTCCGCCGCCTACATCAATGGTCTCGATTAGCAAGAACATTACAATCTGAGTAATCCAGCTTTTAGTTCGTTTGACAAAATCCATTATCACTTTTCTAACTGGAATTCCCCACGAAATTTGCTTAGTAATCGTCTTCAATTCCTTGCTAAATTCTCCATAGTCTCTATCAGCCAAGTTTTCAATGCATCTTTCTGGTGCAAGTCCAGTTTTTCTAATTTCTGTTAGGTCTCTAAGAAAGTTGGTTATTCCACGTTCCATGCTTGCTTTTTTGGCTGATATTTTTCCTTGAACTAGGGCTGCGGGGGCAGATGAGATGAAGAGCATTATTGCTACGCTTGTTGGAAGGTCAACAAAACCACTTATGGAGCTTAAGAGAGGAACTTGGAAGAGTCCGAAGAAGTTGTTGAGTGAAAGGAATACGAATATTGCCGCTGCCCAAGAAATTGCGTATGCTTTGTAAGCCGTCCAGTCTGTTACTGGCGTTTTGGGTTGCATGCTGTGAGCTAGGTATATGAACATTATTGAAAGCATTGGAGTGAAAACATATGTGTAAAGTATTAGGCTTGAACTCATTGAAACTCCTACGCTGTATATGGATTCTACGCTGAAGAGGATGTAGAAGCATAGGGACATTAAAACCATGATGATTATAAACGATTCAAGGAGCATTCCAAGTCTTTCCGCGGCAATTTTTACTCTAGTAGCTCTAATCTTGAAAATTTCTTCGGATTTTGTCTCTAGGAAATGTGTTATGTCTCCGCCTATTATAACTGTTGAAGCATAGCCAGAAACGAAGTCTCTAAAAATATCTAAGGGATTTCTTTTAGCTGCATTTTCCAAAGCTGTTAATGGGTCTATTCCAAAGATTTCCACATCTTTAATTATTTCCCTCGCTTCTTTACGCATAGCTGGCATGAGTTCAACTTCGGATAGCCGTTTAAAACTCACATATGGCGCGATTCCGCCTGAAGCCATAACTGTAATGTACGTGGCGGCAAAGGGCATCTCTCTTTCAAGGTTAGTTGCTCTTTCTCCGGCTTTTGACATGGGAACAACTATGAAGCCTATCATAACGTAAAGTGGTAGTGGAATTAAAAAGACTAGTGGGATTAATTTCAAAAACACAATTAGCACTATGGCGATTATGCTTATTGGCACTGTGATAAGTGCTGCAAAAAACATTAGGGCAACGTAAGTTTCTGGATATATTCTTATTTGAGCTTTCTGAAGGTAATCTTCGAATTCAAATACGTTTTTTAGAAATTTTGGAGCTATCCTTCCGAATATTCTGTATGACCAGCCTTCAATGGTGTCCAACAGCGGCAAGTAATTCAGCCTCCTCCCCAAGTTTTTCCATTTTTAGAAGTCTATCATAGAACTCGTCTGGTCTGACGTAATATTCAGCAATTATCGCCGCAACTTCCTTATAGCTTCGTATCTTACGTTGACGCATCCAATGTAGAACCTTCTTACGTCGCTGTATTTCCTTAATAAGCTCGTCCTTTGTAATTCCTGAACGTTCGGAAATTGTGGAAAGCATAACGCTGTTGTTTAATGAAGCAAGAAAATCATCTTTTGCTGGTCTCCATTTGAATATTTTTCTGTAATCTTCGTAATCAGCGATTTCGTCTACGGATAGAACTCTTCTGTAGATTCTTCTTTGTCCTTTCTTCTTTTCAAGTCGAACTCTCTGAACTGTTAAGACTATGTTCATCAGCGGGATATAGGCTGGTGCTATGTCCATTGGTTTCTGAGTTAGCCTTTTAATGGCTGAGTTTAAGTCTTCAGCGTGCATGGTGCACATTCCACCGTGTCCCGTTGCTAAGGCTTGGAACAAAACGTAGGCTTCGTTTCCTCTGACCTCTCCTACAATGAGTATGTCTGGGCGATGTCTCATTGATGTTTTAACGAGGTCGAATAAGGTGACTTCTCCAACTGAAGATGTGCCGAGTCCGTAGCTTTGCCTAGCAATGAGGGAAATCCAGTTTTCATGTGGAAGGTTAAGCTCTGCTGTTTCCTCAATTGTAATTATTTTGCTTCCTGGCTTGATTAAGCATGCAAGGGCGTTTAAGGCGGTTGTTTTTCCAGCTGCAGTTCCGCCTAAAACCATTATTGAGGCACGATTTTCTAGGCAGACCCAGAAGTAGGCTGCCATTTCCTCCGAAAAGGTGCCTAGGTTAATTAGGTCTATTATTGAGTATGGGTCTTCTCTGAATTTTCTTATGGTGAAGGCTGTTCCGAAAGGTGTAACTTCCCTTCTGTAGCATACTGCAAGCCTATGCTTGCCTGGAAGAGAAGCGTCAACTATTGGAAAGGCTGAGCTTACATGTTTTCCAGCCATGTGCACAAGTTTCACGACTAGGTTATCAAGGTCTTCGTCTGTTTCAAAGATGAGGTTTGTTTCAATGCTCTCATATTTCCTATGCCAAACGTATACTGGTTTTTTAACTCCGTCGCATGAAATGTCCTCAATGTTGGGGTCACGCATTAACGCGTCTATTTTGCCGAATCCGACAAGGTCTTTTTCTGCGTGGTATAAAATCTTGTACCATGAAACGTCCGGAAGCCATCCTAGGCTTATACGATATTTATCAACTATCTTTTTCGCTTCATCTGCAAAGAATTTTCTTGGGTCTTTAACTTCTTTTTTAGGTGGTTCTATTTCTGCAAGTAATATGTCGAGTATGCGGTTGTAAATTGACCTTTCAAGGCTGTCAAGCTGGAGTTCGTCTAAGAAATATTTGTATTCTCCTGTCTTTGGATTTTGTGCTATTGCCACGTGGACGAATGGGTCGTAAAGCGAATATCTCTCTACTATTTTATATCCTCTTGGGAGAAGTTTTGGAGGTGGTGGGGGAACTTTTTCCCTTTTTGGTTTAGCCTTTCCTATGTTTAGTCTTATTTTTATCTTTTTTAACTTGCTGAATATTTTTCCTGTTTTTGGCATTATATTCTCCTATGGAATAGTTTGGTGCAAACGATTTATTAAATCTTGCGTCTTACTAAACACGCCTTCAGCTCAAAATTTAAACATAAAAACAAGAATTCACGTTTATGACGTTTGTTCTTCGCTCTCTTCCTCAACACCAATCTCAATAACCTTAAATCTTATCAAAAGCGCAATTATGACAATTACCGCTAAAACCCCTATAATAACCATAAGGAAGACAGGTGGGAGAAGTGCCCCACCTCCTTGGGCAGCTTGAGGAGGGATCACCGTTAGAACCGTAGTGGCTTGTGCTTCTGAATATCCTATTTTTTCTGCAGTAACAACAATACTAACATTAGTTTCTGTGGTTACTTCTGGGGCATAAAACATTACCGTGAAACATCCGTCCTTGTCAGTAGCTCCGCTGTTCTGCGAAAAGTTTCCGTAATAAGACGTTAGCATAATTGAAACATTTGCGATCGCGGCTGAGTCGCTTTCTACGTAGATCATTACAGTTGCTGTTTGACCTGACTCTATGATGCTTGGTTCAACTACGACATCAAGTTTGAGAGTTTTCGGCTCCACCATGATTGTTACATTTTCTTCGGCTCCAACATATCCGTCCTTTTCTGCAATCACCGTAATTGTTATGTTTTCCTGTTCGCTTACTGGTGGAGATACAAATGTGAATTGCGCTATACCATTTAAATTGGTTAGGTTGTTTGAAGCGGAGAAGTTTCCTATAGATGCGTAAACGCTTACATTAACGTTTGAAACGGGGATTTCCTCGCATGTAACATAGACGGTTATGTTGGAAGTTGATTCCGATTTTATTGTATATGGCTCGGCAGTAACTTCTATATTAAGTACTTTAGGTTCCACCGCAACTATTACTTCGTTTCCACCAGTTTCATACCCAGCTTTTGACGCTGTCACCGTAACTGTTACATTAAGCTTTGTTAAAGTTTTAGGTGCGGTGAAATTGAAAACGCACTTTCCTTCTTGATCTGTAAATCCGATTTCTGGATCAAAACTTCCCCCAGCATTGGAGAATGGTTCTACCAAGGCGCTTACAATTGATTGTTCATCATAAGTAACGTAAACTTCAATGGTAGCTGTTTCTTCTGACCTAATCGTTTGTGGGTAAGCATTCACTTCAACGCTTAGAGGGGGTACAACCTCTAAATATTCATGGTCTGAGCCGTCTGCGAAACCATCTTTAGAAGCCGTCGCAACCAACATTATGGTTGTTGACTGTGTAATGTTTGGGGTTACGAATGTTGTTGTTAAGTAGCCATTTGCATCTGTATATCCGGTTGAATTTTCAAAATAGCCTTCTTTTAATGAGAAAAGCTTAACATAAGCGTTTTGTACAGGTGAACCGTCACTTTTCACTTGAACTGTGATTGGAACTTTCTTGTTGCGTCCTACTACATTGTTGGTGAGCGTTAAAGTAACTGAAAGTGCTGGAAGATTCTGAACGTTTATTGTAACTTGCGGAGTATTGCTGCTTACTGCTCCAAAATCGTCCATTACCCAAAGCCTAGCTGTATAACTTCCAATAGAAGCATATTTGTGGGCAAATAGCGATAAGGATGTCCAACCGCTTTTTTCTCCGTCGCCAAAGTCAAACATGAAATAGTCTATTCTTCTTTCGTCGCTGGAATTAGTTGCAATAAACCAGACGGTTTGGTTAGGGGCGACGAGAACTTTGTCTGTTAATAGCCTCGCTACAGGGCGTTTATTGACGTAATGGTTTGAAGCTGATAGGAAAGGTATGAAAATTAAGTCTGTACCATTACTTTCCACGGGGTTTCCTTTTCCAGAAGGATTCAGCGACGGGTGATACGGGCCGCTTTCGTCTCCCCAATAATTGTACGTTGCATTAACTGGATCACTTTCAACAGCATTCATCGCCAGATCATTACCATAAATGTCGTTGAAATTTATGGGCACCGAGTAGGAGGCGTTTTCAAACAATACACCTATCTCGTTGTAAGCGATGGAATTGTTACTAATTCTGGAATTTACTTGGTCTGAAATGTAAATTCCGATTTCATTTGAAGATAGCGTGTTATTTATTATTTGGAAGTTTTGGATATTGCCTTCAAGGTGTATTCCATGGTTGTTGTATGTGATTGTGGTGTTTTCTATTGTTACTTCAGAGTCTGTATCGGAGAATATTCCGTTTTCATTAGACATTATTATGGAGTTTTTTATTGATAAATTGCAATTTTCCGCTATATTTATTCCGTTTTTAAGATTTTCATGTATTTTACAACCTAAAATTTCTAGAGAGCTATTTTTTACAAATATCCCGTCTATGGCGTATTCCACCACACAATATGACAATTTTGAATTCTGGGAATTATAAAACCTAATTGCGCTCCAATCGCCAGCCTGAGGCATTTCCGCGTTTGACGTAAACTTTACCATTCTATTACTTTCGCCGTTTACAATCAATGTTCCATTTACTGTTAAAGAAAAATTTCCTCCAAACCTTATTTCTACCCCTGGCTCGATAGTTAACGTGACGTTTGGGTAGATGGTTATGTCATTAATGATGATGTAGGGGCTGTCCATTAAAGTCCAAATAGTGTCTTGTTTAATATCTTCGTGGATATATGTTGCGTTTACGGTTGGAGCAAAACTATTAAAGAACATGAATATTTCGATTATTAGGGTAACTAGGAGAGAAGCGGCTTTTAATCTCTTCATTATCGCACATCCAAGCTTAACGCTGGTTAGTGCTAGTTTAAGCGTTATGAATTTCAAATAAAAATTCAAACTAAACCTTTTAGATTGAAGGAAAATTTGCTAAACATTAAATTTTGTATAATTGCTTGTTCTTACGAGTAAACTTTAAATATTGGAGTTTTTCAGCTAGCATTTGCAGCCTCCATGTTCGCCCAAATGAGAGGGGGTGAATGTGGATGGCTACGCCTTCCATGACATCCACAGTCCCAGTTTTAATATTAAAAGAAGGAACCACTCGAACAGCTGGACGTGAAGCTCAAAGAAACAATATTATGGCAGCTAAAATAATAGCTGAAACCATAAAAACAACGCTTGGTCCTCGCGGAATGGACAAAATGCTCGTAAACAGTTTCGGAGACGTAACTATAACCAATGACGGAGCAACAATAATGAAGGAACTTGACGTACAGCATCCAGCAGCTAAAATGATGGTTGAAGTTGCTAAGACGCAGGATAATGAAGTGGGAGACGGAACAACAACCGCTGTCGTGTTGGCGGGTCAATTACTACACCAAGCGGAAAACCTTCTTGAACAGAACGTACACCCCACAATAATTGTGGATGGCTTCAAGAAAGCTTCTCAAAAAGCATTCGAAATTCTGGATGAAATCGCAATTAAAGTTGATGTTAGTGATGAGGACAAGCTTCGAGATGTCGCCATAACTTCGATGAACAGCAAGGGCGTTACCGTAGCCAAAGAACACTTTGCAAAACTAGCTGTGGAGGCAGTTAAACAAATAATGGAAAAAACTGAAAGCGGAATAAAAGCTGACATAGACCTAATAAAGATAGTTAAAAAGCACGGGAGAAGCCTAGAAGAAACAGAGCTGGTCAAAGGAGTTGTTATAGACAAGGAAGTCGCCCATCCACAGATGCCCAAACGCGTTGAAAACGCGAAAATAGCATTGGTAAACGCCAAATTGGAAATAGAGAAGACAGAGTTTGACGCAAAAATCAACATTGATAATCCAGAACAAATGAAGATGTTCCTTGAAGAAGAGGAACGCATGCTGAAGGAAATGGTTGAAACAATAGCCAATACAGGTGCAAATGTTGTGTTCTGTCAGAAGGGCATAGACGATGTAGCACTTCACTTCTTTGCAAGAAAGGGAATTTTGGCTGTTAAAAACGTTAGCAGCAGCGACATGGAAAAACTGGCGAAAGCAACTGGTGCAAAGATAGTTGCAAGCCTGAAAGACTTGTCGACTGAAGCTTTAGGAGAAGCAAAACTGGTTGAAGAGGTCAAAATAGGCGAGGACAAACTTGTTTACGTAAGGGAATGCAAGAACCCGAGGGCAGTAACCATAGTAATTCGCGGTGGAACAGAGCACGTAGTGGACGAAGCTGAACGTTCACTGCACGACGCTTTATGCGTGGTTAGAAACGCAGTTGAAGATGGAAAAATTGTTGTTGGTGGTGGTGCACCAGAAGCCGAAATAGCCAAACGCCTAAGAGATTATGCCACAAAAGTTGGTGGAAGAGAACAGCTGGCAATCGAAGCTTTCGCAGACGCAGTAGAATCGATACCAATGATACTTGCTGAAAACGCTGGTTTAGACCCGATAGACATAATGGTTGAGCTAAGAGCCAAACATGAAGGTTTAGACGGTCAATTTTACGGCGTAGATGTATTCGATGGAAAAATAAGGGATATGCGAGAACTAAGGGTTCTAGAACCATTAAGGGTTAAACAGCAAGTGGTTAAGTCAGCGACAGAAGCAGCGTGCATGATTCTAAGAATAGACGATGTGGTATCAGCAAAGGGCATGGAAGAAAAAGAGAAGGAAAAGAAAGAAGAGGAAGAAACAAGCAGCGGACTTGAAGAACTATAAATTTCCCATTTTTATGATTTAGAAGGAAATTGGAGAAAAATAGATATTTTGAAGCTGAACTTAGCTTTACGTTTTTGGTACACCATCACAAGTAGGTCTGACACATTATAGACCTTTATCTGACCATAACCTATCTGGTTCAGTGCATCCCTCATCCCAATAATATGCTTCCAAACGGGAAGGTAGATGAAAATTTAAAATGAATGAAAAATGAGAAGTTTATAGCACTTCTTTTACCAATTCGGCAATATCTTTTACGACTATTTTGTTTTCTACGTCTAGAACCTTTGTTGCATCTTCTAGTGTAGATACACAGAATGGACAAGCAGTGGCTATGACCTCTACGCCTAGGTCTAAAGCCTCTTTAACCCTGTTTACGCAAGGCCTCTTTTCTACTGGTGCATCTTCAGTCCAAACTCTTCCAGCGCCTCCTCCGCAACAGAAACTGTTCTCTCTGTTCCTTTTCATCTCAACAAGTTCTAGGCCTTTTATTGACTCCAGAATCTTCCTCGGTTCCTCGAAGATTCCGTTACGTTTACCCAGGAAGCACGGGTCATGATAGGTAACTTTCTTGTTTATTGGCTTTGAAGGCGCTAGTTTGCCTTTTTCTATGGCGTCTGCTAGGAGTTGCGTGTAATGTTGGACGTTGAGGCCTATGTCAGAGTAGGGTTTCTGGTTTTTGAACGCATCATAGCAGTGGGGAGATAATGTTACGATTTTGTTTGCTTCAAACTTTTTGAACATAGACACGTTGTGTTCAGCTAGTTCTTCGAATAGGCCTTTCTCGCCGAGCCTTAATATGTGGTCTCCGCAGCACCATTCTTCGTTGCCGAGAACTGCAAAGTCTATGCCTAAACGGTTAAACAGGGAAACCATAGACTTGGCTATTTCCTGATGTCTAGTATCGTAGGCTGTTAGGCAGCAGACGAAGTATAGGACGTCGGCCTTGTTTACGTTAGGATAGGTTTTAATGTTTAATCCTTCAGCCCACTCCATTCTTTTGGTTGGATATCTTCCCATCGGATTATGATATCTCATTACGCTTGTGAGTACGTCCATAACTGTCCGCGGTATGTTGCCGGTTTCAACTATTAGGCTTCGTTCTTCAACAACTGAAGATGACGCGTCTACTTCTTTTGGACAGAAAAGCGTGCATGAATTGCATGATGTGCAAAGCCATATATTGTCGGCTGTAACTTTCAATCTTTCTTCTGCGCCTTCATCACGCGTGTCTATGATGAATCTATAATTCGTGGTCAGTGTGGATGGTCCAAGGAATCTTTCATCTATTGCGGCGGGGCATGAGGAGTAGCATATTCCACATTTGGTGCAAAGCGCCAAATCCCATATCTTCTTGAGGTCTTTGGGAAGCTGTATGAATTCAACTGACTTTTTCAGTTCTTCTTCAGGCTTTATTAGAACACTTTTGATTCGTTCATATGTGCCAAAGAATGGTTCGATGTCAACTACCAAGTCCTTTATGACAGGAAAGTTTTGCAGAGGCTCAATAACAAGCTTGTCAGCGTTTAGGTGAAGCACTTGCGTATAGCATGCGAGCATAGGCTTTCCATTCACTTGTATGCCGCAGCTTCCGCAAATACCCATTCTACAGGAGGATCTGAACGCAAGTGTTCCGTCAAGGTTATCTCTAATATACATTAGCGCGTCGAGGAGCGTCATTCCCTTTCGAATTGGAACCTTATAGGTTGAAACATATCTTCTCTTAGTTTCAGGGTCAAAACGATGAATCTCAAATTCAACTATCTTCTCAACTTTTGTGCTCATACGCTACGCCTCCTAATACTTCCTCTCCGTCGGAGTCCACTTCGTTATTGTGACTGGAATGTATTCGAGTCTTGGGCCTTCCCGCGTGTAATATGCTAGTGTGTGTTTCAGCCAGTTTTTGTCGTCTCTTTTTGGATAGTCCAGCCTATAATGGGCTCCTCGCGACTCAGTTCTAGCCAAAGCGCTTACAACCGTGACTTCGGCAAGTTCCAAGGTGAAGTCTAACTGTAAGACTTCTATGAGCCCCATGTTAAAAGCTCCGCCTTTGTCTTCAACTCGAATGTTTTCGAATCTTTTTCTTAATTTTCTTATTTCCTTTAAGGCTTCTTGAAGTTCCTCGCCGGTTCGGAAAATCCAAACTTTGTCGTTCATTATCTTACGCATTTCATCCCTTATAGCTGGAACCTTCTCGTCCCCTTCCTTACCGAGAATTCCATCGAAAATTCTTTTCTCTTCCTCTAAAACCTTATCTTTCGGTATTTCTCTGAAACTCTTCGATAATGCGTACTTTGCAGCTTCTTCTCCACTTACAGCTCCAAAGACTAGGCAATCGGCAGTTGAGTTTGTTCCAAGTCTATTGGCGCCGTGAACACTTATGCATGAGCATTCGCCAGCTGCATATAAGCCCGCAATTGGAGATTCAGTCTTAATGTTCACGTGAATCCCTCCCATAGCGTAGTGGGCCGCCGGCCTTATCGGTATGGGTTCCTCAACCGGGTCTACGCCTGCAAGCTTTATTGCAACGTCCCTTATCAGCGGCAACCTTTCGTTTATTTTCTCTTCGCCTAAATGCCTAAGATCTAGGGCAATGTATGGGCCGTAAGGCCCTTGGAAGGCTCTTCCCTCGTTTATTTCAGTCTGCTCTGCTCTGGCGATTATGTCTCGTGGCGCTAGCTCCATTTTTTCTGGTGCGTATCGCTTCATGAATCGTTCGCCTTTAGCGTTGAGTAGGTATCCGCCTTCTCCTCTTGCGCCTTCGGTTATGAGTACTCCTGGCGGAACTAAGCCTGTTGGGTGGAATTGAACGAATTCCATGTCTTTTAGAGGTGCGCCTGCCCTATATGCAATTGTCATTCCGTCGCCTGTTGCTGTATGCGAGAAGGTTGTGAATTGATAGATTCTCTGATAGCCGCCAGTCGCCATTACAATGGCTTTAGCCTTGAAAGCTTGAAGTTTTCCAGTTTTGAGTTCTATTGCGGTTAATCCTACGGCTGTATTATCCTCTACGAGTAAGGAGGTAACAAACCATTCGTCGTAGAAAGTTATGTTTTCGAGGGTTTTTGCCTTTCCATATAGCGTATGCATTTCATGGAAGCCTGTCATGTCGGCTGCGAAGCATGCTCTTGGAAAGCTGTGGCCTCCGAAGGGACGTTGATTTATTTTTCCGTCTTCTGTTCTGCTCCATGGGCAACCCCAATGCTCCAAATTGATAATTTCCTGAGGCGCTCGCCTAACAAAGAATTCTACTACGTCTTGGTCGGCCAAGAAGTCGGCGCCCTTAACGGTATCCCAAGCATGCAGATCATATGAGTCACCTTCTCTGAGCACAGCTGCTGTTCCGCCTTGCGCGCAGACCGAGTGGGAACGAACTGGATAAATCTTAGAGATGACTGCTACGTTGATTTCTTTACTTGCTTCTGCGGCTGCTATGGCCGCTCTTAAACCGGCTATGCCGGCTCCAACTATGACTATGTCATGGGTGAATTTTTCCATTCAACTCTCACCTTATGTTGCTGAATTAAGAACGTTTAGAAATGTAAACTATTCCTTTAATAGTTTTCTTAACTTTTCGATAATAACTCTGGCTACACAGTTTGAGCATCAAAATATTTGTGCGAGGAACAACCTAAGTCTGGGAAACTAGGAGAGGAAGAAATACTTTTGTTAAATTGCTTGTGCGAGTATTTCCGCTATGTCTAAAACCTTAATTTTTTCTTCATATCCAGTTGTTTTTACTGCGTCTTCTAGGGTTAGAAGGCAGAATGGACATGCTGTTGCTATGATTTCTGCTCCTGCTTCCGCCGCGTCTTTGACGCGTATTTCTGCTAGACGTTCGCCTGGAATGTCTATCCACATTCTTCCACCTGCTCCTTCGCAGCAGAGGCTTCTTTCCCTTGAACGGTCAAACTCTATGAGCTTTACGCCTGGAATGCTTTCTAAAACTTTCCTAGGATCATCATATACGCCGTTTTGCTTTCCGAGATAACATGGGTCATGATAAATTATTGTCTTGTTTAGTTCTTTTGAGAAGGTGAGTTTGCCTTGGTCGATTAGTTCTGCGAGTAGTTGGCTGTGATGCATAACTTCAAAGCTTGTTTGTCCATATCTGTTCTTAAACGTGTTGTAGGAGTGGGGGCAGCTAGTTACGAGTTGTTTTACGTTATATTTATTGAAGATTTTCATATTTTCTTCAACGAGAAATTCGAATAAGCCTTTTTCACCTATGCTGTAGACTTCGCTTCCGCAGCAGTTTTCCTCATTACCTAAAGTTGCGAAGTCAATTTCAGCTTTTGTGAGGCATCTTACGAGGCTTCTTGCTACTTCTTGAACTCTGGTGTCGTAGGCAGGTGTGCAACCGACAAAGTATAGGTATTCGGCTCCTTGGGAAATATGCTTAATGTTTAATCCTTCAGCCCATTCCGTTCTCTTACTTCTTATTCTCCCCCAAGGATTGCCATTCTTAAAAACGCTTTCTAATGCGTCTCGAAGGGTTGGGGCAATCTTTCCTTCCTCAACTGCCATGCTTCGGATGTCTACGAGAAACTCGTATGGAGCAATTTCCTTTGGACATCGAATTTCACAAGTTGCACATGTGGTGCAGCTCCATAATTCGTTAGGAGAATGTATAACAAGTTTTCCGGTAATAGCGACTTCTCGCATGTATCTCCTAATATTTAAGCTTGTTTTTCTCGCAACTGGACAGCTTCCAGTGCACATTCCACATTGTATGCATTCGAGAAGCTTATGTTTTTGAA